>HF985662.1 GCA_000432375.1 Firmicutes bacterium CAG:103
CCACGGCGCGGCTGCCGAACACGGCCACGAGCACGGCCGGAGTGTCCGTCCCGCGCAGGGCGCGCATGCGCGCGAGACACGGCCCGGGCACGCGCCCGCCATAGACCGGGAAGAACACGAGCAGGCAGTCGTCGGCAGAAAACGTCTTCACCTCGGCGTGCACGGTGATGTCGGTGCAGGCGTCGGCCGCGTTCAGATTTTCCGCGAAGAGCCCGGCGACGCGCTGCGTGCCGCCCGTGGGGCTGAAGAAATACAGGTGCAGGTTGCGCGGATGCATGGCATGGCCTCCTAATTTCAGATTGTCTTTATTGTAGCGAAAAATGCCTGCGATTGCAATGCTTTGCGGCACAGCGGGCAGGAATTGTGTCACTTTGTGCAGGACGCCGAAGGGGGCGGCTGGTCATCCGCCGGGCCGAAAAATTTTCGCTGTCGCGCGGGCGCGGTCTGTGGTAGGATAGGGGCAGAAAGATCACGTGGGAGTCTGAGGTCATGGACCGGGAATTTGACACTACGCCGGTGCCGCGGCTCGTGCTGCGGCACATCGCGCCGGTGACGGAGGTGTTCTGGGCGGCGACGATCTCGGATCTGCTCGGCGCGGCCGTGACGGTGACGGTGTTCTGCACGCGCATCGCGCCGCGGCTGCAGCGGGAACTGGACGAGGGCGCGGCCTGATCCGGCGGCCGGTTGCAGTTTCGCCGCGTGTGCGCTATACTGGCGGCAGGAATACCGGAAGGGGGCGGCTGCCATGCGCGAATCCGCAACGAAAAAAGTGCTCGCCGAGAGTCTCAAGGAGCTCATGCTCCGGCGCGACTTCGCGGACATCACCGTGACCGATCTGTGCGCGGCCGCGGAGATCAACCGCCGCACGTTCTACCGGCACTTTACGGACAAGTACCAGCTCGTGACGTGGATCTACGACAAGGGCTTTCAGAAGGCGATCGGCGACGATGAGCCGGGCCTGTTCGACCTCTTCGGGCGCGTGTGCACGTATCTGTACGCCGACCGCGCGTTTTATGCCCGCGCGCTCACGTTCACGGGACAGAATTCGTTCCACGACTTTCTCTGCGCCCGGCTGCGGCCGTACCTGCAGGCGGACTTTTCCGACCTCTTTTCCGACCCGCAGACCGAGGCGTTCATGTCCGGGAAGATGTCGGATGTGGTCATGGACATCATTCAAAACTGGCTCAGCCGGCCGGATTGCCCGCCGCCGGAGGTGTTTGCGCCCTGGGCGCTGCACCTGTGGAAGGATATCATGGGCCGGTGGAAGGAGCTCGGCGATGCCTGGGAGCACACATTAGACCACAAAAACGCATAAGTGAGGCAAAAAGCCACGAAACTGCGGTTCCGTGGCTTTCCTTGTGGCGCAATTTGTTCTATGCTGAACATACCCCCTCATTTGGAAGCGTGCAGGCCCAGAGGTCTCTTTTCAATCTTTCATGGTACCTCTTCTCCCGTTGCGCGACGGTGTCCGCGCGCTTCCGATCTCGTCCTTTCGGCAGAGCATGCCTTCCTTTTATATGAACGCCCCGGACTGCATTTGCAGTCCGGGGCGTCTGCCGTTGGGGGCGTTCTGCACGGGGCGCGACGATTTGGAAAGAGAAGCCCTGCACGATGATCGAATTTCAATCCGCGCACCCCGTGCGGGGTGCGACTTTGATGGCCTGAAAAAGCTGCTTAACGGCACGTCATTTCAATCCACGCGCCCTGTGTGGGGCGCGACCCGTCTGCGCCAGGTGCGCGGCAAGGCACGCCAATTTCAATCCACGCGCCCCATGTGGGGCGCGACGACAAGGACGCTATGGAAGCGGACGGTATTCTGGCATTTCAATCCACGCGCCCCGTGCGGGGCGCGACGACGAG
>HF985663.1 GCA_000432375.1 Firmicutes bacterium CAG:103
CGCTGGTCTACGGCGCGCTCACGCGGCTGCTGACCATCAACAACGCCACCGAGCAGCAGTACATACGCAGCTTTTATCTTGAGCCGAAAAACTCGCTCGACGTTATGATCCTCGGTGCGAGTGAGACGTTTACCGACTATTGCGCACCTTTGGCATGGCAGCACGCCGGGTTTACAAGTTACCCGCTGGCCGTATCGGCCGCGCAGGGCACGCTCTATGCGTCCATGCTGCGCGAGAGCGCCAAGCGGCAAAATCCGTCTGTCTACGTGGTCGAGGTCAATGGCTTTCTCTACACGGAGGCAGAGCGGGATGAGCTCGGTACGGCCGCAACGCGCGAATGGCTCGACACGCTGCGTCTCTCGCGCAACAAGGTGCAGGCCATTGACGAGTGCGTGCAGGGCGACCGGCTGTCATACTATGTACCGCTGCTCAAATACCACGACAACTGGAGAAAGCCGGACCTCATCCGCAATTCGCTGTCCCTGCAGCAGCAGGCGCGCGACGCGGGCTATTCGTACACCAAGCCGTTTCTGTCCATCTCCATGTTCCTCACGGAGACGGATGAGATCCCCGTGCGCCAGCAATCGCTCGACGATTTCAACGAGCAGAGCCTGCGCAACTTCTGCGAGACAGCCAAGGCACAGGGAATCAAAAACGTGCTCTTTGCCCGCTTCCCGCACCGCACCGTCATTGAAAACTATGACGCCGTGTTTGCCGAGCTGGAGGCGGTCGTGCACGAGTACGGGTATGATTTTGCGAACTTCGACACGCAGATGGACGCCATCGGCCTCGACCCGCTCAATGATTTCGCCAACGCCGAGCATCTGAACATTTTCGGCGCGGAGAAATTCACGCCCTACCTCGCCGACTATCTCGCGCAGCACTATGACCTGAACACCGCGCACAGTCAGGCCGTCACCGACGAATGGACGCGCTGCGCCGCGTTCACGCAGCAGATGCTGCCCGTGTGCGAGGACAACACCCGGCGCTACACGTGCGAAAATCTCAACGAGTTCTCGTCCGTGTTTGCAGACTGCCGCTGAAAAAAACAAAGACGCAGCCCCCTTCGAGCGAAGGGGGCTGCGTTTTTTGTTGCTTTACCGGCCGGTGCTGCCGAAGCCGCCCGCTCCGCGGTCAGTCTCGTCGAGCGCATCCGCCTCTGCAAACTCCGCCGCGAGAAACGGCAGGATCACGAGCTGGGCGATGCGGTCGCCGGGCGCGACGGTGCGCACTTCGTCCGTGTCATTGTGCAGCGCGACGGTGCACTCGCCGCGGTAATCGGCGTCGATCACGCCGACGCAGTTGGCCGGACGCAGCCCCTGCTTAGAGGCCAGCCCGCTGCGCGCGAACACGCCGCCGAAATACCCCGCCGGGATGGCGAGGGCGAGGCCCGTGCCGATCATGGCCGTCGTGTGCGGCGCGATCGTGACGCACTGCCCGTCCGCCGGGCAGGCATAGAGATCATAGCCGGCAGCGTCCGCGCTGCCGCGGCGGGGCGTCACAGCGCCGGGCCGCAGCTTCTGGATCTTCACTTCCATCCGTTCATGCCCTCCCAGAGTACGATGCGGCCCGCCGCGCGGGTCCGGTCCATGTCGATGATGCGCTGGTTTTCCGAGCCGCGGAAACGCAGGCTGATGTTGCGCTGCGCGTCCACGTAGCGCCCGTCGACGAGGATGTCGATGAGCGAGAGCATCTCGTCCGTGACCTCGCAGCGCGGGTGCGTGCCGTCGACCGTGAGCTCCTTGTCGAGCGTGAAGCCCGAATACGCCCAAATGTCCTTGTCCGGATACTGCGCGCGCACCCGGCGCAGAAACGGCACGAGCGCGCGCTGGTTTTCCGGCTCGAACGGGTCGCCGCCGAGCAGCGTCAGGCCGCGGATAAAGGGCTTTTCCAGCTCGGCAAAAATCACCTGCTCGGCCGCCGCGTCAAACGGCTTGCCGTAGTGAAAATCCCACGTCTGCGGCTGAAAGCAGTTGTAGCAGTGGTTCGTGCAGCCGGAAACGAACAGCGTCACGCGCACGCCGACGCCGTTGGCAATGTCGCAGGTCTTGATCTCTCCATAATACATAGCAGTTTCCTCACAAACGGCGGACGTATCGCATGGACACGCCCGCCGGTTTTCGTTTTTGCACGTTACAGATGCAGCACGCGCTCCTTGATCTCCTGCGTGCG
>HF985664.1 GCA_000432375.1 Firmicutes bacterium CAG:103
TGCGGCCGCTCAGCAAAGCTGCGCGCCGGCGGGCACGCTGTCATCGAGCATGAGCAGGTTGAGCTTGCCGTCCTTCTCGGCCGAGAGGAGCATGCCGTTGGAGGCCATGCCCATCATCTTGCGCGGCGGCAGGTTCAGGATCGCCACGACGGTCTTGCCGACGAGCTCCTCGGGGCGGTAGTACTTGGCGATGCCGGAGAGGATCTGCCGGTCGGTGCCGCTGCCGTCGTCGAGCGTGAAGCACAGGAGCTTATCGGACTTTTTCACCGGCTCGCACTTGAGGACCTTGCACACGCGCATGTCGCACTTGGAAAAGTCGTCAATCGTCACATCCGGCAGCACGGGCGCAGACTTCGGCGCGGCGGCCGCTTCCTTCGCGGCCTTGAGTGCCTCGAGCTCGGCGAGTTCCTTGGCCATGTCGATGCGCGGGAAGAGCGTCTCGCCCTTGTGCACCGTGACGTCCGCGGGCAGCACGCCCCAGACGGCGGCATTGTCCCACGTGGTCTGCTCTGCCGCGGCGCCGATCTGCGTGAAGGCTTTCGCGCAGCTGTCGGGCATGAAGGGCAGCAGCAGCGTGACGGTGATACGCAGCGTCTCGAGCAGGTTATACAGCACCGTGGCCAGGCGCGCGCGCTTGCTCTCGTCCTTGGCGAGGACCCAGGGCGCCGTCTCGTCGATATACTTATTGGCGCGGGAAATGACCTTGAACACCTCGATGAGCGCCTGCTGCGTGCCGAAATTGTCCATATAGCCGGCATACGTCCCGCGCAGGGAGGATGCCATGGCGATGAGCTCATCGTCGAGCGCATCGTGCTCGCGCTCGGCCGGGAGCGTGCCGCCGAAGTACTTGATGACCATGGCGACGGTGCGGCTCAGGAGGTTGCCGAGGTCGTTGGCGAGGTCGGTATTGATGCGGGAGATGAGCAGATCGTTGGAGAAGTTGCCGTCACTGCCGAGCGGGAACTCGCGCAGGAGGTAATAGCGCAGCGCGTCCACACCGTAGCGCTCGGCGAGCAAGACGGGGTCGACGACGTTGCCCTTCGACTTCGACATCTTGCCGCCGCCGAGCAGCAGCCAGCCGTGGCCAAAGACCTTCTTCGGCAGGGGCATGCCCATGCTCATGAGCATAGCCGGCCAGATGATGGAGTGGAAGCGCACGATCTCCTTGCCGACCATGTGCACGTCGGCGGGCCAGAACTTCTCGTAATCGTCGTACTTGTCGTTCAGGAAGCCGAGGGCCGTGCAGTAGTTGAACAGCGCGTCGACCCAGACGTAGACGACGTGGCCGGGGTCAAAATCGACCGGGATGCCCCACGTGAAGCTCGTGCGCGACACGCACAGATCTTCCAGGCCGGGGTCGATGAAGTTTTTGATCATCTCGTTGACGCGGCTGGCAGGCTCGAGGAACGTGCCGCTGAGCAGCAGCTCGCGCACGGGCTCGGCATACTTCGACAGGCGGAAGAAGTACGCCTCCTCCTCGGCATAGTGCACCTCGCGGCCGCAGTCCGGGCACTTGCCGTCGACGAGCTGGCTCTCGGTCCAGAAGCTCTCACACGGCGTGCAGTACATGCCGGAATACTTGCCCTTATAGATATCGCCCTTTTCGTACATCTTCTTGAAGATGCGCTGCACGGCCTCGACATGATAATCGTCCGTCGTGCGGATGAAGCGGTCGTTGGAGATGTTCATCAGCTTCCACAGCGCGCGCACGCCGCCGGGGCCTTCGACGATGTTGTCCACGAACTGCTTGGGCGTGACGCCGGCAGCCTCGGCCTTCTCCTCGATCTTCTGGCCGTGCTCGTCCGTGCCGGTCAGGAACATAACGTCATAGCCGCACATGCGCTTGTAGCGCGCGATCGCATCGGTCGCAACCGTGCAGTAGGTGTGGCCGATGTGCAGTTTGTCCGAAGGGTAATAGATCGGGGTCGTGATATAAAACTTTCCTTTGCTCATACTGCATTCTCCTCTGTATTAGTCTTCACCGGCGTCACCGGGGTCGTAGACGGACGG
>HF985665.1 GCA_000432375.1 Firmicutes bacterium CAG:103
CGCTCTATCCAACTGAGCTACGGGGGCACAACAGCGCTATTTTAGCGCAAAGGACGGCGGGTGTCAATGACCGGCGGTTGGGAAACGGGACGATGCGGCGGGGCAGGGGCACGGTTGCGCGCGGCGGGAAATCATGGTATGATAAACAGACTGCGCAAAGGAGGTAGTCCCATGCGTCTCATCCGCGAGGAAAAAACCTTCATCCGGGAGGCCGTTTTGCTCATGCTCCCGATGATCTTGCAAAATTTTGTGACGTTTTCCATGTCCATGGCCGACACGTTCATGGTCGGCGTGCTCGGCGAGACGGCGCTCGCCGCCGTGACGATGGCCAACAGTCCGTTTTACGTCATGCAGCTGATGATCTTCGGCGTGCAGAGCGGCATGAGCGTGCTCGTGGCGCAGTACCACGGCCGCGGCGATCAGGAGGCCATCAACCGCGTGATGGGCATCGCGCTGTTCGTGTCCACGACGATCACGGGCCTGCTCGCCATCACGGCGTTCTGCATCCCGGAGCAGATCATGCGCGTGCTCACCAACAATGCCGACCTCGTCGCGCCCGGCGCGGCGTACACGCGCTACGTCGGCTTTTCGTATTTCTTCTCCGCCATCAGCGGCGTGTACATCGCCGCCCAGCGCAGCACGGAAAATCCCCGCCTCGGCGCGGCGCTGCTCACCGTGTCCGGCGTGCTGAACATCTTTCTCAACTGGGTGCTCATCTACGGCAAGCTCGGCGCGCCCATGCTTGGCTGCGCGGGCGCGGCCGTCGCCACGCTCATCAGCCGCGCGTTCGAGGTCGCGGTGCTGTGCGTGTATGCCGCCGTCAGCCGCCGGCTGCCGCTCATGCCGCGCGCGCTGCTGCACCCCGGCCGCGTGATCGCAAAGGACTTCGCCAAATACGCCCTGCCCGTCGTGTGCAACGAGTGTCTGTGGTCGCTCGCGTTTTCGCTCTACACGGTCATCATGGGGCATATGGACAATAACACGCCCATCCTCTCGGCCTACACCATCGCCGGGAACCTGCAGCGCATGATGACCCCGGCGTCGTTCGCCGCGGGCGGCGCGGCCGCCGTGCTCATCGGGCGGGAGATCGGCCGCGGCAACCGCGGCAGCGTGCAGCGCAAGGCGTGGGTGCTCGACGCTCTGGCGCTCGTCGTCGGATTCGTGTGCATGGGCATCATCGCGCTCGTGCGCAATGTGCTGCTGCGGCCGTACATCCTGCCGCTGATGCACATGGAGGGCGAAGCGTGCGACATTGCGATGTATATGATGGGGATCTTGATGCTCGTGCAGCCGGTGTCGAGCGTGAGCCTGACGAACATCGTCGGCGTGCTGCGCGGCGGCGGCGACGTGCGCTATGCGATGCTGTGCGACGTCGGGCCGCTGTACGCCGTGTGCCTGCCGCTGGCGGCGCTCACGGCGCTGGTGTGGAAGCTCGACATCCGGTATGTGTACCCGCTCATGTCGATCGATGTGATCGTGCAGATCTTTTTGTGTTTCCCGCGGCTGCGCTCCGGCAGGTGGATCCACGATGTGACCCGCGGCGCGGGGGAGCTGGAGGCGTGACGGAGGCATTGCCAAAGGCAAT
>HF985666.1 GCA_000432375.1 Firmicutes bacterium CAG:103
ACGCAGCATTTGAGGAAGCGCAATTCACAATGACGCTTTCCGACGCAGAGTAAAAGACGACGCGGGGCGCGGCAGCCGATGATGGCTGCTGCGCCCCGCGTTTTTTGTTTTAGGTATTGTCACCATTTGTTTTTATGGCTTCGCTGATAATCTCAGCAATACGAGTGTCTTTTTCAATAAGACAATTTTGAGCATAAATGAAATTATCCAATTCTTTTAGTATGTCGTGATATTCGTATTCTACCTCATCACTTATACCATCCGCTGCTCCACCGTCTTCATCGAAATTCAAATAGCCAACAGTCAGTTTTATATATCCGCTGGTCGTATTTTCATCCCCGTTAGAAAAACAAATGTCAATAACTTCTTCGCTGCCCTCGTCAGGGCTTATCTGATTATCTCCTATGGACAACGATGCTTCGCTTCCGTCCACACCTCTAATTGTAATCGTTTCCCCGAAAGCAATTACATCCGGCAGTGTGTCTATATCCGCGATCTCAGACGCCCGTTCATATTGGGCATTTGCCCATGCTTGAATTTCTTCAACCTCGGAATCTGTGATATTTTCTACATTGGCAATGCGCGGTATATCTGATACTTCCAGCAATCTTTCATATATCAGTTTGATGGTTTCTTTGGGATTGGCAGCATTGAGTTCGGCCAACAAGTCATCAAAACTAATACAGCAGTCATCATACTTTCGGTATAAGCCATTTATTTTCTCAAACCTTTCGATTATATCTGCGTAAAAATGTGAATCAGGCAAATTATCCTCTAAGTATGATTCATAGCTTCCGAGCGCCTGGAATCCAAGTGCTTCTCTGTCCATATCCCGAATTTTTTCTTCATCATCTTCGCCGGGGTGTTCTTCAACTTCATACCTGTTGCTTCTTGAATCACCACCCAAAGCAACTATAAACGGAAACACTTTGAATGTCTTTGCTTCTCGGTCAATCTCAATTCTGCACCCAAACCGTGCTTTATGTTCCTCGCGCATTTGTATCGTATCAACAAATACATATTCTTTTTCTTCCGGATCCCAAGGGGCATTGGCATAATCCTCATAATAGCAATCAGCGGAAATATCTGCTTTACATGAGAGCGTGACGATGGA
>HF985667.1 GCA_000432375.1 Firmicutes bacterium CAG:103
GCTCATGGCCACGATGAAGGAGTTTGCGCGCGAGGGCAAGTCAATCCTCTTCATCTCGCACAAGCTCAATGAGATCATGGCCGTGGCCGACCGCGTGACCGTCCTGCGCAAGGGCAAGTGCATCGGCACGGTCAACACCTGCGACACGAACAAGCAGGAGCTGTCGAACATGATGGTCGGCCGCCCCGTGCAGCTCGTCATCGACAAGACGCCGGCTCACCCCGGCGAGGAGATCCTGCATGTGGAGGATCTGTGCGTCCTGTCGCACCTGCACAAGCGCAACGCCGTCGATCATGTGTCGTTCAATGTCCGCGCGGGCGAGATCGTCTGCATCGCCGGCATCGACGGCAACGGCCAGACGGAGCTCATCCACGGCCTGACCGGCCTGGACAAGATCACGGGCGGCTCGGTCACGCTCTGCGGCGAGACGATCACGCACGCCTCCATCCGCCGCCGCGGCAGGAACATGAGCCACATCCCCGAGGACCGGCACAAGCACGGCCTCGTGCTCGACTTCACGCTCGAGCAGAACATGGTGCTCCAGCGCTATAAAGAGCCGCAGTTCCAGCACGGCGGCTTCATCCGCCGCGACGCCGTGCGCGCCTATGCCGACCGGCTCATCGAGCAGTTCGACGTCCGCAGCGGCCAGGGCGCCGTCACGATCGCGCGCAGCATGTCCGGCGGCAACCAGCAGAAGGCCATCATCGCCCGCGAGGTCGACCGGGACAAACCGCTCATCATCGCCGTGCAGCCCACGCGCGGCCTCGACGTCGGCGCGATCGAATACATCCACAAGCAGCTCGTCGCCCAGCGCGACGCGGGCAAGGCCGTGCTGCTCGTGTCGCTCGAGCTCGACGAGGTCATGAGCCTGTCCGACCGCATCCTCGTCATGTACGAGGGGCAGATCGTCGGCGAGCTCGACCCGAAGCAGACGACCGTGCAGGAGCTCGGTCTGTATATGTCCGGCGCCAAGCGCAGCGGGAAGGACGGTGAATCGGCATGAAGCAGAACAAACTCCGCACCCTTTATGAAAAGGACATGACCAAGAAGATCCTCGCGTCGCTGCTGTCGATCCTCATCGGTCTCGTCGTCGGCAGCGTCATCATCGCCGCCGTCGGCTTCTCGAATCCGGAGCTCGGCGCGTCGAGCGTCTGGGACGGCATCCGCATCGTGTTCGCCGGCCTGTTCAGCACCGGCCGCACCGCCGCCGGCGTGCTCACCTGGGGCTTCAACTCTACGAACTTCGGCAATATGCTCTTCCGCGCCACGCCGCTGATTATGACGGGCCTGTCCGTCGCCGTGGCGTTCAAGACCGGCCTGTTCAACATCGGCGCGCCCGGCCAGTACCTCATGGGCACGCTCGTGTCGCTGTGCATCGCGCTCGGCATCCCATCGAGCAGCGTCGCCCCGTGGCTGATCTGGATCCTTGCGTTTCTCGGCGGCGTCGCCGCCGGTGCGCTCTGGGGCGCGATCCCCGGCGCGCTCAAGGCGTTTTTGAACATCAACGAGGTGCTGGCGAGCATCATGACCAACTGGCTGGCGGCAAACCTCGTGACGTGGATGTTCGACATCAGCAACTTCAAAAACCTGGTCGAGAACACCAAGTCCGGCTACATCTACAAGACGACCTATAACGACGTGGCCACGGCGAAGCTCGGGCTCGACAAGCTCTTCCCGAACTCGCAGGTCAATGCCGGCATCCTCGTGGCGATCCTCTTCGCCATCGGTATGTACATCCTCATGAACAAGACGACGCTCGGCTACGAGCTCAAGGCCTGCGGCATGAACCGCCACAGCGCCCGCTACGCCGGCATCCGCGACAAGCGCAACATCGTCCTGTCCATGGCCATCGCGGGCGGACTCGCCGGCGGTGGCGCTGCGCTGTACTACCTGTCCGGCAATACGGAGTTTTTCTGGAGCACGTACCAGACGCTCCCGGCCGAGGGCTTCAACGGCATCCCGGTCGCCCTGCTCGCGGTCAACAATCCCATCGCCGTCATCTTCACGGCCATCTTCATGTCCGTGCTCGACATCGCGGGCCTGCAGCTGACCAACCTCACGGCGTATAACGAATACATCACGGACGTCATCATCGCGGCCATCGTGTATCTGAGCGCGTTCTCGCTCGTGATCCGCATGCTGCTCGACGGCCGGAAGAAAAAGCGCAAGTCCGGCGACACGCCGGCGGACGATCAGCCCGTCGAGCCCGCGCAGTCGCTCGGAGACCCGGATCTGCATCCGGACCCGGCCATCACAGACCCGGACGCGGATGCGCCCGTCGCGGAAGGAGGCGAGCAGGCATGAGCTTTCTCATCCAACAGACACTGATCTATGCCGTCCCGCTCATGATCGTGGCGCTCGCCGGCGTGTTTGCCGAGCGCAGCGGCATCATCAACCTCGCGCTCGAGGGCATCATGATCTTCGGCGCATTCATCGGCGTGCTCTTCGTGCGCCAGATGCAGGGCCTGGAGGCCTTCACCGCCGCCAAAGCGGCCGGGGACTGGGGCACGCTGCAGGGCCTCGTGCTGCTGGCCATGCTCGTGTCGGCGGCCATGGGCGCGCTGTTTTCGCTGCTGCTGTCGTTCGCATCGATCAACCTGCGCGCCGACCAGACCATCGGCGGCACGGCGCTCAACCTGCTGGCGCCCGCGCTGGTGCTGTTCTTCATTCGCATCATCGCCAACCAGAACACGCTCAACATGGCCAGCGGTGACTCGGCCAGCTGGTTCATGATCAAAAAGAGCACGCTCGGCATCGACAGGTCCGTCGACCTCGGTTTCTTCGGCGAGACGTTTATCAATAAGGTGTATCTGGCCACCTATGTGTGCATCCTGGTGTTCATCATCCTGTCGATCCTGCTGTACAAGACGCGCTTTGGCCTGCGCCTGCGCGCGTGCGGCGAAAATCCGCAGGCGGCCGACTCGCTCGGCATCAACGTCTACAAGATGCGCTACGCCGGCACGACCATCTCCGGCGCGCTGGCCGGTATGGGCGGCTTCGTCTACGCGCTGACCACGGCCAACTGCTCGTCCAACGGCGACGTGGCGGGCTTCGGCTTTTTGGCCCTCGCCGTCATGATCTTCGGCAACTGGAAGCCGCTGAACATCGCGGGCGCGTCGCTGCTGTTCGGCCTGTTCAAGTGCATCGCCGCGGCCTACACCAGCCTCGACATCAACGGCGACGGCGTGTATCTGCTCGCGCAGATCGGCATCAGCGCGCACTTCTATCAGATGCTGCCGTACCTCATCACGATCATCGTGCTCGCCTTTACGTCCAAGAGCTCCCGCGCCCCCAAGGCCGAGGGCATCCCCTACGACAAGGGCAGCCGCTGAGCCAAGCAACGGTTCCGTTACGCACCTGCCGGGCATCCGGCAGGTGCGTTCCATTTTGCAAATGGAACGCACAGATCCCATTCGAGGCGGGCTCTGCCCCCTCGAGCACCCCCTGTGGCTCGGATATCCGGCAGGCAGCGGCGGCTTCTCACGCTTTGGCCGGTCAGGCTTGACCATCCACACGTTTTTATTAAAATCGCACAAACAAAATACACATTTCCTGTGAAAAACGCAAAAGCATACAAAATTCACAAATTGGTCATAAAACTGGTTGACATTTCGTAGGGACGACCGTATACTGAACTTGCTGAACAAAGCATGATAGAGGCGCGGAAGTCATCAGTACCCTCGCTCACCGGCAGGTAACCGGGAGGGGAAAGGGGCAGCCGCCGAAGGGTCTCGCAGGTTCCTGCCGCGGGATTGCCTGGGCCGTCGGAGAACATCCGCCGGACTGCCGCATTCGCGGAGCGCTGTCATTGACCAGGAGTTTCAAGTGTCATGAACAGTATGCTCTGTTCATGACATTTTTTTATGGGAGGAATTTCAAGATGAATTCCAGACGCAAGATCCTGGCTGTTCTGCTGCTCGTCGTCATGGCCGTGTCGCTGCTGAGCGTGTGCGCGCTCGCCGCCGATGACGGGGACGATGCGGCAAAGTCCATCACCTGCACCACGTGCAATGGTACCGGCATCTCGCAGGGTGAAGAATGCAGTGCCTGCGAGGGCACCGGCGAGATCACATCCACCAGCCGCATGGCGTTTTCGTTCTGGGCACTCGTGCCGCCGATCGTCGCCATCATCCTCGCACTCATCACGAAGGAAGTTTACTCGTCGCTGTTCGTCGGCATCCTGCTCGGTGCGCTGTTTTACTCCAACTTCAACCCCATCACCGGC
>HF985668.1 GCA_000432375.1 Firmicutes bacterium CAG:103
GAGAAACGGAGCGAACCGATCATGGATTTTTTTGAACAGATCGCGCGCGAACAGGTGCGCGCGATGATCCTCAACCACGCGCGCCGCGAGGACCTCAGCCAGATCTTTTCGCAGGGCGAGATGCGCCTGCTCGGCTGCCTCAATGCCGGGGCGGACGGCCGTACAGCCGGTGAGCTGAGCACGCTGCTCGACCTGAGCACGGCGCGCATCGCGGCCATGCTCAACAATCTCGAGCGCAAGGGCGCGATCACCCGCGCGCGCGACACGGCTGACCGCCGGCGCGTCGTCGTGCGCCTGACCGAGCAGGGGCGGCACGAGGTGCAGACGTCGCTCGACGAGGCAGTCGCGTGCCTGTCGGAGGTCTACCGCCGCATGGGCGAGGCGGACACGCGCGAGCTGCTGCGCCTGAGCGACCGGGCGGGGGAGATCGCCCAGCAGATTTATGAAGAGCAGAAGGAGGACGCGCCATGCGGGTGCTGAAATACCTGCGCGGGCACATCCCGGCCGTGGCGCTGATCGTGCTGCTGCTCGTGGCGCAGTCGTTTTGCGAGCTGTCGCTGCCGGCGTACACGAGCCGCATCGTGGACACCG
>HF985669.1 GCA_000432375.1 Firmicutes bacterium CAG:103
CTTCGGGTTTTACGATAGCATTTGCGACCCGTTTGCCACGGCGCAAAAAGGCTTGACCTTTGACAGGGAGTGTGGTATAGTGAATCTACCTGTCAGTCGAGAGGTTCCCTTTTTATGCCCTTTCGGCTCATACAGGGAGGCAATCACGTCCCGACAGGGGCGAAATCAATAAGGAGGTGCCGAAAAATATGGCTAAAGCTGGATCCCGTGTCAAGGTGACGCTCAGATGCGCAGAGTGCAAGCAGCGGAACTACAACACCATGAAGAACAAGAAGAACACTACCGAAAAGCTCGAACTGAGTAAGTATTGCCCCTTCTGCCGCAAGCACACCAAGCACGTTGAAACCAAATAAGACTTTCGAAAGGACGGAATGATTCATGGCTGATAAGAAACCGGAAAAGAAAGAAACTTCCACCGAAGCCGTCAAGAAAGTCGATAAAAAACTCCCGTTTTTCAAACGCATCGGCAAATGGTTCCGCGACATGAAGAGCGAGCTCAAAAAGGTCGTGTGGCCGACGCCGAAGCAGACGGCAAACAACACCGCGGTCTGCCTGGTGGTCATGGTCGCCTCCGCACTGGTGCTGTGGGGCTTCGACTCGCTGGCCGATCAGGGCGTGCAGCTTCTGCTGAAGCTGGGTGGGTAACATGTCTGAACTTGCAAAATGGTATGTTGTCCATACCTACTCCGGCTACGAAAACAGCGTGGCCGCGAACATCCTAAAGGCGGCGGAAAACCGCAAAATGCAGGATCTGATCCAGGAAGTCAACATCCCGATGGAGACGGTCAAGGAGATCACCGATTCCGGTGAAAAGACCGTCGAGCGCAAGGTCTTTCCGGGCTACGTGCTCGTGAAGATGGTGCTGACCGATGAGAGCTGGCATCTCGTGCACAACGTGCGCGGCGCCGCGGGCTTCGTCGGCGCCGACGGGAAGGCGATCCCCCTGACAGAACAGGAAATTTACGACCTCGGCGTCGAGCATCACGAAGTAGTGGTCGGCTATGAGCTCGGCGACTCCGTCAAGATCACCGACGGCCCGCTCGAGGGCTTCATCGGCACGGTGGACGAGCTCGAGCCCGACAAGGACCGTGTCCGCGTCGTCGTTTCCATGTTCGGCAGAGAGACGCCCGTCGACCTCGAACTCGATCAGGTCGAAGCGATCAAGGATTAAAATCTTACAAGAAAGAGGTGCTTTCAAGTGGCACAGAAAATAGTTGGATACGTCAGATTCCAGGTTCCCGCCGGCAAGGCAACGCCGGCTCCCCCGGTCGGCCCCGCGCTCGGCCAGTATGGCATCAACATTGGCCAGTTCACCAAGGACTTCAACGAGCGCACCAAGGGCGACATGGGCATGATGATCCCGGTCGTCATCACCGTGTACGCCGACCGTAGCTTCTCGTTCATTACCAAGACGCCCCCGGCAGCCCTGCTCATCAAGAAGGCCTGCGGCATCGAGCATGCTTCCGGCGTGCCCCAGAGAGATAAGGTCGCGACCATCAGCAAGGAAGACCTGCGCAAGATCGCAGAGCAGAAGATGCCCGATCTCAACTGCTCGAGCATTGAGTCTGCTATGAGCATGATCGCAGGCACCTGCCGCAGCATGGGCGTTCTGGTCGGCGAATAAGCCGTCAGATTCCGCTCCCTGATCGTGGGAGGATCATCCATCCGACGAACCACTTTATTAGGAGGAAACTGAATTGTTCAGAGGTAAAAATTATAAAGAGAGCGCTAAGCTCATTGATAAGCAGGCTCAGTACGAGCCGCAGGAAGCCTTCGAGCTCATCACCAAGACCGCCAAGGCCAAGTTCGACGAGACCGTCGAGCTGCACGTGAAGCTGGGCGTTGACTCCCGTCACGCCGACCAGCAGGTCCGCGGCGCCATCGTCCTGCCCCACGGCACCGGCAAAGTCAACCGCGTGCTCGTCTTCTGCAAGGAAGAGCAGGTCCAGGAAGCGCTCGACGCCGGTGCCGATTACGCCGGCGGCCAGGATCTTGTTGCGAAGATCCAGGGCGAGAACTGGTTCGAGTTCGACACCGTCATCGCCTCTCCCAACATGATGGGCGTCGTCGGCCGTCTCGGCAAAGTGCTCGGCCCCAAGGGCCTGATGCCGTCCCCGAAGGCCGGCACCGTCACGCCGAACATCGCAAACGCCATCAAGGAAGCCAAAGCCGGTAAGATCGAGTACCGTCTCGACAAGACCAACATCATCCACTGCCCGATCGGCAAGGTCAGCTTTGGCGCTGAGAAGCTCACCGAGAACTACAACGCGCTCATCGGCGCGATCATCAAGGCCAAGCCGGCCGCCGCGAAGGGCCAGTACATCAAGTCCTGCGTCACGGCGTCCACCATGGGCCCCGGCATCAAGATCGTCACGAAGATCTGATCGCCTGACAGCAAAACACCCCGCCTTCGGCGGGGTGTTTTTGTGTCCGGCTGCGGAATGTGGTAACATGGAGCAAAAACGGCGGAGGTGAGCGCATGGCATCAAGGCAAGATCCCACCGCAGCGGATATCGCGTATGCGCAATATTCGGCGGCGGAAAAGACGAGGACGGTCGGCGGCCGCGTGTACCATAGAATTATCTGCAAAACGCCGCTGCCGGCGCCGGTCGGCGGGGTGGAGCTGATCCTGCCGCGGGCGATGTTTCGCGGCGCGCGGGCCGGATGTGTCGAGGACGAGCGCGGCCGGGTGTTCCGGCTTTCAGACCCGGTAATGCTGCACGTTCCGGGCGCGAAGCCGCCGTGGTATGCGCAGTCGCTTGTGTTCGTGGTACACGGCTGCACGGCAGACGGCATCGGCGCGTTTTTGCGCGCGTTGTAAGCGCGACAAGCACATACTGCGGTCGATCTGTGCAGGGCGGCGGGGTTTACAAGCGGCGGCAAATGGCGTATCCTGTTGCTGAGCCGCGCAGCCCGATGCCGGGCATCGGCCGGCGGCTGCTGGAATACGGCGCGGAACACTACGGCATTCGGGAGGTCACAGTCAACGAGCAGAACCCGCAGGCCGTCGGCTTTTACGAGCACATGGGCTTTGTGACCTACAAACGCACCGACCGCGATGAGCAGGGCGGGCCGTACCCGCTGCTGTATATGCGGCGGGCGTGATATCTTGAAAGCACAGGCAAAAAAGCGGGGCGGAGCGGCCCTGCGGACATGGGAGGAAAACCGGTTATGAACATTACGGTCTATCTGGGCGCGAACGCGGGCAATGACCCCGCACTGCGCGACGCGGTGCGCGCGCTCGGCCGCTGGATCGGCGAGAGCGGCAACGCGCTCGTCTATGGCGGATCGAAAAACGGGCTCATGGGCGCGCTCGCCGAGAGCGTGCTCGCCGCGGGCGGCAGGGCGACGGGCGTCGAGCCGCAAGTTTTTGTGGATCAGGGCTTTTTGTACGACGAGCTGACCGAGCTCATCGTCACGCGCGACTTTCCGGAGCGCAAGGTGAAGATGCTGGAGCTGGGCGATGCGTTCATCGCCTTTCCGGGCGGCACGGGCACGCTCGAGGAGATCGCGGAGGTGATGTCCCGCGTTGCGCTCGGGCAGATGGACGCGCCGTGCATCCTCTATAACCTCAACGGCTACTACGATGGTCTGCGCACGCAGCTGGCGCACATGATCGAGCTGGGCCTGTCGAGCGAGGCGCGGCAGCGGGGCATCTATTTTGCCGACGATCTCGAGCAGATCCGGCAGCTCCTCGACCCGGCGTGCGCCGGGTGACAGACGTACAAAAACCCCACCGGCCTGCGAA
>HF985670.1 GCA_000432375.1 Firmicutes bacterium CAG:103
CGAACATCGCAGGCCGGTGGGGCTTTTCGTGTTTTCATGCGTTATGCATTTTTGTGCGTGAGCTCGTTTACGATGGCGAAACCGAGAAACAGCACGATGCCAACGATCTGCACCGGGGCGAGCGGTTCGCCGAGCAGCAGCACCGACACGAGCACGGACACGATGGGGTCGATGTAGCTCAGCAGCGACGACTCCTGCCCCGGCAGCGTCCGGATGGCGGAGAAATACATGCAGTACGTCAGGCCCGTGTGCACGAGGCCGACGATGAGCAGGTTCACCCACCCGGCCGCGGACATCACGCCCGGGTGAAAGCCCGATGTGAGCGCGACATACGGCGTGAGCACCAGAATGGCCGCGAGAAACTGCACGAACGTGCGCTCGAGCGCCGGAACGCCGGTGATATACTTGTTGAGCAGGATGACAGTGGCGTAAAACACCGCGGCGCTCACGCCGAAGCCAATGCCGCGCACATCCGACCCGCCGCCCTGCACGCCGCCCGAGCCGATGATGAGCGCGACGCCGAGCGTGGACATGAGAAAGCAGAGCAGCTGCGTGCGCGTCATCCGCTCATGAAACAGCAGCGGGCACAGCGCCGTGACGATCACGGGCGCGAGGTAGTAGCTGAGTGTGGCGAGGGAAATGGTCGTGTACTTGTACGCCTCGAACAGCAGCATCCAGTTGATGCCCATGGCCGCGCCCGAAGCCAGCAGCAGCCAGAGCGACTTTTTGATCTCGCTCAGGCACAGCCGCCTGCGCGTGACGAGAAAATACAGCAGCAGAAACACGGCCGCGAGCCCCGCGCGGCAGAGCGCGAGCTCGGCCGAGGTGATCTCGATCCGGCGCACGAATAGGCCGATCGTGCCGAACACCGTCATGGACACGATCAGGCCCAGCCGCGCGCGGCCGGTGCCGGAAGGAGTGGTTGTCGTTTTCATAGACGCCTCCGAGAACAGAAACTGAGGTCTAGTTTAGCCGCTTTGCCAGCGTGCGTCAATGCCCGGCGCGTCCTTTTTCACGAGGGCTTGACGCGGGGCGCAGATGCGGTAAAATAATGCCATCGAGACATGCGGGAGGGACACGTATGGAGCTGAAACTGGGCTATGCCACGCCGGAGGCGGTGCGGGAGCTGTTTGCGGAATATACGCACATGCTCGTCGCGCACGATCCGTATTTTCAGGTCTATCTCGACCTGCAACACTACGACGCCGAGGTCGCCGACCCGACGCAAAAGTACGGCCTGCCGGACGGGCGGCTCTACGTCGCGTGGTGCGATGGGCAGCCGGCCGGGTGCATCGCGCTGCGCCGGCTCGCCGGCACGACGTGCGAGCTCAAGCGGCTGTATGTGCGCCCCGCGTTTCGCGGCCGGGGCATCGCCGGGGCGATGATGCAGCGCATCCTCGATGATGCCCGCGCCATCGGCTACACGGCCATGCTGCTCGACACGCTGCCGTTTCTCACGAGCGCGATCCGGATGTACCGCGCGCTCGGGTTTTACGACATCCCGCCGTACAACGACAGCCCGCTGGCCACGACGATCTTCCTGCGGCTGGACCTGTGACTTTACGCAAATTTGACGCGCCCGCCGCTTGCCCGGCGGCAGGATGCGTGGTAAGCTTAGAGCAGAAGCAAGAATAAGGAGACTGGACATGGAAATGATCGATTTCAACGCGAAAAAAGGTTTCCTGTGCGACATGGACGGCGTCATCTACCACGGCAACCACATCCTGCCCGGCGCGGCGGAGTTCATCCACTGGCTGCAGGACACGCACAAGGAATACCTGTTTTTGACCAATAACAGCGGCATGACCCCGCGCGAGCTGCACCAGAAGCTCTGGCGTATGGGGCTCGACGTGCCGGAGGAGCATTTTTACACCAGCGCGCTGGCCACGGCGGCCTTTCTGGCCGACCAGGCGCCCGGCTGCTCGGTGTACGCCCTCGGCGAGGCGGGGCTGCTCAATGCGCTGTATGACCGCGGCATCACCATGAACGACGTCAACCCCGATTACGTCGTCATCGGCGAGGCACGGGCCTACTCGCTCGACACGCTCACGAAGGCGACGAATCTCGTGCTCGCGGGCGCGAAGCTCATCGGCGCGAACTCCGACACCTGCGGCCCGACGGACGAGGGCATCGCCCCCGCGTGCCGCGCGCTCATCGCCCCGGTCGAGATCGCCACCGGCAAGCAGGCGTATTTCTGCGGCAAGCCGAACCCGCTCATGATGCGCACCGGCCTGCGCATGCTCGGCTGCCACTCGGGCGAGGCCGTCATGATCGGCGACCGCATGGACACCGACGTTATCTCCGGCATGGAGAGCGGCATGTCCACCGTGCTCGTGCTCAGCGGCGTGTCCACGCGCGCAACATTGGACGAGTTTGCCTACCGGCCGAGCGTTGTGCTCGACGGCGTGGGGGACATCCCGCGGATGGCGCAGCAGGGGTGACAACGCCTGCGGCGCTGGCATTGCCTTCTCCTTGCCGAGAAGGTGCTGAGCGCAGCGAGGCGGATGCCGTGTTTTCTGACATTACACACCATGGTAATTCTGTTTCTGCGCCGCTCGACCAGTGCTGCCCCATAAAGCCTTCCCCGCAAAGGGGAAGGCTTTCCAAACGCACGGCAGATCGCCGCCAAAAGGGGAAAACGGAAAAACGCCCGGGGCGAAAGCAGTCCCGGGCGGTGTTATTTCTTTCGAAAGAGAACACGGCGTTTAAAAGAGAATGCGCCCGCGCGGTGTCGCGCAGGCGCTGCAGAGCAAGCAAAAGTTTTGTGTGTGTGTGGGGTAAAGTTGTAAATAACCGGTAAACAACCTTATGAGGAAAGCAAGCTCTGTCTCACGAAAAGTTATTTCATTTCCGTTCTGTCAGAATAATGCGCCAACTTCTTTTTTTAATGCAAAAACGAAAAAATTTTTTTGAAAATTTTTTGACACGGCCGCGCCGTGCGGCAGGAAGCCGGTTTCCCGGTTGCCGGGCGGGGGGAGAACATGGTATAATCGGGTGACAATGCCTTGCAAAGGGGAGAACTTTCATGCAGGAGAATCTGGTCGTCAAAAAGGCGACGCCGCTCGGCGCGCGCGTCTGGACGAGTCTGCTGGTGTTCGGCTTCATCGGGCAGATCGCCTGGATGGTCGAGAACGTCTACTTTTCCACCTACATTCAGAAAAATATCACGGCCGCCGGCTGGGCCACGTCCGCGACCGTCGCGGCCAGCGCCATCGCCGCCGCGCTGGCGACGATCTTCAGCGCCGCGTGGTCGGACCGCGTGGGCAAGCGCCGCGCCTTCGTCTGCTGGGGGTACATTCTCTGGGGCATCACAACGGCGGCGTTCGCGCTCTTCGGCAACGGGCAGGTCGGCGGCGACGTCGGTCTCGCGGTGACGCTCTTCGTCGTCATGGACTGCATCATGTCCGCCATCGGCAGCACGGCCAACGACTCGGCCTTTTCCGCCTGGGTCACGGACGTGACCGACGTCACGAACCGCGGCGTCGTGGACATCGTGCTGAGCATCATGCCCATCCTCGCGCTCATCGTCATCTTCGCGGGCTTTGACGGCATGACCGTGCACGGCAACTGGACGGGCTTTTTCCTCGTGCTCGGCGGCCTGACGAGCGCGGCCGGCGTGCTCGGCCTGTGCATCTTCCGCGACAGTCCGGCCCTGCGCCCCGTGCAGGGCGACACGTACCTGCGCGACGTGCTCTACGCTTTCCGCCCGGCGAACATCCGCGCCAACAAGATGATCTACATCTGCTTTCTCGGCATGATGTTCTCCGGCCTTGCCATGCAGCTGTGGCAGCCGTACATGATCTCGCTCGTCGAGGTCACGCTCGGCATCGACAACTACATCCTGCCCATCGGCATCGTCGTGCTTGCCTCGGCCGTGCTGTCCGTGCTTGCGGGCAAGGCCATGGACCGCTTCGGCAAGGAGAAGTTTTATTACCCCGTGGCGATTTTGCAGGTGCTCGGCGGCCTGATCGCCTACAGCATCAAGTTCGTCGGCCACGCCATGCCGCTGCTGTGCGTCGGCGGCACGTGCATCATGGCCGGAAACCTCGCCATGGCGGGGCTGTTCACCGCCTCGTCGCGCGACTATACGCCCGCCGGGCGCGCCGGCGCGTCGCAGAGCGTGAAGATGGTCATCTACATCATGCTGCCCATGGTGCTCGCGAGCATCATCGACCCGCTCATCATCCGGGCCGTCGCGCTCGAGCCGACGGCGGCCATTCTCGCCAAGTACCCGAGCTACGCCGGCAGCTACCTCTATCCGTATGAGCTGTTCCTGGCCGCGGCCGTGAGCGCGGTGTTCATCCTCATCCCCGCGTACTTCGTCCGCCGGGACGCCGACCGCATCCGGCGCGAGAAGCTCGACGCGCTGGAAAAATGAACGCGAAAGCCCGCCCGCAGGCAGTGCCTGCGGGCGGGTTCTTTCTATCCGGGTTTACTTGCGGAAGAGGGCGATCACGCGGTCGAAGAAATCGCCGATGGCGGTGATGACGTCCTTGACCTTTCCGGTGAAGGACGCAATCTTGTCCTTCGCGCCGGCGAGCTGTTTGAGCGTATCCTGCACGGCGTGCACCTTCGAGAGCAGGGCGTTCGTGTCCAGCTTTTCGAGCGAGCGGCAGAGGTTTACGAGCTGGGTCATCTGGTCGTCCGTGAGCGTGACGTCGTACTTGGCGGCAATCTCTTTGATCTTGGCGCGCAGTTCGGCGTCGGTCATGTCCTTCGTCTCGTTGAGGATGAGCTTGAGCTCATTGACGATCTCGACCGAGTCATAGTCGCCGATGGCCTGCGCGAGCTCCGCCGTCGTGGCCAGCTCCTGCGAGGAGACGGCCTTGGCGGTCTCGTCGAGCTTCGTGCCCGTGATGTCCTCGTATGCTTTGTACACGCCCGTCAGCGCCGCCGTGCCCGAGACGTCGAACGGCGCGGTCACGGTGATCTTCGCATCCGTGATGCCGGCGGTGGCCAGCGCGCTGATGTACATCTGGCTCGTGCAGTAGGTGATGTGCGACGTGTTGACGGTCATGCCCTTGCCGGCATCGAGCACCTCGATGGAGATGCAGGAGATGGACTTCGTGCCGATCTGCTCGTCGCTGATGACGCCGCTGAGATACTGCCGCTCGTCCTTGTTCGTGACGGTCAGCTCCTTGACGCTGCCGCGCTCGATGCCGAAGGTCTTGTAGACGGTCTTGATCTGGTCGTCCGTGAGGTCTGCGCCGATGACGGTGCGCGTCTCGCCGGCGTCAATGGCCGACACGGCGCCAAGGCTTGCGAGCAGGCACACGGCAAGTACAATGGGCAGGGCCCGTTTGAGAAATTTCATGGTGATGGTTTCCTTTCCCCGCGCTCCATGGGCTGCGGTGCTTTACAGGATGAGACGCTACCATTGTAAATTGGTTCCCGGAAAAAGGATGACGATTCTGTGAAGAATCGCCTGAATTGTTTGTTAAGATATTGCGCGCCGCATAAAAAATGGACAGACAGAGTGGGGGGACTCTGTCTGCCCAAATCGGATTCACTGCCCTTTGGGGTGGCAGCTATGGCACTGCGCACCGCAATGGGCACAGTTGCCACCGCAGGAGGATTTCCCTTGCCGCTTCTGGCGGATCAGGGAAAGGGAAATGAAGGTGACAATGGCGATAAGTACAATCGAAATCAAAATCGTAGAGAGGTTCGCGCCAATCCAGCTGAACATGGAAAATCACTCCTTTGCGTTTGCGAATTTTGGAAAGGCTCAGGCCTTGAGCGTGGTGGCTTCCTTGTAGGGACGCACCAGCATGTAGATGATGCCGGCCAGTGCCAGGATCGCGCAGATGAGGCCGATCACGTTCAGGTTGCCCGTGAAGGCGCAGCCGAACTGGTAGATCATCAGGCCGCACAGGTAAGCGAAGCCGCACTGATAGCCGATGGCGAACCACGTCCACTTCTGGCTGTTCATCTCGCGCTTGATGGCGCCGATAGCCGCGAAGCACGGAGCGCACAGCAGGTTGAACACCAGGAAGCTGTAACCGCTGATGCCGTTGAAGGCAGCTGCGATGTTCTGGTACACGGTGCCGTCGCCGCCGCCGTAGAGGATGCCGAGCGTGCCGACAATGTTCTCCTTGGCGACAAGGCCGGTGATGGAGGCAACCGCCGCCTGCCAGTTGCCCCAGCCGAGGGGCTTGAAGATCCAGGCGAGCACGCCGCCGATGGCAGCAAGGATGGAGTAGTCGATCTCGTCCTCGGACAGCATACGGAACGTGCCGTCGACCGTGCCGAAGTACGTGGTGAACCAGACGAGGATCGTGGACAGCAGGATGATCGTGCCGGCCTTCTTGATGAAGGACCAGCCGCGCTCCCACATGGAGCGGAGGACGTTGCCCAGCGTCGGCCAGTGGTAGGCCGGCAGCTCCATGACGAACGGAGCCGGATCGCCGGCGAACATCTTCGTCTTCTTGAGCATGATGCCGGAGACGATGATCGCGGCCATGCCGATGAAGTACGCGGAGGTGGAGACCCAGGCGCTGCCGCCGAACAGAGCGCCGGCGATCATGCCGATGAAGGGCACTTTCGCGCCGCAGGGGATAAAGGTGGTGGTCATGATCGTCATGCGGCGATCACGCTCGTTTTCAATGGTACGGGAAGCCATAACGCCCGGCACGCCGCAGCCGACGCCGATGAGCATCGGGATGAAGGACTTGCCGCTCAGGCCGAACTTACGGAAGATACGGTCGAGCACGAAGGCGATACGGGACATGTAGCCGCAGGCCTCGAGGAAGGCCAGCATCAAAAACAGGACGAGCATCTGCGGCACGAAGCCGAGCACCGCGCCGACACCGGCGACAATGCCGTCGAGGATCAGGCCCTGCAGCCAGTCGGCGCAGCCCGCCTTCTCCAGACCGTTGCCGATCAGGACCGGGATGCCCGGGACCCAGACGCCGTAGTCGGCCGGATCGGGCGCGTCAAAGCCGTTGGCTTCGAGGTAGGCGACCGCATCGACATACGTCATGCTCACGGTGCTGTCCTCGTCGGCGTCATCGGGGATGTTGTCGTAGTAGGCGGTCATTTCATTCTCAGCCAGGGTCTCCTCATCCTCGACCATGGTGGTCGCGGTGTCGGAGGTGGGCTGGAAGGCTTTCATTTCCGCGAGGGTGGCGTCGGCGTCGAAGTCTTCGGCTTCGGTGTCGAGACCCAGGAACGCATCGACCGCTTCGGTCGCGGCGGTGTATTCGTCGTTGGCGTCGTTATAAGCGCTCGATCCGATGCCCAGCAGGTGCCAGCCGTCGCCGAACACGCCGTCATTGGCCCAGTCGGTCGCGGGCGCGCCGACGGCGACCATGGCGACCCAGTAGACCAGGAACATGACCACGGCGAAGATCGGCAGGCCCAGCCAGCGGTTGGTGACGATGCGGTCGATCTTATCGGACGTGGACTGCGTGGCCTTGGATTTCTTGCGGTAGCAGGCGCGGATGACTTCCGCGATGTAGACGTAGCGCTCGTTGGTGATGATGGACTCGGCATCGTCGTCGAGCTCTTCCTCGGCGGCCTTGATGTCCGCCTCGATGTGCTGGTGCACATCCTCGGGGATGTGGAGCTTGGCGAGCACCTTGTCGTCGCGCTCAAAGATCTTGATGGCGTACCAGCGCTGCTGCTCTTCCGGCATCTCGTGCACGGCCGCCTCTTCGATGTGGGCGATCGCGTGCTCGACCGGGCCGGAGAACGTGTGCATCGGCACGGTCTTGGTGGACTTGGCAGCGTCAATGG
>HF985671.1 GCA_000432375.1 Firmicutes bacterium CAG:103
AAAGCACCCTCTCGGGTGCTTTTTTGCATGTTTGTCCCGGCTCACTCGCCGAGCTTTGCGAGCATGGCCTCGCAGACCTCGTCCATGTCGCCGACGATGCCGTAGGTGCAGTAGTTGAAGATCGCCGCCTCGGGATCGGTGTTCACGGCGACGACCACGTCCGCGTCCGAAAAGCCCGTGACGTGGTTGACCGCGCCCGACACGCCGAACGACAGCAGCAGCTTCGGCTTGACCACAGCGCCGGACTGCCCGATGACGAGCTTGAACGGCAGCACGCCGCGGTCGAACACCGGGCGCGTGCAGGCGACCTTGCCGCCGAGGCGCTCTGCCAGACGGCGGTAGCGCGGCAGGGCGTCCGCCCCCTTGATCGCGTTGCCGACGCAGACGATCACATCCGCGTCCGCGATGTTCAGGCTCTCGTCGAGATCGTCGGCGCGGAAATCGAGGATCTCGGTGCGGATGTCTGCGACCGGGAAGTCGATGTGCTCCTCGATGACCTCGTGCGCACGCGCGCCGCAGGGCACACACTTGAACGTGCCCGGGCGGATCGTGCCGACCTGCGGGCGCGCCACCGGCACGGTGATGACGGCCATCATCTTGCCGCCGACGGCAGGCTCAACGAACTCGATGTCCGTTGTCTTGGGATCCCAGACGAGCTCGGTCGCGTCCGAGGTGCAGCCGGTGCCGAGGCGCGCGGCGAAGCGCGGCGCAAAGTCGCGCCCGTTGATCGTGCCGCCGACCATGACCGCCGTGGGCCGGTACTTCCGGCACAGGACGGTGAAGAGGTTGGTGTACGCATCGTTATTGAAGTAGTCATAGCCCGTGCCGGTCACGTGGATGACCTTGTCCACGCCGCAGTCGAGCACGCGCTGCAGCTCGCCGTCCGAGATACTGCCGACGATGACCGCGACGAGTTTCTCGCCGCTCACGTCGCAGAGCTTGCGCGTTTCCGAGCACAGCTCGAGCGAGACCGGCAGCACGCTGTCGCCGTCGCGCTCGATGAAGACCCACATATCTTTATAATCTGTCTTATTCACTGCCTGCACCTCCTCAAAGCACGTCCGCGATCAGATCGAAGAGCCGGTCCACGTTCTTTTCCGTGCTGCCCGCGTCGATCATGCTGCCCTTCGCGCCGACCTCCGGCGGGTAGGTGCGCGGCACTTTCGTGGGCGAGCCGGGGTCGCCGATCTGCGCGGGGTCGAGCCCTGGGATGGTGGCCGCGCTGTAGACCGCAATGGGCGCGGTGCGCGAGGCCTTCCAGCGCTTCAGGTTCGGGATGCGGGGGCGGAAGTTCGCCTTCTCGACCGTGAGCAGGCAGGGATACTTCGCGCGCAGCACCTCCGTGCCGCGCTCGAGGTCGCGCTCGGCCGTGATGGTGTGCGCGGCCGTGTCCACCTCGACGATCTTCGCCGTCGAGGAGATCTGGCTCGCGCCGAAGCGCTCGGCCAGCTGCGAGCCCATCTGCCCGGTCGCGCCGTCGAGCGACTCCTTGCCGCAGAAGATGAGGTCAAACGCACCGAGCTGCTTTGCCGCGCTCGCAATGACGTAGCTCGTGGCGAGGGTGTCGGCGTTGGCAAACGCGCGGTCAGACAGCAGCACGGCGCGGTCCGCGCCCGCGGCGAGGCACTCGCGCAGCGCCTCCTTGGCCATGTCCGGCCCCATCGTGATGACCGTGACCGTGCCGCCGTGCGCCTCCTTGACGCGCACGGCCGCCTCAAGCGCGTTGGCGTCCAGCGGATTGAGGATCGCCGGCACGCCCGCGCGGATCAGGCTGCCCGTGACGGGGTCCATCTTCACGAGGTTGATGTCGGGCACCTGCTTGACGCAAACAAGAATATTCAGCATGCTTCAGCCCTCCTCGACGTTGGTGCAGACCTTGCCGGGGTTGAGGATGCCCTTGGGGTCAAACACCTGCTTGATCGCCTGCATGAGCCCGAACGCCGTCTCGCCGGCGGACTCCACCAGGTACTGCTTCTTTGCGTGGCCGATGGCGTGCTCGCCGGAGACCTGCCCGCCGAACTCGATGCACTTGGCATAGCATTTGTCCATGACGGCCTTGCTGCGGCGCTTGAACTCGTCGAGCGCCATGTCGTTGGCGCAGCAGTAGATGTGCAGGTTGCCGTCGCCCGCGTGGCCGAAGTTGCGGATGGTGATGCCCTCCGCCTTGCCGGTGGCGCGGGTATAGACGAGAAACTCCGCGATGCGGTCTACCGGCACGACGACGTCCATCTCGTCGAGCAGCTTCGTGTCCGCCTCGATGACGGTCAGGAATGCGCTGCGCGCGGCCCAGACGTCCTTTTTCAGGCCGTCGGTCCAGACGACGAGCGTGTCGTACGCGCCGCACTGCTCGGCAAGCGCGCCGAGGCGGTCCATCTTCGCGGTCAGTTCGGCCTCGCTGTCGCCGACGAGGGTGACGAGGATGTACGCGCCCGCCTCTTTGCCGTCCACAACCGTGGGGAAGATGGTGTTGCCGGTGAACGCCGCCGAGGAATCGACGATGTCGCGCTCCATGAACTCGATCGACTGCGGGTCAAGGTTGGCCAGCTTGATCTTCGGCACGGAGGCGATAGCGGTCTCCACGTCGGCAAACGGGAGGATGAGGCTCACGTTCATTTCCGGCTTCGGGATGAGCTTGAGCGTCAGCTCCGTGATGACGCCGAGCGTGCCCTCCGAGCCGATCATCAGGTGCAGCAGGCTGTAGCCGGAGCTGGTCTTGCACACGGTCTTGCCGAGCTCCATGACTCTGCCGTCGGGCAGCACCACGGTCATGGCCAGCACGTAGTCGCGCGTGACGCCGTACTTCACGGCGCGCATGCCGCCCGCGTTCGTGGACACGTTGCCGCCCACGGTCGCGGTCTTTTCGCCCGGGTCGGGCGGGTACATCAGGCCGTGCGTGAGCGCGTCGGCCGCGAGGTCGCACAGCAGCACGCCGGGCTGGATGTGCACGACGAGGTTGTTCATGTCATAGGAGAGGATCTTGTTCATGCGCGTCGTGCACAGCACCACGCCGCCGCACAGCGGCACGCATCCGCCGACGAGGCCCGTGCCCGCGCCGCGCGGCGTGACGGGAATGTTGTTGTCGTAGCACACGCGCATGATCGCGGACACCTCTTCGGTGCTCTCTGCCTCGCAGACCACCTCGGGGTAATACTTGCCGTAGATGGGCATTTCGTCGTGGCTGAAGTCGTCCTTCACCGCGTCGCCCGCGAAAAAGCGCTTCGCGCCCACGATGGCCTGAAGCTGCGCGGCGATCTCCGGCGTGACCTGATTGTATTTCGTCATTTCTGACCTCCTTATGGATTTTCAGCATAACGGATCGTTCCTGTTGCGGCACGGCCGCAAAACAGGAGAGTCATTATAGCATAAAGCCGGTGGATATTGTCAAGCGGCGCCGGGTTTTCCCGCAAAACTGTCCGGCAAAACGCAACTTCCGGGTCAAAAACTGTCACCCGGCGCAAGGTTTCCGGCGCTTTCCCCGCCGCGGCGGATGCCGGGGACCGGCGGGCCGCGGCGCCGCTCCCCCGCTCCCCCGCCCGGCCGAGTGCGCGCCGTCTCGACGGTGAAAAAGCGGTCGACGAGCTGGTTTGCCTGTACGCAGCTGAGGTTTGGCGCATGATTGGCGAACGTGACCGCGCCGTCCGGCGTCAGCGTGACGGTCAGGTCGCCGGCGGAATATTTGGCGGCGTTGCTCAGGATGTTGTCAAACACGCGCCGCAGCGCGCAAGAGAGCTTCCGGCGTGATCCTCAAACGGCAAGCCGTCTGTACAAAAAACCAGCGCCCATTGCATTCGCAATGGGCGCTGCCGCTTTTTGGGGTGATTTTCTGTGTCTTGCTCAGGCCTGCGTGTCGCCGCGGTAGAGCATGCACACGATCTGGCCGCGCGTGCATGCGTCGTCCGGGCTGAAGGTGGTAGCGCTCGTGCCGACGGTCACGCCGTTGGCTGCCGCCCATGCAACAGCATCGGCGTAGTAGGCGTCTGCCGCCACATCCGCGAAGCTCACCGTGTCGCTCACGGCCGGTGCGCCGGCTGCGTTATACAGCAGCGTGACGGCCTGTGCGCGCGTGCATGTGTCGTTCGGGCTGAAGGTGGTGGCGCTCGTGCCGGCGGTCACGCCGTTGGCTGCCGCCCACTTCACCGCGTCGGTATAGTAGGCATCCTCGGCCACATCCGTGAACGGAAGCGCCGTGCCGGACACATCCGGCTCACCGGCCAGACGGTACAGGAAGGTGACAACCTCGGCACGGGTGCAGGCGCTGGCGGGGGCAAAGGTGGTCTCGGTCACGCCGACCGTGATCTTCGGGGCGCTGAAGTAGGCCCACTTCACAGCGGCGTAGAGCTCGGTGTCTGCGGGGACGTCCGTGAACGGAAGCGCCGGAACGGCCGGGATCTTATCAACGGGGATCTCCGCGCTGACGGAAGCGTTTTCGAGCGTGATCTGGTAGTCCTGGCTGTAGTTGGCCTTGCCCGGCTCATAGGTGTAGATCACGAGTGCGAGCTTGTGGCCTTCCTTGACGGTGTAGAGGTTCGGCTGCAGGTAGATGGTGTAGTCGTGGTTCTCGCCGACCTTGAGGGCGACCTTCGTGCCGGCGGAGGCGGAGTCATAGCCAGCGCCGGGGTTGCAGAGGTCCATCCAGCCGCGCGCAATGATCTTGTAGCTGACGTCGGTGGCGTTGAGCTCGGCGTAGTCATAGTTGTTCAGGCCGCCGCCCATCCACGCGCCGCCGGCGGTGATGGTCTTGGGCACATAGCTGCCCTGCGTGTTGTAGGCCGGGAACGTCGTGCCCTCGGGCGCGATGTCGACGAGCATGGCGCTGACCATGAGCGCGTCGCGGTCGATCAGATCGGCGCCGTCCGGCAGGGACACGGTCACAGCGCCGTCAGCGCTCGCCGCGCCAACGTAGTTGTCGTGGTCAAGGGCGTTCGTCTCTTCGCCGACATAGTTGTCGTGGTCGACGGTGCCGCGCGGGCTGGTCGTCTCCGGCGCGTCATAGTTATCAGCGCTGGCGGTGAAGCTCACGGCCACGCTGCCCTTGATGACGGTGTCGGCGTCGACATCCATGGTGTACATGGCGCTCACGTCGGTGGAGCCGGCGGTCAGCGCGTCACGCCAGTTTCTGCGGTTGATGCCCTGCGTGGCGTAGTCGCTGTTGATGGTGGTCGTGCCGGTGTCGTCGGCGTTGGAGAGGGCAATGCTCTCGTCGGTCGTCCAGCTGTCATAGGTGTTCCAGACGGAGGCATCGACATTGCTCTGCGCGGTGACGGCGGCCATGTTCTCGGCGCCGTTTTCCACGCCGCACAGGTAGTGGCTGAACCAGCGGTTGAGGACATTGTTGTAGCTCTCGCCGTCAACGTAGAACTCAAGGTTGCCGCCGGGATAGCTCGGGGTCAGGTGCGCGTCCTGATGCAGCAGAAGCTTGACGTTCACGCCCGCCTTCTGATACGCCTGGTACATGAGGTCAAATTCCTTCGTGCGCACGTTGTCGTCATTGAGACCGTGCACGATCAGCGCCGGGCACTTGATGTTTTCCGCGTCAAGCGTGTAGTCGCGGGTCGCCCAGTGCTCAGAGTAGTCGCCGTTGCTCTTGAGCTGATCCTGCTGGATCTGGTACATATAGTTGCCGTACTTTTCGGCGATGGTCGCGTAGTCGTCCGGATCGAGGTAGCGGCCGTTGCAGTACCAGCCGAGCCGCTCGGAGTAGTTGACGAGGCTGTTGGTGGAGATGCCCTGAGAGTTGGTGTACTCATACCAGCTCGCGATGCCGGCGACGGGGACGATGGTCTCAAGGCCGGCGACGCCGGTCGTTGCCAGACCGAACTGCGTCGTGCCGGCGTAGGAGCGGCCGGTCATGCCGATCTTGCCGCTCGACCAGTCGGCCGAGATGGCGACGTTGCTGGTCTTATCGGTGTAGGCCACGCGGTCGCCGTGCAGCCATTCGATCACGCACTTGAACGCATCGATCTCCAGATCGGTGCCGCAGGTCTCAAAGCCGTCGGAGCCCTTCGTGCCCAGACCGCCGCACTCGACCACGGCAAAGCCGCGCACAAGATAGTAGTCATACCAGTTGAGGTCCTCGTAGTCGTACATCTGCTCATACGGGTTCCAGTAGTACCAGTCGGCACTGTCGGCAGCAGCTGCCGCGTCCGCGGTCGTGGCGGTGCCGGCGGGCACGCGCTTGTCCGGCTGGCTGTAGAGCTTGGAGATGTCATAGCTCTCGCTGCCGAGGTTCTTGCCGGGGTTCATGCTCTCGTTGCAGCCGGTGATGTACGGGCGCGCCTCGTAGATGGTGGCCGCCTTGTAGTTGCCCTCCATCGCTGCGCGCGGGATCTGCACGAGCGCCTTGACGAGGTCGAGCTTGCCGTCGTCGTCGGTGTCGTAGTTGGTCTCGACATAGACGCAGTAGCGGATGATGTCGCTCTCGTCGTTGCTGTAGCCCT
>HF985672.1 GCA_000432375.1 Firmicutes bacterium CAG:103
CACTACCACACGCTTGGCGCAAACTTTTTCCCGCACACGCGGGGGAACGGAGGCTGTTTCTTCGGTTAACGGAAAAACCCACGGTGCAAATTGCACCGTGGGTTTTCGTATTTTAAGTTCAAAACCGGCTTAACGGCTGCGTTACAGCTTAGTCACGGACGCTGCAGCCGCCTGCGTTTGCATGCGCTCGATGCCGCAGAGCTCCTGCAGCTTGGCAGCCACCTTCGGTCCTTTGTACAGCCTTGTGTCCTCAAACGGCAGGAACGCCTCCTGTCCGTCCGCAGTCACGTAGCTGATGATGAAGACAATTTTCCGAACCTTCTTTTCCTTTTTGCCGAGACCGCTGAGTGCGCCGACAAAAGCGCCGGTGTTCCCAAACAGCAGCCCGCCGGCAAACGCGCGTGCGATGGGGGATTTCTCCTTGAGCTGCAGCTGCGTTTTCGAGCCGTAAAAAATATCGGTGATCTGACTGTAGGCGAGCGTCGCCGTTTTCTTGTTTCCGATGGCATTTTGCAGTTCGAGATGATCAGGGAAGAGCGCGACGTCCACCGCATTGCCTTTCTTGAACTGACCGAGATCTGTCTCTATACTAAAATAATCGCTGATGATACTGCCTTTTTTACTTTTGAAGAATCCCATAGCTGCGCCTCCGTTCTTTCTCACCTGTATTTTACAGTTTTTTCGCTCGTTCTGCAAGACTGATGTGAAAAGTGCACCCGATGCCGTCACAGCGGTGTGTATAAATATGCGCCGGACGCGTGCTGCGAAACCGAAACTTGACACGAGCCGCCAAACGGTATAAAATTTAGCATGCTATTTTGGCATTCTGTACGTATTTGCACAATGTCGGCATAGAATTGCGATAACGATGATTTTTCAAAATAATAAGGAGAACTGACTATGTGTGGAATCGTTGGATACGTCGGCGCGCAGCAGGCTGCGCCGATCCTTCTCGAAGGGCTGCAGAAGCTCGAATACCGCGGCTATGACTCGGCCGGCATCGCCGTGCTCGACGGCAGCACGATCGAACTGGCCAAGGCCTGCGGCGAGATCAAGAATCTGCTGGCCAAAACGCATGACGGTAGCGATCTTCACGGCTATATCGGCCTCGGCCATACGCGCTGGGCAACGCACGGCGCGCCGACGGAGGCAAACGCCCACCCGCACGTGAGCAACGACGGCAAGTTCGCCATCGTGCAAAACGGCATCATCGAAAACTTCATGGAGCTGCGCGAGATGCTGCAGGCCAAGGGCTTTGTGTTCCATAGTGAGACGGATACCGAGGTCATTGTGCACCTGCTGGATATGTATTATACCGGCGACGGCAACCTGAAGGACACCGTCATGAAGACACTTGGCCGTCTGGAGGGCAGCTATGCGATCGGCATTCTGTGCGCCGACTGCCCGGAGCAGATGTTCCTCGCGCGCAACGGCTGTCCGCTGATCATCGGCGTCGGCGCGGGTGAGAACTTCTTCGCCTCCGACGTGACGGCGCTTGTGTCGCACACGAAAAATGTGGTCTATCTTGACGACGGTGAGCTCGCCGAGGTGCGCGCCGACGGTTATACCGTCTTTGACTGCACCGGAAAGCCCGTGCACAAGCCTGTCTCCCGCGTCGCGTGGGACATCGAGGCTGCCGAGAAGGGCGGCTACGAGCACTTCATGCTCAAGGAGATCATGGAGCAGCCGCGCGCTATCAAGTCCACGCTCGACCCGCGTGTGAAAGATCACCGCGTCGTGTTTGACGAGCTGAAGATGACCGATGCGCAGCTCATGGGCTTCAACAAGATCATGATCACGGCCTGCGGCTCGGCGTTTTATGCCGGCCAGGCGGGCAAATATGCGCTTGAAAAGCTCACGCACATTCCGGTCGATGCTGACCTTGCGAGTGAGTTCCGCTACCGTGACCCGATCGTCGACGAGCACACGCTCATGATCATCATTTCGCAGTCCGGCGAGACGGCGGACACCATCGCCGCCATCCGCGAGGCGCAGTCCAAGGGCGCGTATGTGCTCTCAATCGTCAACGTCGTCGGCAGCACGATCGCCCGCATCTCGGACGATGTCATCTACACCTGGGCAGGCCCGGAGATCGCCGTTGCGACCACGAAGGGCTACACCACGCAGGTGTCGGTGCTGTATCTGCTGGCGCTCTATCTGGGCGAGAAGCGCGGCTGCCTGAGCAGGGAAGAGGCTGCCAAGCTCACGGACGATCTCATGATCCTGCCGCAGATGGTGCAGCGCGCCATCGACCTCAATCCGCAGATCGCGCAGCTGGCCGAGCGGTACAAAAACAATCCGTCCCTGTTCTTCATTGGCCGCAATGTGGACTACGCCGTCTGCATGGAGGGTTCGCTGAAGCTCAAGGAGATCTCCTACCTGCACTCGGAGGCCTATGCTGCGGGCGAGCTCAAGCACGGCACGATCGCGCTCATTGAGGAGAACCGTCTCGTCATCGCCGTCGCGTGCTACGAGCCGCTGTTTGACAAGACCATGAGCAACGTCAAAGAGGTCAAGGCGCGCGGTGCGCGCGTGCTTGGTGTGGCGCTCGAGGGCAATCGCGCCATCTATTCCGAGGCGGACGATGTGATCCTCGTACCGCGCATGGACGACCTGTTCGTCGTCCCGGCGGAGATCGTGCCGCTGCAGCTCTTTGCATATTATGTCGCAAAAGCCAACGGCTGCGCGATCGATAAGCCGAAAAACCTCGCGAAATCCGTTACTGTCGAATAAGGAGAGCGTCATCCATGCCGAATCAGTCTGTCATCGTCCTCGATTTCGGAGGACAGTATAACCAGCTTATTGCGCGCCGCGTGCGCGAGTGCAATGTCTATTGCGAAGTCAAGCCGAACACCATGACCGTGGATGAGATCCGCGCCTTTGACCCCATCGGCATCATCTTCACCGGCGGCCCGCAGAGCGTATACGCCGAAGGCTCGCCGCAGGTCGATCCGGAGATCTTTCGGCTCGGCATCCCCATCCTCGGCATTTGCTATGGCTGCCAGCTCATGGCGCAGTATCTCGGCGGGGAAGTAACCGCCGCCGGCAAAGACACCGCGCGCGAGTACGGCAAGACGCAGACCTGGTTCGATACCGACTGCCGTCTTTTCCGCGGCCTGCCGGAGCAGAGCATCACGTGGATGAGCCACGGCGACTATATGGCCAAGGTGCCGGAGTCGTTCCGGCTTGTGGCGCATTCGGATGCCTGCCCGACGGTCGGTATCTGCGATGAAGCTCGCGGCTTCTACGGCGTGCAGTTCCACCCCGAGGTCAACCACACCGAGTATGGTCAGGCCATGCTGCGCAACTTCCTGTATGAGGTCTGCGGCGCGACCGGTGACTGGACGATGGGCGACTTTATGCGCAAGTCCATTGAGGACATCCGTGCCAAGGTCGGCGACGGCAGGGTGCTGCTGGCGCTTTCCGGCGGCGTGGACTCCTCCGTTGCGGCGGCGCTGCTGGCGGAGGCCGTCGGCAATCAGCTCACGTGCATCTTTGTCGACCACGGTCTGCTGCGCAAGAACGAGGGCGACGAAGTCGAGGCCGCGTTCCAGAATTGGGACATCAACTTCGTGCGCGTCAACGCGGAAGAGCGTTTCCTTACGCGCCTGAAGGACGTCTCCGATCCGGAGACGAAGCGCAAGATCATCGGCGAGGAGTTCATCCGCGTCTTTGAGGAAGAGGGCAAGAAGATCGGCTCGGTCGACTATCTGGCTCAGGGTACGATCTATCCCGACGTGATTGAATCCGGCACAAATGTCGCTGCCGTCATCAAGAGCCACCACAACGTCGGCGGTCTGCCGGACTTTGTGGACTTCAAGGAGATTATTGAGCCGCTGCGTCTGCTGTTTAAGGACGAGGTGCGCGCGCTCGGCCGTGAGCTCGGCCTGCCGGAGTATCTGGTCATGCGCCAGCCGTTCCCGGGGCCGGGTCTGGCTATCCGCTGCCTCGGCGCGGTGTCCAAGGACAAGCTGGACATCCTGCGCGACGCGGACTTCATCTTCCGCGACGAGATCGCCAAGGCGCACCTGGAGCAGACGATGAATCAGTACTTCGCGGTGCTGACGAATATGCGCTCTGTCGGTGTTATGGGCGACGGCCGCACGTATGACTATACGCTCGCGCTGCGCAGCGTCACGACGACGGACTTCATGACCGCCAACTGGACGCGCATCCCTTATGATGTGCTCGACCGCGTCTCCGTGCGCATCGTCAACGAGGTCAAGGGCATCAACCGCATCGTCTATGATATTACGTCCAAACCGCCCGCCACGATCGAGTGGGAGTGATTTTTTGAAACTCCGAACCCGTTGTGGCACAACGATTTTACGGTTTTATATCTCTCTTTTGATAACGATTTGATAACGCTCCCCATATACCGTATCATTCTATATTCCCACTGGATTGCGGGTAAAGAATGCTTTTTTACGGCTTATAAGTGAGGACAACCATATTAGAAAGCCCTTACCGATGGCAACGTCGGTAAGGGCTTTTGCTGTCTATTCGTCTATGTCAAGCCTGTCCCGGAACGCTTCTACCAGAAAATCGCTCAACTCTTTGGAGGGGACTTTGGCCCAGCGGTGAGTGGTGTCGTACTTGGGGTAGTTGTACCGCCAGCGGTCATAGTCTTCCCTGGTGATCTCCCCGGCCTCCAGCTTCTTGGCCTGCTCCGCCCAGGCGGACAGCATATCAAGCATATTGGTATAGGTCTTGCCTTTGGATTTGTCCAGACGCAGACAAACCTCGCCGTCAATCTCCCCAATAGTCAGCCCCCGAATATCCTCCAAAGCAAAGAGGGTGTGCATCAGGCCGATGTCGGTATCTATGTCAGGGACGGTCAGGGCATCAGGGGAAATATCAAAGAAGTCAGCCAGTGTCTTTGTCAGGTCGGCCTTGGGGGTGCGGCTCCCGGTTTCATACTGTGCCATACGCACATCGGCGGAGCGTTCCGGGAAACCCACCACCATGCCAAGATACTTCTGTGTGATGCCCTTCATGTTGCGGAAGAAACGAATACGTTCACCAATCGCCATAACTGCCAACTCCAATCTATGTAATGGGGACACTTGAAGTATAACAGATATGTTTAGACCAGTCAAGAGAAAAATAAATAAATTTGTTTATATTTTCTCGTTGGAAGGTCTTGACATAACGGAATAGAGTTAGTATAATAGGACTACGTTAAGCAAATAGCGTTAAATCAAAAGAAAGGAGGAATCCATATGGAGAACAGATTCATCCGGGCGGAAGAAGTTGCGGACGAGCTGGGTGTATCGAAGCCCTACGCCTATAAACTCATCCGGCAGCTCAACGAAGAATTGAAGGACAAGGGCTTCATCACCATCGCAGGGCGGGTCAACCGCCAGTATTTCAACGAACGGCTCTACGGGGCCAGAAAGGAAGGGAACTAAATGCCAGTCTTTAAGGACGAAGCAAGAGGAACATGGTACGTCATGGTGCGGTATCAGGACTGGACGGGGGAGCGCAAACAGAAGTGCAAGCGTGGCTTTGCCACCAAACGGGAGGCCCAGGAGTGGGAGCGCAGTTTCCAGATGCAGACCTCCGGCGACCTGGATATGACCTTTGAAGCCTTTACCGAGCTTTACACCAAGGATGTGAAACCCCGGCTCAAGGAGAACACCTGGCTGACCAAGGAGAACATCATCCAGAAGAAAATTCTGCCCTACTTTGGCAAGCGGAAGATTAGCGAGATCACCACCAAGGACGTGATCGCATGGCAGAACGAGTTGCTGGCCTACCGGGACGAGAAGCGCAAGCCCTATTCGGCTACCTATCTCAAAACCCTGCACAACCAGCTTAGCGCCATCTTCAATCACGCCGTCCGCTTCTATGAGCTGCGCTCCAATCCCGCCGCCAAGGCTGGAAACATGGGGTCAGAGGAACGGAAGGAAATGCTGTTCTGGACGAAAGCGGAGTACCAGAAGTTTGCGGACGCCATGATGGACAAGCCCGTTTCCTACTACGCCTTTGAAATGCTCTACTGGTGTGGTATTCGGGAGGGGGAACTGCTGGCCCTGACCCCGGCAGACTTTGACTTTGAGGCCGGGACGGTGAAAATCAGCAAGTCCTATCAGCGGCTCCACGGCAAGGACGTCATTACCACGCCAAAGACGAAGAAAAGCAACCGCACCATTAAAATGCCCAACTTCCTCTGTGACGAGATGAAGGACTACCTGGGGATGCTCTACGGCATCAAGAAGAAGGAGCGCATTTTCACCATCACGAAAAGCTATCTCCACCATGAGATGGACAGAGGGGCGAAGTCGGCAGGGGTCAAGCGTATCAGAATCCACGACCTCCGGCATTCGCACATCTCACTTCTGATTGACATGGGCTTCTCCGCTGTGGCGATTGCTGACCGCGTGGGGCATGAGAGTATCGAGATCACCTACCGCTACGCCCACCTGTTTCCGTCCAAGCAGACGGAGATGGCGGACAAACTGGACTTTGAAAGGATGGGAGCGTAATGTCAGCTAAGAATTTGGACACTCACAACCGCTGGAGGAACAAGACCGTGGCCTTCCGGGTATCCCCGGAGGAAAACGAGCAGATCGACGCCGCTGTGCGGCTCTCTGGCCTGACGAAGCAAGACTACATCACCAAGCGGCTCCTGTGCCGGGACGTGGTAGTGCAGGGCAATCCCAGGGTGTATAAGGCCCTGCGGGACGAACTGGCCACTGTGCTGGCCGAGCTGTGGCGGATCAGGGACGGGGCCAACGTGGACAGCGAGCTGCTGGACACCATTCGGATGATCGCCGCTATCATGGGCGGCATGAAGGAGGATTGATAGATTGATGGATTCCAGAGAAACGAAAAGGACTGTCCCGGTTCCGTCTGCGCCAACAGACGGGGAACAGCCCATTTCACAAACAACTGCCAAAAGTATAGCAGAGGAAACGGCTGAAAACAACCCCCAAGAGGAAAGTTTGGAAGAAATGCTCCGAGATATGCGGCGCATGAGCGACCCGGCCTACCTCCACACGGTTTCTATGAACGACCTTTACCAGAACATCTACCAGAGCAGACCGCCCGTCATTGACGGTCTGCTCTACCCTGGGACATACCTCTTTGCGGGAGCGCCCAAGGTGGGCAAGTCGTTCCTGATGGCTCAGCTTGCCTACCATGTCAGCATGGGCCTCCCCCTGTGGGGCTATCCTGTTCACAAGGGGACTGTCCTCTACCTGGCGTTGGAGGACGACCACCGCCGCTTGCAGGGGCGGCTATACCGAATGTTCGGCACAGAGGGCACCGACAATCTGCTCTTTGCGGTCTACGCCAAACAGCTTGGCGTTGGCCTGGAGGAACAGCTAAAGAAGTTCGTCCGGGAACACCCGAACACCAAGCTGATTATCATTGACACTCTCCAGAAAATCCGGGAGGCTGGCGGGGATAAGTACAGCTATGCCAATGATTACGAAGTGGTGGGGAAACTGAAACGCCTTGCCGATGATTGCGGCGTCTGCCTCCTGCTGGTACATCACACCCGCAAACAACAGGCCGATGATAAGTTCGATATGATTTCCGGCACCAACGGCCTGCTCGGAGCGGCGGACGGGGCCTTTCTTCTTCAAAAGGAGAAGCGGACAGACGGCAGCGCCGTTCTGGACGTGGCCGGGCGTGACCAGCAAGACCAGCGATTCTATCTTACCAAGGACAAGGAACGGCTGATATGGACGCTGGAGCGTACGGAAACGGAGGCATGGACAGAGCCGCCCGACCCGGTGCTGGAGGCCATAGCCGCCCTTGTGACGGTGGAGAAGCCGACCTGGGGTGGTACGGCCACCGAGCTGTGGTACGGCCACCGAGCTGGTAGCGGCGCTCCAGACTGACATGAAGCCCAACGCCCTGGCGATGCGGCTAAACGTCCGGGCCGGGAAGCTGCTGACAGACTACCACATCCGCTATGAGAACAGCAGGAGCCACGCCGGGAGAAGTATCAGCC
>HF985673.1 GCA_000432375.1 Firmicutes bacterium CAG:103
GGCGACCCGGTCGAGATCGCCAAGGCCGGCATCGAGCACGCGAAAAAGCACGGCAACGACCTCGTCTTTCTCGACACGGCCGGCCGCCTGCACATCGACGAGGCGCTCATGACCGAGCTGCAGAACATCAAGGCCGCCGTCAACCCCGCGGAGATCCTGCTCGTCATCGACGCGATGATCGGCCAGGACGCGGTGGCGACCGCGCAGGCCTTTGACGACGCGCTCGATATCACCGGCGTCATGCTCACGAAGCTCGACGGCGACGCCCGCGGCGGCGCNGACGCCCGCGGCGGCGCCGCGCTGTCGATCAAGGCACTGACCGGCAAGCCCATCAAGTTTGCCGGCATCGGCGAGAAGCTCGACCAGATCGAGCCCTTCCACCCCGACCGTATGGCCAGCCGCATCCTCGGCATGGGCGATGTGCTCACGCTCATCGAAAAGGCCGAGCAGAATCTCGACCAGAAAAAGGCCGAGGAAATGGCCGAGCGTCTGCGGCAGAACCGCTTCACGCTCACGGATTATTACGACCAGCTCCAGCAGCTCAAGGGCATGGGCTCTCTGCAGGACATCGCCGGCATGATCCCCGGCATGGACGCGAAGGCCCTCTCGGGCGCGAACGTCGACGAGAAGGCCATGGGCCGCATCGAGGCGATCATCCAGTCCATGACCCCCGGCGAGCGCGACAACCCCGCCATCTTAAACTCCAGCCGCAAAAAGCGCATCGCGGCGGGCGCGGGCACGAGCGTGGTCGAGATCAACAAGCTGCTCAAGCAGTTCGAGCTCATGCAGCAGCTCGTGCGCCAGATGTCCGGAAACAGCAAGGCCATGAAGCGTATGAAGCGCGGCGGCCGCGGCGGCTTCGGCGGGCTGGGCAATCTGTTCGGCGGCGGCGGCCGTCCGTACGGATTCTGAAACCGATTCCATGCTCCCACAGGGAGCTGGAGATACAGAGAACTTTGATGGAGGTGAAGATACATGGTCAAGATCAGACTTCGCAGAATGGGCGCCAAGAAGGCCCCCTACTACCGCATCGTGGTGGCGGACTCCCGTTTCGCACGCGACGGCAGATGCATTGAGGAGATCGGCACGTACGATCCGCTGAGCACGGATAAGAAGATCGTCGTCGACGCCGAGCGCGCCAACTACTGGCTCGCCAACGGTGCACAGCCGACGGATACCGTTCGTGTGCTGCTCAAGAAAGCCCTCGCAGCGGAATAAGGAGAGACCCCAAAGATGAAAGAGCTTCTGACCTATATTGTGCAGAACCTCGTGGAAAAACCGGACGAGGTCTCTGTGACCGAGCGCGAGGCCAACGGCGAGACCGTGTTTGAAGTGCGCGTCGCCGACGGCGATATGGGCAAGGTCATCGGCCGTCAGGGCCGGATCGTCAAAGAGATCCGCATCCTGATGAAGGCCGTCGCCCAGAGAAAGGGCAAGAAAGTCTCCGTGGAGATCATGGATTGACGCAGGAAACGCGCTGCACCCGTGCAGTGCGTTTTTTGCACCTACACCCAAAAAGGGGGACAACCAACGATGCAAAAACCGTATCTGGAGGCAGGAAAGATCGTCAACACGCACGGCGTGCGCGGCGAGGTGCGCATCCAGCCGTGGGCGGATGACGCGGCGTTCCTGCTCGGCTTCCGGACGTTTTATATCGACGGCGCGCCCGTGCACGTCGCGCACAGCCGCGTGCACAAGGGCATGCTCGTCGTGAAGTTTCAGGGCGTGGACGATGTCAACGCCGCCATGACGATGAAAAACCGCGTCGTGTCCATCGCGCGCGCGGACGTCACGCTGCCCGACGGGCAGTATTTCCAGCAGGATCTGCTCGGCATCGCCGTCGAGACCGACACGGGCGAGACCCTCGGCACGCTGCGCGAGATCCTCGACCTGCCGCGCGGCAGCGTCTACGTCGTGCAGGGCGACCGCGAGGTGCTCATCCCCGACCGGCCGGAGTTCGTGCGCAGCATCGACCCCGCCGCCGGGCGCATGGTCGTGCACCTGATCGAAGGGATGTGAGCGCGTGCGCATCGACATTCTCACCCTCTTTCCCGACACGATGCGCGCCATGCTCGGCGAGAGCATCCTCGGCCGGGCGCAGGCGCGCGGCCTGCTCGATATTCGCTGCCACCAGATCCGCGACTATACCGAAAACCGGCAAAAGCAGGTCGACGACTATCCCTACGGCGGCGGCTGGGGGCAGGTCATGATGGCGCAGCCGCTCAAAAGCTGCCTCGACGCCGCGCTCGCGGACAGCACCGTGCCCAAAGCGCGCCGCCGCGTCATTTACCTCTCCCCGCAGGGGGCGACGTTCACGCAGGCGAAGGCCCGCCAGCTCAAGGCCGACTATGACCAGCTTGTGCTCGTCTGCGGCCACTATGAGGGCGTGGATGAGCGCTTCATCGAGGCGTGCGTGGACGAGGAGCTGTCCATCGGCGACTTTGTGCTCACGGGCGGCGAGCTCGGCGCCATGGTCGTCACGGACTGCGTCTGCCGCATGGTGCCGGGCGTCCTGTCGGACACCGAGTGCTACACCGGCGAGAGCCATTGGGCCGGCCGGCTCGAGTACCCGCAGTACACCCGCCCCGAGACGTGGGAGGGCCGCACCGTGCCGGAGGTGCTGCGCGGCGGCAACCACGCGGAAATTGAAGCCTGGCGCACGCGCCAGAGTCTGGAGCGCACGCTCACAAAGCGGCCCGATCTCTTTCAGCAGACGCCCCCGACGCCGGACGAGCAGCGCCTGCTCGATAAGATCCGGCGCGACCGCAGCCGCCCGCAGCTTGTAGAGCCGCCCGTCTGCCGCCCGGCGGCGGAGGACGACCTCCCGGCCATCCTCGCCATCGTGCAGCAGGCGCGCAATTACCTGCGCCGCCACCGCGTCGACCAGTGGCAGGGCGCGTACCCGAACGAGGACACCTTCCGCGCTGACATCGCGGCCGGCACGTGCCATGTGCTCACGTATCAGGGTGCGGTCGCCGCCGTGTTCACGCTCACCTTCGCGCCCGAGCCTGCTTATGACGCGCTCACGGACGGGCGCTGGCGCTCGGATCGGGAGCACGCCGCCGTGTTGCACCGCAACGCCGTCAGCGCCGATTGGCGCGGTACAGGCCTGTCCGACCTGCTTATGCAGGAGGTCGAGCGGCTCGCGCGTGAAAGCGGCGCGCACGCCGTGCGCGTCGATACGCACCGGCACAACGGCGCGCAGAAAAAGCTCCTCGAGCGCCACGGCTACCGCTTCTGCGGCAACATCCTCTGCGATGAGCCGGGGCACGACCCGCGCCGTCAGGCGTTTGAAAAGCTGCTGAAGTGAGGGCCTGCGTATGAATCTGACAAATCTCGCGGACATCCGCGCGCTGCTCGCGCGGCACGATTTCCGCTTTTCCAAGTCCCTGGGGCAGAACTTTCTCACCGCCGCGTGGGTGCCGGCCGACATTGCCGACGCCTCCGGCGCGGACGCGCGCACCGGCGTGCTCGAGGTCGGCCCGGGTATCGGCTGCCTGACCGAGCAGCTCGCGCAGCGCGCCGGGAAGGTCGTCTCCGTCGAGCTCGACGAGCGCCTGCGCCCCGTGCTGGCCGAGACGCTCGCGGGGTATGAAAACGTGGAGCTCGTCTTTGGCGACGTGCTCGCGCTCGACCTGCCGCAGCTGGTGGCCGAGCGCTTCGCCGGCCTGCGCCCCGTCGTGTGCGCGAACCTGCCGTATAACGTCACGTCGCCGCTGCTCACGGCGTTTCTCACCGCCGGCTGCTTCGACACCGTCACCGTCATGATCCAGCGCGAGGTCGCGCGCCGCCTGTGCGCCCGGCCCGGCACGGCGGATTACGGCGCGCTGACCGTGTTCGTGCAGTGGCACGCCGAGCCGGAGCTGCTCTTCGACGTGCCGCCGCACTGCTTTGTCCCCGCGCCGAAGGTCACGAGCACCGTCGTGCGCCTGCGCGTGCGCAAGTTCCCGCCCGTCGCCGTACAGGATGAAAAGCTGCTGTTCACCGTCGTGCGCGCGGCGTTCAATCAGCGCCGCAAGACGCTCGTCAACGCGCTCTCGGCCGGCGTGCCCGGCTGTGACAAGGCGCGCGCCGCCGCGGCCGTCGCCGCCTGCGGGCTCGATGCGCGCGTGCGCGGCGAGACGCTCAGCCTCGCTCAGTTTGCCGCTTTGAGCGACGCGCTCGGCAGCGAGCTCGGCAATGACGCTGGTTGACATAACGAAATGAAACAGGCCGTTCCATATCCGGAACGGCCTGTTTTCTATGCGTTTATGTTGATTTATAGTTTACATAATGCAGCGCATCGAACGCACAGCACACAACCGGCAGCGATGTTGGAAAGCGGGGGAGCCCGAGGGGGCAACGCCCGCCTCGGGTGAGATCGTGCATCGCCTTTGGCGCTGCCTTCTCCTTGCCGAGAGGGTGCTGAGCGCAGCGAAGCGGATGCCGTGGAAAGGTTCTTTCACTGCCGGTGCCGCCGGTGTTGCCCATCCATCCCCGCATACCGCCCGCCATCCCAGCATACGCTGGTAGCAAACCAGAACCGGGAGGGGAGCCTATGCCATACGAGGACAAGAAGGCCGCGCCGCAGCGCCGGCCGCACGCGGTCACGCTCGACGAGCGCAGCCATCTGACCGTCACGGGCGTCGACGAGGTCGTGCGCTTCGACGACACGGAGGTCTCCATGCGCACGTCGCGCGGGATGCTCACCGTGCACGGGGAGGGGCTGCGCGTCGGCCGCCTTGCGATCGACACGGGGGAGCTGGCCATCGACGGCGCGTTTGACGCGCTCGACTACACGGAGGAGACGGCGTCCGGCGGCGGCTTCTGGTCGCGCCTGTTCGGCGGATGAGCCTGCACCCGCTCGCCCAGCTTGGGCAGGTGGCGCTGGCGCTGGGGCTCGGCGCGGCGCTCGGGCTGCTGTTCGATGTGCTGCGCGTGCCGCGCCGCCATGCGCGCCGGGCCTTTCTCCGCGCGGTGCTCGACGCCGTGTTCTGCCTGACGCTGGGGCTGACGGTGTTCGCCTTCGGCATGGCGGCTGGCTCGGGGCAGGTGCGCCTGTTCATGTTTCTCGCCATCGCGGCCGGCTGGACGGGCTACTTTGCCTGGGTCAGCGGACAGGTTTTGCCGCCGCTGGAGCAATTTTCCCGCCGCTGCGCGCAAAAAACGCGCCAATTTGCCGCCCCCGGACAGAAATTTGCAAAAAAAGTTTGGATTTTTGCAAAAAAACGCTTCCAAAATCGCCGCAGATGTTTTAGAATAGACTGTATTACTGGAAGCAGATACGATCCGGGGGGAGGTTCTGCAGACTGTGAAATTCAAAAAGGCAAGCATCTTTACAACGCTGGTCATCGCGGTGCTGATGGTGTACGCGCTCATCAGCCTGTTTGTGGTGCACCGGCAGACCCGGCAGCTTCAGGATCGCGCGGCGACGCTGCAGCAGCAGGTGTCCGAAATGACCCAGGCCAACGCCGAGCTGCAATATCAGATCGACCACAGCGAGGACGACGACATGATCGAGTCGGTCGCGCGCGAAAAGCTCGGTCTGGTCAAGCCCGGTGAAAAGATTTTTTACGACACGAGTGATTGAGCAAGGAGAAACGAACCGTATGCAGGTGGAAGTCGGAGCAGTTGTGGAGGGTACCGTCACCGGTATCACGAAGTTTGGCGCGTTTGTGAGCCTGCCGGACGGCAGGAGCGGTCTGGTGCACATATCCGAGATCGCCAACACCTACGTCAACGACGTCAACGAGTTTTTGAAGCTGGGTGATAAGGTGAAGGTGCGCGTGCTGGCCGTGACGCCGGATGGGAAGATCAATCTGTCCATCAAGAAGGCAGAGCCCGCGCCCGAGCGTCCGAACAACCGCCCGATGCACGGCGGCCGTCCGGGCGGCAACCGCCCGAATAATAACGGCGGCGCACCGCGCGCCGCGCGCCCGAACAACCGTTCGGCCCAGCCGACGGGACAGGTCAGCGGCCCGAGCGGGGACGCTGCGTTTGAAGACCGGCTCAAGCAGTTCATGCAGGAGTCGGACAGCCGCATGGCCGGCAACCGCCTCTACAGCGACCGCACGCGCGGCCGCCGCCGCGGCAGCGGCCGCGGATAAAACCAAAGACGGCATCAGGCCCCACTGCGTTTGCAGTGGGGCCTTTTTCCGGAGAAAGGAGCCCATCATGCAGGTCTACTTGAGTGAACACATCGCGCCGTCGGCCTATGCCCGGCTCGCGCGCCATTTTGAGATCGTGGACAATTTCGACCACCCCGAGCAGCTCGCCGCCATGATCATCCGCCGCGCGGTCGTGCCGCGCGCGGTCATCGCGCACGCGCCGAACCTGAAGGTCATCGCCATGCACGGCGTCAGCCGCGACACGATCGACACCGCTGCCGCCGCCGAGTACGGCGTGCCCGTGCCGAATGTGCCGGGCCTCGGCGCGCCGGCCGTCGCGGAGCTGGCCGTGGCAGATCTGCTGGCGCTCAACCGGCAGCTGAAATTTGTCAACAACGGCCTGTGCGCCGGGCGCTTCGACCACTTTGGCGCGGAGGAGTTTGTGTGCCACGAGATGACCGGCCGCACGCTCGGCCTCGTCGGCACGGGCAACATCGCCCACCGCGTGGCGGACATCCTGCGCGCGGCGTTCGACGTGCGCGTCCTGTGCTGGAATCCGCGGCGCACGGCCGCCGAGTGCGCCGCCTGGGGCTATGAGCAGGTGGCGACGCTGCCGGAGCTCTTCCGCCGTTCGGACTTCGTGAACGTGAGCATCACGCTCTGCGATGCCACGCGCGATCTCATCAACGCGCCGGTGTTTGCCGCCGCGAATCCGGACCTGCTGCTCGTCAATACTTCGCGCGGCGGCATCGTCAACGAGCACGATCTCTATATCGCCCTCACCACGGGGCAGATCCGCGCCGCGGCGAGCGACGTGTTCGTGCACGAGCCCCCGGCGTGTGATGACCCGCTCATCCACCTGGATAATTTCATTGCCACGTTCCACATCGGCGGCAGCACGTATGAGTCGCTCGAGCGCGTGAGCAACCGCGCCGTGGACTACGTGTTCGAATATACCGGCGTGCCCGAGCAGGCGTGAGCCGCGGCGCGCGTGATGTCAGGCCGCCGCGCGCAAAGTCACTGAGCAGCGGGGGCGCTCGAGGGGGGGCAAGGCCCGCCTC
>HF985674.1:0-513 GCA_000432375.1 Firmicutes bacterium CAG:103
AATGGCGCGCATCACCGGCCAGCCGGTCTGCCGCCGCGTGCTGTATTTTCTGCACTGCGGCCAGGTCAGCGACGTGCCGGGCCCGGATGCGTAAAAAAATGCGAAAACCGCTTGCAATTTTGTCACCGGTATGCTAGAATTCAGATTGCGTTTTGTAACCACGGACCAGCCCGTGCTCAAGACAGCCTAATACGAGGTGAATGACTATGAAAGACGGTATCCATCCGAATTACCAGCCGACCACGATCCGCTGCGCCTGCGGCGCCGTGTACGAGACCCGCTCCACGAAGCAGAACATCTCCATCGAGATCTGCTCCAAGTGCCACCCGTTCTACACCGGCAAGCAGAAGCTCGTCGATACCAGCGGCCGCGTCGATAAGTTCAACAAGAAGTACGGCATCAAGTAAGATCGGACAAGATCCTTGCGAAAAGCAGCCCGCGTGCACTGCACGCGGGCTTTTTCGCGCCCTGCGGCATTTGTGACGTCACAAAGCCTCGTCTCCGCCCGTACCC
>HF985674.1:570-797 GCA_000432375.1 Firmicutes bacterium CAG:103
CTTCGTAACGTCACAAAGCCTCGCAGAGTTTGCGTCCGCAGACGCAAAGAAATTTCAATCATTTTCTCCGGCGGCGTGTACGGCGGAGAAAATACCGCTCGGCTCGCAAACGTGCGCATTGGGCGCCTTTGGTGTACAATGCGTGCGCTGCAGCGAGCTGCGATCTCTTCCACAGAGGACCCAGCGAAGCGGTCCTCTGTGGAGCGTGTGCCTGCGGCACACGCAAA
>HF985674.1:831-2868 GCA_000432375.1 Firmicutes bacterium CAG:103
GAAAGCAGCGGGGTTTCGATTTATGCGATTTGCGAAACGCTCAGACGATACGCTTATCGCGCACCTGAGAATCGTAGTGCTTGTTCAGGAAGGGACGCAGCACATAGTAGATGAGCTTGTTCTCGAGGTTAAACATATAGATCGAGAAGGTCGCAACGAAGCCGATAAAGCCGACAAGGCCGACCTTGCCCATAATCTTTGCAGCGAGTTTCATATTCATAGTCGGTACCTGCCTTTCTTAGTACGCCGCGGAGTCGTCGAAGTCGACCAGCGTCGGGTCGAGCGGCTGCTCGTTGAGCACGATGGACATATACTCGTTGACGCACTTACGCATATCGCGGCGCGGCACGGTGCGGCAGTCCTCGAGGTCGTGCTCGATGAAGATGAAGTGGAAGCCGAGGTCGCGTGCCTGCTCCTCCATCATGGCGTGCACGCCGAGCATACCCTTGCAGGCGATGTTGTCGTTCATGAGCACCATGTCGCAGTTGAAGTTCGTGGCCCACTCCCAGACGGAGTTGACGTTGTCCCAGCCGCCGACAGCCATGTGACGCATAACGCCCTTTTCGCTGAACAGCGCCAGATCCATGAGCGCCTGATCGGGGTCGGTCGTGCTGATCATGTTGTGACCCATGGTGGAGTCCATGTTCAGGACGATGTTGATGCCCCAGCAGTTCTGCGTCCAGGTCGGGAAGTCGGTGTAGTACACGGCGGACGGTCCCCACAGGAACGCACGGTGACGCGTGGTGCCGCCATACGGGACGTACTTATTCTTGTAGCACTTGCGCAGGATCTTGATGACCTTGCGGTCGTTCTTGGTGAAGTAGTCCTCCTGGCCGTTGGCGGAGGCCCAGGCGTACAGACGGTACAGGGTCTCGCTGATGCCGGTCAGCGGGCAGTAGGGAGTCTTGAAGTAATCCCACTTCTCGAGCTCGATCTCGTTTTGCTCGTTCATGTGCTTGGCGCGCTTGAACAGGGCGTTCCAGTCATACTCAACGCCGTATTCCTTTTCGACGAATTCGATGCAGTCGCGCAGGACCTGCGCGGAGTACGGGTGGGCGGCCGGCTCGTTGTGGATCATGGCCATGGTGATCTGGAAGTCCGGCAGGCCGATGCGGCGGCGCTGGAACATGGACGTCGCCTCGGAGGCGTTGCAGGGCATGTTCGTGGAGAGCATGGCCTTGCCGAAGAGCGGGAAGTCGTCGTTGAGGGCAACGCCGGTCTCCGCCGCGCAGCGGGAGCAGACGTCTGCCGGCAGACCGAAGGACTCGGCTACATCGATGTAGTACGGCTCGAGCTGCTGGTCAACATCGCAGATGATGAACTCCGGCAGCGTCTGCAGCGGGATGGGGATCAGGTCTTTGAAGCCGGTCAGGAACAGCGGCGGCATGACCTCGTCCACAGGGATGATCTTGTCGCTATCCTTGCCGCCGATGCGCAGGTCGTGAGACAGCACAAGGGCGATCTTCTTGGTCAGGCTCTGCACGATGGCGTGCATATTCATGTGCGCGATCACGAGCTCGGGGCCGCGGTAGCCCTCAAACAGACGGTCGATGAACATGAACGTGCCGAGGTAGGAGCCCATCCAGCGGTATTCCCAGAAGCCCTTCAGGCACGGGATCGGCGCGGAGGCGACCATGGCAGCCATGGACATGACGTTTTTGAGCCATGCACGGTAGTCAACCATGGTGTCGTGCAGACCACGCCACTCACGGTACTTGGCGACGCCGGTCTTATCATAGTAACGGCTGCGGAGACCGCCGACACCGTTCTGAGCCTGCCAGAGGGGGTCGAATCTCTGCATCTTGGAGTCAATAAATTTCGTAACAGGGCAATTCATAGTTTTCATTCCCCTCCTGTTCAAGAATTGATTTTCTTGATTTCCAGGCTCTCGACGAAGGCCTGGAAACGGGTACGGAGCTGGCCGATGGAGCCGAGCGCGTATTCCTTCTCGATCGTGCAGCACGGCACGCCCATCTCCTCGGTCAGGATATGGGAGGCGAGCACCTTCTCATAGCTCCAGAACTCGCAGAACTTCAT
>HF985675.1 GCA_000432375.1 Firmicutes bacterium CAG:103
GGAGCGGCGGCAGCCTGCTCGGCCTGCGCCTTGCCCGGCTCGTCGAAGCCGGTGGCAATGACGGACACGCGGATCTCGTCGTCGAGCGAGGGATCGAAGCTCGCACCGAAGATGATGTTGGCGTCCGGGTGCGCAGCCTCCTGAACGAGGTTTGCGGCCGTCTCGACATCCTCCAGGCCCATATCCTCAGAGCCGGTGATGTTGATGAGCACGCCGCGCGCGCCGTTGATGGACGTCTCCATGAGGGGGCTGGCCACGGCCATGCGGGCGGCGTCCTCCGCCTTACCCTTGCCGGCGGCGCGGCCGACGCCCATGTGGGCGAAGCCGGCGTCCTTCATGACGCAGGTGACGTCCGCAAAGTCGAGGTTGATGAAGCCGGTGTTCTTAATGAGGTCCGAGATACTCACGACGGCCTGACGCAGGACATCGTCCGCGATCTCGAAGGCGTTGGCCAGCGTGACCTTCTGGTCGGTGGCGAACTTCAGCCGGTCGTTCGGGATGATGAGCAGGGAGTCGACCTTGCCCAGCAGCTCGTTGATGCCGACCATGGCCTGATCCATGCGGCGCTTGCCCTCGAACTTGAAGGGCTTGGTGACGACGCCGACGGTCAGGATGCCGGCCTCGCGGGCGATGTCCGCGATCGTGGGCGCTGCGCCCGTGCCGGTGCCGCCGCCCATGCCGGCGGTGATGAAGACCATGTCCGCATTCTCCAGGCTCTTGGCGATGTTGTTGCGGCTCTCCTCGGCGCTGCGCTTGCCGACGTCAGGATCGCTGCCGGCGCCCTGACCATGGGTCAGCTTCTCGCCGATCTGGATCTTCTGATCCGCGCTCGAAACGGCCAGAGCCTGCTTATCTGTATTGACAGCCACGTACTCAATTCCCTGAGTGCCGGACTTAACCATGCGGTTTACGACGTTGTTGCCGGCCCCGCCGACGCCAACGACCTTGATGGTGACGACATTTTCCGGACCGGACTCGGTAGCAAAGGACATATTCGGTTCCTCCCTGTTGTTTCTATTTGTATCGGCGGCCGGCGCATGCGCGCTCTGGAAGCCGTTTTTTGGCGGGTTGCGCTTCTGTTTGTTCTTATTCTTTCCCATTTTATATCGTTTTCCTTATCAGGTCAATCTTTTTTTGTGAACAATCAGCCGGGGCTGAAATGTGCGCGTTTGTCGATCGACAGGTCGATGGTGCCGGCATCGCTGGCCGTGAGCTGGGAGACCGCGCTTTGCAGCATACCGAATTTGTACTCGACATTTTCATTCGCGCCGAGGCGCACCGTGAATCGTCCGTCATAGGTGAAGCCGGGGTTGGACGCATCCGACAGGTCGATGACCGTGACCTTGGACGCCATGTCGCGCGTGAGCAGCTGGCCGAGGATCGCCGCCAGATACGTGACCTTCGGCGCATCGGCCTCACCGGCGTTGAGCACCTCGCCGACCTTCGGCTCGACCGGCGTAATGCCGTCGACCCGGGCAAGGCCGGTCAACTCGCTCTCCGTGACGGATTTGAGCAGCTTGCAGTTCTGGTCCAAAACCCAGTAACCGCCATCCACCTGAACATAGGCCATGGCGCTGCTCTCCTGGATCGTGATGGTGACGCGGTTGGGCAGCGCGCGCGTGACCTTCGCTTTGTCCACATACGGGAGCTTGCTGAAGATGCGGCTGGCGGCCGAGAAACGGTTGATGAAAAACAGATTGTCGCCCGTGCCAATGCCGGAGGCCTCGACGACCTCCTCGGCCGTGTAGATGGAGTTGCCCACGACCTCGATCTTTGCAACACGGAAAAATACGCTCATGCCCAGGACGAGCGCCGCGCAGATCAGCAGAAAGATCAGCGG
>HF985676.1:0-3724 GCA_000432375.1 Firmicutes bacterium CAG:103
AAGATAGGTCAATGCCAACACAGAAGACCGCAGTCATTTGACTGCGGTCTTTTGCTATATCTGCGCCGTTTTCCGCGCCGCTGTGATACAATGGCCCTGCCGTGGGATTTCAGACACGGCAGAAGAAAAATGCAGATCCGCTGTAACCTTTTGCACACAGTGGACTCTTATAGACAAAGCATCAAGATGGGAGGGGCAAGGATGGACACGTTCGACGTCATATTTACAACCTACAGTCCGTTCGTGTTCCGTTACCTGCGCTCCCTGTGCGGAGATGCGGCCGTCGCCGAAGAGCTCACGGCGGAGACCTTTTACCGCGCCTACACCCATTTTGATTCGTTTCGCGGCGACAGCAAGCTTGAGACGTGGCTGTGCGCCATTGCGAAGAACGCATACCTCAAGGACTGCCGGCGCAGCGCGCGCACGGTCGGCGCGGACGCGCTTGAGCCCCTGCCGGCGGAGACTGACTTCGTCGAGTGCTTTCTTGACCGCGAGCAGGCGCGGCAGATCTACCGCTACGTGCACGAGCTGGGCGCGCAGTATAAGGAAGTGTTTTTGCTGCGCACGCTCGGCGAGCTGAGCTTCCGCGACATTGCGGATATCTTCGGCAAGTCCGAATCGTGGGCGAAGGTCACGTACTTTCGCGCCAAAAACAAAATCATCGAACGAATGGAGGGATCGACATGAACCCGATTACCTGCGGCATGGCGGCGGATCTGCTGCCGCTCTATCTGGACGGCTGCTGCAGCGCCGACAGCCGTGCGGCGCTCGAGGCGCACATGGACGCCTGCCCGGCCTGCCGGGCGCAATATGCGCAGCTGCGGCGCGACCTGACGCCCGCTGCGCCCGCGGCGGAGGATCCCGGTACGGACGGGATCGCACGCGCTCTGGCGCGAAAAATGCGCCGCCGCAAGCGCTGCCTGCGCGCGCTCTGCGCGGTGCTGGGCGTGCTGCTGGCCGTGCTTCTTGTGTTCATCGGCAAGACCTTCGTGATCCTCGGCCAGCCGGGCGGCGCTGTGTCCGCCGCGCTCCCGGCCGGTGCGACCGATCTTGTCGCGCGTGAGGTCAGCGGCACGGCGGAGGAGGTCGGCGAGCATGTGTTTGCGACCGGAACGGCGCGGCTCGTCGTCTCGGCGGATGCGCTGCCGGATGCGCCCGTGACGGTGCGGCTCTGGCAGGTGCGCGAGACGCGCGAAAATACCATGGTCGCAACGCTCGACGCAAGGCACCGGTCGTGCATCTTTACGAATCTGCCGCCGCAGACGCCCTACGCCGTCACGGTGGACGGCGCGCCGGATGTGCAGCTCACCGTGCGCAGCCGGCTCACGTTCCGGGAGGCGTTTTCCCTCATGCTGCAGGAGCTGTGAGCAGGGGTAGAAATCGGACAGAAATCGCGAAAGCCCCGCCGGAAAACCGGCGGGGCTTTTGGGGTGTTGCGAAAAGAAAGGGATCGGATCAGTATTTCTGCAGCGGGGCGTATTTCTCATGCAGCGCTTCCTCACGCTCGAGGTCGGACTCGATGCGTCTGTGGCGTGCGCGGATCTGCTCGTGGGTGTGCATATGCGGCACCTTGTACATGTGGTTCTCCTCGACAGCCTTGAACAGGTACGGGCCGACGAAGGCGGGGTTCATGCCCTTGACGGTGATGTTGCTGTCGAACAGGCGGCGGTAATCCCAGTAGCTGTCGGTGGCGTAGAACGGGTCGCACGGGACGCTGTAGTCGGCCGGGCGGTGATCCTCGCTGTTGTGGATGTTCGTGTGCACATATTCGGGACAGAACACGCTCACACCCATCATGCTGTAGTCGGGGTCGTTCTCGGCGAGGTCGCGCACGGCCTCAGCGATGCAGACGGCGGCATGCTTGCTCGCAAGGTAGGCCGTATTGTAGCGCAGGCCGGTGATCAGGCCGGCGATGGATGCGGTGAACAGGAAGTGGCAGGGCGTGCCCTGCTGCTTGAAGATGGGCAGCACCTCGTGCACGTAATAGGTCAGGCCGAGCACGTTCGTGTTCATGGCCCAGGCCCAGTCCTGAGGCGGATGGTTGTAGACCCAGCCGGCGGTGGCGATGCCGGCGTTGGCGAACATCAGGTCGAGCTGGCCGTACTCCTGCATGACGCGCAGGATGCTGAAGCGGACCTCTTCATACTTTGTGACGTCGGTCTTGATGGTGACGACCTTCGGCGCGCCGGCCTTCTCGCAGATGGCCTTGGTCTCCTCGAGACCCTCGGTGTTGATGTCGATGAGGGCGAGGCGCATGCCGCGCTTGGCAGCCTCTTCAGCGAAGGCGCGGCCGATGCCGGTGGCGGAGCCGGTGATGGCGGCAACTTTGTTCTTGAATTCTTTCATGTCTTGACTTCCTTTCTGTTGTGATATGGTGTGGGTTGACGGGGCTCAGGCGAGACCCGGGAACAGGACGCACATGAGCGTGACGGCGGCGGTACCGACGGTCGTGGCGATGACGGTCGTCACGAACAGGGCGGGGTAGACCTCCTTGAGCTTCATGTGGCACATGGGCAGCAGCATGAGGATGCTGCCCGAATAGGGCATGGAGTCGAGCGTGGTGGCCGCAAACGCGGACACGCGGTGGATGGTGCTGGCCGTCAGACCGAGCGCCTGCAGCTTCGGCGCGATGATCGGCAGCGCGACGAGCTGGCCGGTGGACGAGCCGCCGGTGAGCATGCACATGAGCGCCACAACGACCCAGCAGATGAGGATCGGCGCGATGCTGATGCTTGTGATGGCGGTGATCATGGACTGGAACGCGTCCGTGTTGGTGATGACGCCGGCGAAGCCGCAGATTGCGGCGACGGTCATCGTCATGGGCACGGAGTCGACGGCGCCGCTGTTGAGCATGGCCTTGAGATCCCTGCGGCGCAGCTGCGGCCAGAACAGCACGAGAGACAGCGCGATGGAGCACAACAGGCAGATGTTGATGTTGAGCTTCCAGATGTTGAACAGCAGGAAGAGGACGGCCATCGGAATGAGGGCGACGATCAGCTTCGGCTTGCTGCCTGTGCTGTCATAACGCGGGTCGAGCGGGTGGAGCTCGAAGTGCTCGCCGCGTTTGCGGGCGCGGTTGATGAGCAGGTTCATGATGACGAGGATCGCGGCGATCTCCGCCGCCGCGCCCACGAGACCGGGCACCAGTGCCACATCGGCCGCCGTGCCGAGCACGGTCATGGCGGCTACGTTCGTGACCTGCGGGCTGCCGGGCACGGTCAGCGTGAAGGTGAACGAGCCCGCGCCCAGAATGCCGAGGATGAACTTCTTCGGGATATCGCAGCGCTCGAAAATGACCAGCGCGATCGGGTACATGAGCACGATGACGACGCCGGCGATGATGCCGCCGAGGTTGAGGATGGTGCCGATGACCAGGATCACAGACATGCCGATGAGGTTTTTGCCGGTATTGCTCATGTTCTCCTTGAGCAGGCGGTTCATGACGGTGTCGGCGATGGTGTAGGCGGCGCCGCTCTCCGTGTAGATCTTCGACTGCAGGCAGCCGAAGAGGATCATGAAGAAGAAGCTCTTGACGGCGGTGAACATACCGCTGACATAGTCGCCGACGAGGCTGTCGATAAACGGCAGCGTGTTGCAGGCGATGACGACGCACGCGCCGGCAAATGTGGCCAGATAGACCGACCAGTCTTTATAGCAGAGATAGATAACGATCAGAAAACCAAGGATACAGCCGATGACGCCCAATGTTGACACCTCTTCCGAT
>HF985676.1:3736-8447 GCA_000432375.1 Firmicutes bacterium CAG:103
ACCTCTTCCGATCGGGATTACACAGATTCGGCCTGCTTCTCGGCCGCATCGAGGGGCTTGCGATCCACCTTCGGGATCAGGTACATGGACACAACGGCGACGCACGAGAGCACGATGCCATAGATGAACGAGGCGGTGTAGCCGCCGGTGGAGGCAACGAGCGCGGCGCTGATGCGCGGCGTGATGAGCGTGCAGAAGATCATGTAGCCGAACAGGGCCACGCCGTAGATGCCGCCGGCGTAGACCGGGCCGTAGGACTTGTTGATCGTGACGGGGTAGACGCTGTTGGTGGCGCCGAAGCCGAGGCCGAGCAGCGCATAGCCGAGGTAGAACATGAACAGCGAGTGCGCGGCGATCAGGCAGATGGCGGACAGGATGCACAGTACGCCGCAGATGCCGTAGACGTGCTTGTAGCTGATCTTGTCGCACAGCGCGCCGAGGAACAGGCGGCTGAGGGTATTGGCGATGAAGTAGATCGACACGCCCAGCGTGGCCGCGCTCAGCGTGAAGCCGGCGTCGGTCATGTACACGGAGAAGCGCGGGAACATGATCATATACATCGTCGGGAAGAAGGCGGTGCACACGATCAGGTGCCAGATGGGACGGGTCTTGAGCGCGCGGCGCACGTTATAGCTCTCGAGCTGGGTCTCCGCACTCGAGGCGGAGCCGGCAAAGCCGGCGGGCGTGTAGCCGACAGGCGCCTGACGGACGCCGAGCGCGCACACGACGCACACGACCAGGGACACGAGGCCGACGATGCGCAGCGTGGAGATGATGCCGGTGGACTGCACGAGCTTCGAGCAGATCGGCGCGAGGAAGGCGGACGAGCCACCGGTGAAGGCCATGCACAGGCCGGAAACGAGGCCGCGCTTGTCCGGATACCAGCCGGTGGAGACATAGGTGGCCACGGTGTAGGCGAGGCCGTTGCCGAGACCCTGCAGGAAGCTGAAGGTCACATACAGCAGCCACGGGGACGACTGCGGCACGAAGCTGCTGGTCAGCGTGCCGAGCGGGAACAGCACGGCGCCGAGCAGCATGGCGTTTCTTGCGCCGATCTTCGACATGAGCGTGCCGCCGATCAGAGCGCCGGGCGTCCAGCACAGCAGCATGGTCGTGCTGACGTTTGCGATGGCGTCTGCGGTCCAGTTAAAGTGTGCTGCCAGCGGGGAAACAAATACGGCTGCAGAGTTGGTCACGCCGGTGATGAGCAAAATCACCAGGCAGCGGATCAGGATTCCAAGGCGGTTGCGATCCATATTCTCGATCGTCTTTTCCATCGAGATTCTCCTTTCTATCATTGACATGGTCCTGCGCTCCGGCAGCCGGGCAGACAGCCGTCCGGAGCGCTCCGCACCGCCGCGACGGACGGCTGCGGAGCTGCGTTCGTGTGTCCCTGCGGGATACACATCGGTTTTGTTCGGTTGTGCCCATTATATTTGCTTGACAGGAAATCGACAATGTTTGCCGTGCACAGTATCCGGTCAAAATTTTGTCATAGAGACCAATCCGCATTTTGCTCCGGAAACCGTTTTTGACGCAAAAAACCGGACCGGCAAGCTTTGCCGGTCCGGTTTTCAGGCTGCGGCCGCCGTCAGAAGGCGACGTTGTTGAGGTAGCCGTCGATCAGAAAAGACAGCTGGAGCGAAAACAGCAGCTCTGTCGTCGAAAGGTCGATCCCGCAGATGGATTCGATCTGTGCGATGCGGTAGTTGACGGTGTTGCGGTGCAGAAAGAGCCGCTCGGAGGTGTGCGCCTTGTTAAAGCCGCATTTGGTGAATACGCGCAGCGTCTGGTAGAGCTCGGCGCTTTTTTCGCGGTCGTAGTGGATGAGCGTGTCGAGCGCGGGATGCCGGATGAAGGACAGCAGGCTTTTGTCCTCGACCTGATCGAGCAGCGCGTAATACACGTAGTCCGAGAAAAAGAAGAGCTTCTGGTCCGAGCGCATCTGCTTGGCCAATTGCAAGGTCTGCAGCAGCATGTTATAGTGGAGTGAAAGCTGGTTGTTGGCCTGAAAACAGTTGCTGATGCCGACGATCAGCCGGTGCCCCTGCGTGTACTGCTCCAGTGCTGCGCGCTGTTCGGGCGTGATGGTGCCGCCGTCCGCCGCTGTCAGCAGCAGCACCAGATCGTTCTTGACCACCGAAAAGGCCGTCTTGCCGAAGATGGCCTGCATATCCGGAATGAGGCGGGATTTGTAGTAGGCCGGCTCCTTATAATAGACCGGCCGGATGATCGCCAGACATTTCTGCTCCGGAAAGCTCAGCTTGGCCAGCTTCATGCGGCGCTCCATGTCCACGTTCTGCGCGCCGGCGAGCATATCGGCAAAGATGTTGTTGAGCTGGGAGGCGCGGTAATCGATCCAGTTGCCGTTGTTGCTTTTGACGATGCGCTCCTTTGCCGAGCTGGACAGCAGCGGGATGATCTGCTGCTCGGCCGCGCTGAACATGCCGGTCTTGCTCACGATGATGACGTAGCCCATCATGAAATTGTCGTAGACGATGCGCGTGCACAGCAGATAGCGCTGCATGTGCTCGCAAAAGAGCGTGAAGGGCTTGTCCGAGAGGGAATACTCGTTTTTGCGCCGCCGGTCCTCGATGTACTCCATTAGAATATCGCTGCAGTATCCCTGCTCGATGCTCCGCATCCACAGCGGGTAGTCCACATAGAAGTTTTTCGTCTTGGCCACGAGCTTTCCCGTGCTGTCGATCACGACGAACAGGTCGCCGGTGACGTCGGTCATTTTGGTCAGCACCCGGTCCAGCTCCGCACCGTTGCAGAGCATATACAGCACCTGTGTATAGAGCTGCTGGTCGGACTGCTGGTAGCTCAGCAGTTCCTTTACGGTCTGAAACAGCACGGCAAATTCACCGCGATCGATCATGGCGCTGTTCGTCAGTCTGTCCGCTAGCTCCGGCGGCAGCGTGCCGTAGTACAGCAGGTTGGTCGGCAGTACGGTGTCCGGTGCCAGCTGCCCCGCGTCGGCAAAATAGAGCGTTCCGGCCTGCACATCGCTCTGACCGGAGGCAAGGATGTTGACGTCCGCCAGTTCGCAGTCGGAACGAATGTCGATGTACATGAGCATATGCGGCTGACTGGCCGAATGCAGCTTTGTGATCAGTTCGGAAAATTTCACGGTCGTGCCTCCTCGGATATACTAAAATTGTTAAAAAAATATTTAACTCAATTATACTACACGGAGGGGTGCGGGCGCAACCGCTGCCGTTGTGCTGTGCGACAAAAAGGCGGCGGGTCGTTGTGCACGGCACACAACGGCGGTCGTTTCCACGTCGGGCAGGATCGTTGTGCACGGCGGCGGGATTGTCTGTCCCGCACAAAATCAAGCTTTTTTTGGTGTTTCGTGCATATGGAAATTCGCAAAACAGATGGTTAAAATATTTGCAAAGGCACGGATGCGGCGGCAGAATCCGCATCCCATGTCGTTCCTGCACAAGCAGACAGCATCGGTTTCGGAATCCTCCAAAGAAAGAGAAGAAACACCTCATGAAGTACGAAAAACTGTTTCAGCCCGGAAAGATCGGCAACCTCGAGCTGCGCAACCGCGTCGTGATGACGGCCATGGGCGCGCTCATGGGCGACTGGAACGGCTGCACCACGCCGGAGCAGATCCGTTTCTATGAGGATCGCGCCAAGGGCGGCTGCGGCCTCATCATTCCGGAATTCACCTCCGTGGACGCCGACAGCGGCCATTGCAACCCCATCCAGCTCGGCATCTATGACAGCCGGCAGATCAAGAGCTTCCAGCTCATCTGCGAGGCGGTGCATCGCCACGGCGCAAAGATCTTCATCCAGCTGCATCACGGCGGCCGCGAGGCGCCCCCGGCCTGCAACGGCGGCCGTCAGGCCATGGCTCCGAGTGTGGAGCTCAACTCCGTCGTCGGCCGCGCGACCATTCTGCCGCGCGAGATGACCATTGAGGACATTGACAACCTGGTCGAGAAGTACGTGCAGGCGGCGGTCAACTCCGAGCTGGCCGGTGCCGACGGTGTCGAGGTCCACGCGGCGCACGGCTATCTCGTGCAGCAGTTTTTGAGCCCTTACACCAACAAGCGCACCGACGAATACGGCGGAAGCATGGAAAACCGCTGCCGCTTCCTCGTGCGTATCCTCACCGGCATCCGCGCCGCCGTCAGCCGTGATTTCGTTGTCGGCGCGCGCATCAACGGCAATGACTTCGTCGAGGGCGGCAACGATCTCGCTGCCTGCACCGAGATCGCCAAATACCTAGAGCCGTATGTGGATTACTTCAATGTGTCCTGCGGCGTGTATGCCAGCGCACCGACCATGATCGAGCCGTGCTACAGCCCCGAGGGTTGGAGAAAGAATCTGGCCAAGACCATCAAGGCTGCCGTGAATGTGCCTGTCATCGCCGTCAACACCATCAAGCACCCCGAGACGGCCGAGCGCTTCCTGCAGGAGGGCGTGAGTGACTTTGTCGGCATGTCCCGCATGCAGCTGGCTGATCCCGACGTGGTCAAAAAGGCCATGGCCGGCCGTGAGGATCTCATCCGCAAGTGCCTTGGCTGCATGAACTGCAACAAGTCCGTCGTCGCGGGCAAGAACCTGCACTGCGCCATCAACCCCGTCACCGGCCGCGCCACGGTCTACGGCGACGAGAACTTGGTCAAGACCGGCGCCGGCCGCACGGTCGCGGTCGTGGGCGGCGGCCCCGGCGGCATGCAGGCTGCGCTCC
>HF985676.1:8469-15634 GCA_000432375.1 Firmicutes bacterium CAG:103
TGAAAAAGCGCGGTTATTACCCGGTCATTTTCGAGAGCCGTGACCATCTCGGCGGCAGCGCCGTGCTGGCCTCGAAAGCGCCGTGCAAGGGTATGGTGGCCGAGCTCATCGAGACCATGAAGGCCGAGATGAAGGAGTACCACATCGAGGTGCGCCTGAACACACCCGCCACGGTCGAGACGCTGCGCGCGCTCGATCCCTACGGCGTCGTCGTCGCCTGCGGCGGCGATCAGATCGTGCCGAACATTCCCGGTGTGGACCGCAGCAATGTCTACTATATTGAGGACGTGCTCATGGGCCGCGTCTCCTTCGAGGGCAAGAACATTGCCGTCATCGGCGGCGGCCATGTCGGCCTTGAGGTCGCGCACTTCCTGTGCGACAGCAACAAGGTCACGGTCGTCGAGATGCAGAAGGAGGTCGGTGTCACGATCTACCGCACCGCGCGCTACAAGCTGCTGTCCCTGCTCGCCGAGAGCGGCGTGGAGGTCCTGACCGAGCACGCCATTGCCGGCGTGACCGACGGCGCGGTCGAGCTCAAAAAGACCGACACCGGCGAGGTCGTCACCCGCCCGGCCGATATCGTCATCATGGCGCTCGGTAATCGCCCCGACAAGAGCTACGAGCAGCAGCTCAAGGATGCGTTCGACAAGGTCGTCTTTGTCGGCGACGCCAACAAGGGCGGCACGATGGCCGATGCCACGCTCAGCGCCTACGAAAACTGCTGGTTCTTCTAAACCATACTGAATTTTTTATAAAAGGAAGGCTTTATTATGAAAAACAATCTGTTTGATCTTTCCGGCCAGGTCGCGTTCTGCTGCGGCGGTTCCTCCGGTCTCGGCCTTCAGTTCGCCAAGGCAATGGCCAACGCGGGCGCAGACATCGCGCTCGTCGCCCGCCGCACCGATCGTCTGGATGAAAACGCCAGGGAGATCGAGGCGGAATACGGCGTCAAGGTCTATCCGCATTACATGGATCTGCAGGATTCCAAGAGCATCACGGACTGCGTCAGCGACGTCGTCGCGCATTTTGGCAAGATCGACATTCTGGTCAATGCCGCTGGTATTCCGGGCGGCGGCGACCCGGCCACGCTCACGGACGAGTACTGGCTCAACGTCATCAACACCGACCTCAACGGGCAGTTCTTCACCTGCCGCGAGGTCGTGCGCCAGTCCATGAAGCCCAATCAGTACGGCCGCATCATCATGGTCTCGTCCATCCACGGCGTCTGCGGCCGTAAGGGCGTGGACACGGCACCGTATGCGGCGGCCAAGGGCGGCATCGTCAACCTGACGCGCTCGCTCGGCAACTCCTGGGCGCGCGACGGCATCACCGTCAACTGCATCTGCCCGGGCTACTTCCCGACGGAAATGACCGCGGCCTACATCGACGCGCCCTTCTTCCATCAGGCGCACCTCGAGTGCTGCCCCATGGAGCGCCACGGCGAGACCGGCGAAATGGACGGCCTGTGCACCTACTTTGCCTCCCCGGCCTGCAGCTACACCACCGGCCAGATCGTGTGCGTGGACGGCGGCTGGAGCGCCATCTGATCTCTGCCTGATCCGGCTTTCGCCGCGGCGCATAGCGGCGAAGCCGTTCCTCTCCGCGTCGGGCGGCTGTGTATGCCCGGCTGCCCGACGCGTCATGTTTCCCGTATCACCATGCGCATTTCTTCCTTTCATTTCCCCCCCCCACTCCATGGCATACGTCCCTTCTTTTCCTTTGCGCGGCAGCAGGTTTTGCTGCCGCGCAAGGCGTTTTGGGGCATTGCGTGCGCGCTTGCGCTGCGCGGCGATTTGTGCTATCCTGCGCGTGAGGTGATACGATGAAAATTCTCATGATCAACGGCAGCCCGCATCCGCGCGGCTGCACATACACCGCCCTGCACGAAATGGAGCGGGTGCTGCGCGCAGCCGATGCCGAGGTGCAGATTCTGACCGTCGGTGCCGAGCAGATAGGCGGTTGCGTGGCCTGCGGCGGCTGCCGTGCAACCGGCCGCTGCGTGCGCGGCGGGCTGGTAAACGATGCCATCGACGCGATGGAGACGGCGGACGCGCTCGTGCTCGCTTCCCCGGTACACTATGCCGGGATTTCCGGCGCGATGTCTGCTTTTTGTGACCGGCTGTTCTATGCCGGCGGCAGTTGGGCGAATAAGCCGTGCGCCTGCGTCGTCTCGGCGCGCCGCGCGGGCACGACGGCCGCGCTCGATCAGCTGGTCAAATACCCGATGATCTCGAATATGCCGGTCGTGTCCTCTCAGTACTGGCCGATGGTGCACGGCGCGCGCCCGGAGGACGTCGCGCAGGACGAGGAGGGCCTGCAGACCATGCGCCAGCTTGCGCGCAATTTGCTCTGGCTGCTGCAGTGCATTGCAGCCGGCGATGCCGCCGGTGTCCCGCGCCCGGAGACGGAAGCGCGCAAGTTCACCAATTTCATCCGCTGATCTGCAGCAGGATCACAAAACAGCCCCCGCAGGCACTGCCTGCGGGGGCTCTTTTGCTCGTTATGTGCGGTGCATTCAGCCGTGCTTTTTCGCGCGGCGCTTGCCGGTCATGTGCTCGACAGTCAGGCACAGGACGGTCGTCGCGGGAATGACGGCCTTCGAATACGGAAAGTCCGGCGCACGATACTGCGCCATGAGCACGCGCAGCGCGCGCTCCTTGTCCGCGTCCGGCACGACCGAGATGCGGCCCTGACCGATGACGCTCTCGTACGTCATGGTGCAGTTGCCGTGCTCATCGTCGAGGATGAGCGCGTGCCCGCGGTCCATCTCAAACGCGACATTCGGATTTTTGGCAATGAGGTCGTACTTCGTGCCGGTGTTTGCGCCGTGGAAGTACAGGCGGACAGTCTCGCCGTCTACCTCCAGGCCGAAGTTCAGCGGCAGGATATAGGGATACGGCTCGTCGTGCAGGGCGAGGCGGCAGACGTCGCTCCCGCGCATGACGGTGATGAGCTCCTGAAAATCGGTGATCTCTCGATCGAATCTGCGCATGGGAATGCTCCTTTCTGATTAGCCGACCGGCGGGCCGAGGCGCGCCAGCACGTCCTGAAAATAGTCCGGCAGGGGGCAGGAGAACGTCACGAGCTCGCCGGTGCGCGGGTGGAGAAAGCGCAGCGCCCGCGCGTGCAGGCACTGGCCGCTCAGGCCCTTTTCCGGCCGCTTGTGGCCGTAGACCAGGTCGCCGAGCAGAGGGTGACCGATGTGCGCCATGTGCACGCGGATCTGGTGCGTGCGGCCGGTCTCAAGCTCGCAGCGGATGTGCGTGTAGCCGTTGTAGCGCGCGATGACCGACCAGTGCGTGACGGCGCGGCGGGCGTTTTTTTGCGTCACGGCCATGCGCTTGCGATCCGTCGGGTGGCGGCCAATGGGCGCGTCGACCGTGCCGGCGTCTTCGCGCAGATTGCCGCAGACAACGGCCTCATACGTGCGGGCCATGGTGTGGTCGGCCAGCTGCGCCGAGAGGGCGAGGTGCGCAAAGTCGTTTTTCGCCGCGACGAGCAGGCCGGACGTATCTTTGTCGATGCGGTGCACGATGCCGGGCCGCCGCTCTCCGCCGACGCCGGAGAGACTGTCGCCGCAGTGGGCGAGCAGGGCGTTGACGAGCGTGCCGTCCTCGTGGCCGGGCGCGGGGTGCACGACCATGCCGCGCGGCTTGTTGACGACGATGAGGTCGTCGTCCTCATACACCACGTCCAGCGGCAGGTCCTGCGCTACCAGCTCCGAGGGAGCGGCGTCCGGCAGCGTGACGACAAACGTGTCGCCCGGCGCGGTCTTATAGTTTTTCTTCACGGGTGCGCCGTCTTTCGTCACCGCGCCCTGCGCGAGCAGCCGCTGGGCGGCGCTGCGCGTGAGCTCGGGCAGAGAGCGCGCAAGGAGAGCGTCGATCCGCTCGGCGCTCTCCTGTGTTTGAATCGTTCGTTGTTCCATTAGAAATCCGAAAACTCCGCTAAAATGTCGTCGAGCGAATAGTGCTCGCCGTCCGCCGGGGCGGTGTCTTTTTCCTTGTTGCTGTCCGCGACTTCCGGTTCGGCCGGCGCGGCGGGCGTGCTGTTGAGATAGGCGAGCAGGGGGGCGTCCGGGGCTGTGTCCGCCGGTTTGACGGCGGGGGCAGCCGCCTTGGGCGTTCCCTGCACCGGTTTGGGGGCGGCAGGCGCTGCCGGGGCCTTTTTCGGCGCGGACGGCGCTGCCGGTGTCACCGGCTGCGCCTGCACGGGCGCGCGATCCCACGCCGCGAACGGGTCGTCCTTCGCCGGGGCGGGGGACACGGGCTGCGCGGCGGGCTTTTTCGGCGCAGCGGGCGGCTGTTTCCGTGCGGGCAGATGCAGCTTGTGCGCACGCGCAGGGGCGCCCGGGTGCTGACGGGACTTGCGCGCCTTCTTCGGCGCGGGCTCGCCATCCTCGCTGCCGTCGCCCCGGTAGAAGATGACGTGCAGGCACAGCGTGATGCCGGCGACGACGATGAAGATATCCGCCAGGTTGAACACGGCGAAGCGCATGAACAGGAAGTTGAACATGTCTACCACGTAGCCGCTGAGGATGCGGTCGATGCAGTTGCCGACCGCGCCGGCGAGCACGAGCACGACCGACCAGCGGCCGACCTTGCCGTGCACGATATTGCGCCGCAGGCAGAACACCGCGATGGCGGCGAACACGACCGTGAAGATGACGAAGATCCAGTGCGGCGCGTGCTGCAGGATGCTGAAGGCAGCGCCGTTGTTGTGGATATTCGTCAGCTCCAGCACGCCGGGGATGAGCGTGACGTGCCCGGTGTCGAGCGGGATATTGAGCGTGACCCAGTACTTCAGGCCTTGGTCAGCGATGAGGATCAGGATGGCTACGATGGCATACCACATAGCGATTCCTCGCTTTCGGATCAGGATTTTGGGATCGGAATTTTACTCCGCCTTCTGCGCGGCGACGACGGCGGCGCAGCGCGGGCACAGACCGGTCTCGGGGTCGGCCTGCTCGGAGTGCATCCAGCAGCGCGGGCACTTGGTGCCGGGCGCATTGCGCACGGAGATGTGCAGGCCGGGGAAGTTCGTGCCGGTACCGGTGACGGCGTTCTCCAGCACGTCGCCGCCGACGAGGCACTGCGACACGATGAGCAGCTCGGGCAGGTTCATGCTCTGCACGTCGTCGAGCGCGGCCTTGGCGGCATCGTCGTCGGCGCGCAGCGTCACGGCAGCCTCGAGCGGCTTGCCGATGCGCTTTTCGGCGCGGGCGGCCTCGAGCACGCCGTTGACGTCCGTGCGGACGCGGATCAGCTGATCCCACTTGGCGAGCTCGTCTTCGCTGAGCGCATAGGCGTCGAACGGCTGATTCATGACGTTGAGCAGCACGTTGCGCGCGTCGTCCTCGGCGCGGTGCGGCATGGCCAGCCAGATCTCGTCGCAGGTGAAGGCGAGGATCGGCGCGAACATCTTTGTCATGCTGTCGAGGATGAGGAACAGCGCCGTCTGTGCGCTGCGGCGCTTGAGGCCGTTGCGCTCCTCGCAGTAGAGGCGGTCCTTGATGATGTCGAGGTAGAAGCTCGAGAGCTCCACGACGCAGAAGTCGTTGATCGCGTGCGAGACCACGTGGAATTCATAGTTGTCATACGCCTTGGCCACGCGGCGGATGAGGTCGTTGAGCTTCGTGATGGCCCAGCGGTCGAGCGGAAGCATATCCTCCGGCGCGACGAGATGCTCGGCGTCAAACCCGTCGAGGTTGCCGAGGCAGTAGCGCGCGGTGTTGCGGAACTTGAGGTAGTTTTGCGTCAGCTGCTTGAAGATCTCCTTGGAGCAGCGCATATCGGCGTGGTAGTCGGCGCTGCCCGCCCACAGTCGCAGCATGTCGGCGCCGAACTCGTTGATGATCTCGGCCGGATCCATGCCGTTGCCGAGCGACTTGTGCATGGCCTTGCCCTCGCCGTCGACCGTCCAGCCGTGGGTCAGGCACTCGCGGTACGGAGCGCCCTTGCCGAGCGCGCCGACGGCCACGAGCAGAGACGACTGGAACCAGCCGCGGTACTGGTCGCCGCCCTCGATATACATATCCGCCGGCCAGAAGCCCTGGTCGCGCTGCATGGCGGCAACGTGGGTAGAGCCGGAGTCGAACCAGCCGTCGAGTGTGTCGGTCTCCTGCGTGAAGTGCTTGCCGCCGCAGTGCGGGCAGGTGAAGCCTTCAGGCAGGATATCGGCCGCCGGGCGGTCGAACCAGGCGTTGCTGCCTTCCTTTTCAAAGAGCTTGGCCACGGCGTCGATGCTCTCTTCATTGCACACGGGCTTGTGGCAGTCGTCGCAGTAGAACACCGGGATCGGCAGACCCCAGCGGCGCTGGCGGGAGATGCACCAGTCGGCGCGCTCGCGGATCATGGCGGCCATGCGCTCTTTGCCCCAGGCGGGAAGCCAGCGCACGTTCTCGCACGCGGCGACGGCCTCCTCCTTGAACGAATCGACGGAGCAGAACCACTGCGGCGTGGCGCGGAAGATGATCGGCTGCTTGCAGCGCCAGCAGTGCGGATAGCTGTGCACGATGTCCTCGGATGCGAACAGAGAGCCGGCTTCCTTCATGTCCGCGAGGATGACGGGGTTGGATTCCTCCGTGGTCATGCCGGCGTACTTGCCGGCGTAGTCGGTGTGGCGGCCCTGATCGTCCACGGGCACGACCATGTCCATGCCGTAGCGCTTGCAGGTCAGGTAGTCGTCCGCGCCGAAGCCGGGCGCGGTGTGTACGCAGCCCGTGCCGGAATCCATGGTGACGTAATCCGCCAGCACCAGGCGCGAGGTCTTGGGCAGGAACGGATGGTCGGCGAGCATGTTCTCGAAGAAGTCGCCCGGATGCTGCTCGAGCACCTCATAGCTGTCGAAGCCGCCGATGTGCATGACCTTCTCGGTCAGGGCGTCGGCCATGATATACACCTCGCCGTTCGGGGCCTGCACGAGGTTATACAGCTCGCGCGGGTTGAGCGCGATGGCGAGGTTGCCGGGCAGGGTCCAGATCGTCGTCGTCCAGATGACGAAGAAGAGCTTGCTGTGGTCGACGTTCGGCAGCTTGCCGAGATCGTCGTGCATCGGGAACTTCACGTACACGGTCGTGCACGGATCGTCCTGATACTCGATTTCCGCCTCGGCGAGGGCGGTCTCGTCGTGGGCGCACCAGTACACGGGCTTGAGGCCCTTGTAG
>HF985677.1 GCA_000432375.1 Firmicutes bacterium CAG:103
GGTTCGACATCAAAAAACAGCCGCAGGCATGAAAAATATGCAAAAATGCCTTGCCTTCTGGCAGGGCATTTTCCTGTTTTAAAAGGGTCTCACGGAGTTTGTGAGCTGCCGCAGTGCAGAAAGCCTCGCAAAAACTCCCCGCCCGATGCGGCGGTGACTTAGGAAAACATTGAAGCAAGGAACGGTGTAGCTTAACGGCTATGCCGTTCTTTGCTCTTTTTTACTTGTGTTGCGGGCATTTTCGATTGCCCGTGTGAAGTCAAATGCACCGATGAAGTTATAGACGATGGTGATTTCCCGCGTTCTGGATTTCTTGTCAACATGGGAAACTTCGATCCTGTCAATGAAAGCACGGAGAACAGCCGCGTCAAGCTCCTGCAAATCCGTGTACTTCTTCACGGCAGCGATAAACGCCTTGACATTGGTTTTTTGCTGCTCCTGCTGCTTCAGATCCTTGCGCAGGACTTCTGCCATTGATTTCAGGTTGCTTTGTTCCAACTCGTAGTCATGGGACATTTTGATAAAACGTTCATCTGACAGCTTGCCAATCACGTTGTCCTCATACAGTCGGGAGATAATGCGGTCAAGCTCGGCAATTCGCGTGTCCGCCTTTGCCAGCGTTTCACGCTTCCGAACAAACTCTGCATCTCTGTCCCGCATATCGCTCTCGGCAGCGTCCTGAATGAACTCCGCTTCATGCTCTGAAACATAGGAGATTGCTTCCCGCAGATTTCGCAGAACAATTTCATGCAGCACGACATTCTTGATAGAATGGGTCGTGCAGAGATCCTTGCCCTTGCGGTAGGTGGAGCAGATGAAGTATTTCTGGTTCTCCGCAAAGTTGGTAGCGCGGCATTGATACATTTTGCCGCCGCACTCTGCGCAATACAGAAGCCCGGAGAACATACCCATTTCACCCATCTTGGTAGGACGGCGACGCGCCTTGCGAATGTTCTGAACAATCAGGAACACGCTTTCTTCGATGATCGGCGGCTGGGTGTTCTCGAAGATCACCCAATTCTCAGGATCATTCCAGATTTTCTTCTTGCTCTTGTAGGACTTCTTTGTGGTCTTGAAGTTTACTGTATGCCCCAGATAGTCTACGCGCTCCAAAATGCGGGAAACCGTTTCATTTGTCCATTTGTACGGGTCTGCTGTCGGCTTGTTGCTGGTCGGCAGACCTTTCGCATGGCAATAGGCGGT
>HF985678.1 GCA_000432375.1 Firmicutes bacterium CAG:103
GCCGGGCGGGGGTTTTTGTACGCACGATCAAAGCGCCGCTTCGCGCCAGACAAGAAAGCGCGATCTTCTCAGTCAGCCGTTTCTTTGGTGACGACGGGTTTCCCCTCTGCATCCAGCAGCGGCGTCAATCCGCCCGCATATCCGCTGACGACAAAGAGATAATTCACGCCGGTCTCTTTGTCCACATAGATCGTTTTTGCGCTCATAAAGCCGCCTTCCTGATATACGATCTCAAACCGCTTTTCTTTTTCCATTTTGTCTGGCCTCCGCATTTTGATTTGCGTCCTGCGTTCCTCTTGCCATGCAGCCGCGCGCTATCTGTCCCAGCAGGTCTGTTTGTCCGCCTCCGTGATCGGCCGAATGACCCTGCACGGATTGCCGACAGCGACCGAATCGCTCGGAATGTCTTTGACGACGACGCTGCCGCCCCCGATCACGACATTGCTCCCGATCGTGACGCCGGGCATGACCTGCACGCCGCCACCGATCCACACATGATCGCCCACGGTGATTGGGTAAGCATACTCCAGCCCCCGCTCGCGGCACTCGGCGTCGATCGGGTGGCCGGCCGTGTAAAACCCGCAGTTCGGCGCCACGAACACGTGCTCGCCGAACGTCACCGTGGCGCAGTCGAGAATGACGAGATTGTGGTTGGCGTAAAAGTGCTCCCCGAGCCGGATGTTGTAGCCGTAATCGCACCAGAACGGGGCCGTCACGCAAAACGTCTCGCCCGTTTTCCCCAGAAGCTGCTGGAGGAGCTCCCGCATCCCGGCCGCGTCCGAGGGCCGCAGCTGATTGTAGGCATGGCACAGCTCCTTGGCCCGCACACGGTCGGCGCAGAGCGTGCTGTCGTCGGCGTCATACAGCATCCCGCGCAGCATTTTCTCCTTCTCAGTCATGGTCATTCCTCCCGTAAATTCCGCCTCCCGGCGCACTGTGTCTCATCTTACCACACATCCGCGCGCAGCACAACCGCAGCCGCAGCGGTCAGTTCCGCTGCGGCTGCGGTCTGCTTTCTTCTCCGCGTATCTTACTCCTTCGGCTGCTTGACGGCGAAAATGTGCATCGCCATGCCGAGGCCCGTAACGCCGCAGAACACGCGGTGCATGACGCGCGCCTGCTTCGGGCCGATTTTCTTGGCCGCGGCGTGCGTGTAGTTCAGGCCGAGGATGCCTGAGCCGATGACCGACCCGCTGATGACGGCGGGCACGTCCGTCTTGCCCGTTGCAAACGCCTGCACCGTGTGTACGCCCGCGCCGAGGCACAGCAGCCCCGCGCCCGCGCCGTGGATGAGCATGCGCAGCTTGTAGTGTGCCTTGCCCCACTTCGTGTGCTTGAGCACGGCCTCCGCGCCGTCGATGGCGTAGCCCGCCACGCCGATCCACGGCCAAATTTTCTGGTACTTGCCGAGGGTGTTCATGATCTTGCAGTCACATTTTTTCATGGTCGAGTGCCTCCTGAGCATTCATTTTTGGTTCTATCTGCAGCCCGGCGCGCAGCCGGGACAGGGCTTCGGGGTCATTTTCCACCTCGCGCGTGACGAGCACGAC
>HF985679.1 GCA_000432375.1 Firmicutes bacterium CAG:103
CCCGCGCCGGGCCCGGCGCGGGGACGGTGATGATTCGGTTGCAGGTCAGGCGTTCGGGGCGTCGCCCTTGGCGCTCTCGACCAGGCCGGCCGCCAGCGCGGCAACGCCCTGGATCTCGGACGGGATGATGATCTTCGTCGCGCGGCCGTCCGCAGCGGCGGCAAAGGCCTCGAGACTCTTGAGCTTGATGACGGCGTCGGACGGCATGGACTCGTTGATGAGCCGGATGCCCTCGGCGGTCGCGCGCTGCACGGTCAGAATGGCCTCGGCGCGGCCCTGCGCCTCAAGGATCTGCTCCTGCTTTTTCGCGTCGGCGCGCAGGATGGCCGATTCCTTTTCGCCCTCGGCCGTGAGGATGGCGGAGCGCTTCTCGCCCTCGGCGCGCAGAATGGCCTCGCGGCGTTCGCGCTCGGCCTTCATCTGCTTTTCCATGGCGCTCTGGATCTCCTTGGGCGGGAGGATGTTTTTGAGCTCCACGCGGTTGACCTTGATGCCCCAGGGGTCGGTGGCTTCGTCGAGGATCTGGCGCATCTTGGTGTTGACGATGTCGCGGCTGGTCAGGCACTGGTCAAGCTCCAGGTCGCCGATGAGGTTGCGCAGCGTCGTGGCCGAGAGGTTTTCGATCGCAAGGATCGGCTGCTCGATGCCATAGGTGTAGAGCTTCGGGTCGGTGATCTGGTAGTAGACGACGGTGTCGATCTGCATGGTGACGTTGTCCTTCGTGATGACGGGCTGCGGCGGGAAGTCCGCGACCTGCTCTTTGAGCGACAGACGCTTGGCGACCGCCTCGATGAACGGGATCTTCAGGTGCAGGCCGACGCCCCATGTGGTCTTGTAGGCGCCGAGGCGGGTGATGACGTAAGCCTGTGCCTGCGGGACGATGCGGATGTTGCGCACGAGAATGATGAGCGCGATCAGGATGATTCCGTAGAGAACGTATGGCATGGTGATTCCTCCTTATTCTTTTGCGCCCGCGGTCACGCAGGCGGGTGTGACGATGAGCTTGACGCCCTCGATGCGCAGCACGATGGCCGCAGTCCCGGCGGGGATGGGGGCATCGGTCTGCGGGCGGGCGGTC
>HF985680.1 GCA_000432375.1 Firmicutes bacterium CAG:103
TTTTGGTGCTCCAGCGGGGATTCGAACCCCGGACACCCTGCTTAAAAGGCAGGTGCTCTGCCTACTGAGCTACTGGGGCATATCGGTGTGAAAAAGAATGAATTATGCTGCGCGCCATCCAAAAATTGTGCCACCCAAACTATCAGACGCGAATCCAGCGCAGCGATTCGCGGCTGAGGAAGGAAGATGTTTTCAGAGGCGAAGGCTTTCCGCCTGCGGGAAGCCGAAACCGGCAGAAAACATCTGACGTGGCTGGGATGGCGGGATTCGAACCCACGATATCAGAGTCAAAGTCTGGTGTGTTACCATTACACTACATCCCAATATCGGGGCAAAAACAACGGGGATCGGGATCACTCCCAATCCCCGATTTCGTGGGGTGGGTAAAGGGGTTCGAACCCTCGACACCCGGAACCACAATCCGGTGCTCTCCCAGCTGAGCTATACCCACCATAGATCTGAAATGGTACGCCAAGAGGGATTCGAACCCCCGGCCTACTGCTTAGAAGGCAGTTGCTCTATCCGACTGAGCTATTGGCGCGCATACAATATTTTGCTGCCCGCCCAGAAGGTATGGAGCGGGTGATGGGAATCGAACCCACGTATCCAGCTTGGAAGGCTGGTGTTCTACCATTGAACTACACCCGCAGAGGTCGTCCCACATTCAGCTTTACGAATATACCATCCCTGCGCGGTGTTTGTCAAGCAAAACCTGTTCAAAATGCGAAA
>HF985681.1:0-3238 GCA_000432375.1 Firmicutes bacterium CAG:103
GCTTGTCAAGAACTTTTTTCAAACTTTTTTCGGAAGTTTGTTTTGTTCTTGGCACTCCCCGTGAGCGCTTTGCTAATATACCACCCAAATCGACGCCTGTCAACAACTTTTTTCACTTTTTCGTAAAAAAGTTTTTACCCTTTTTTCGGGCACAAAATATTGTGGTTTTTTCCGGTTATACTACGCAATATGCAAACCAACTTCTTTCACCGCGGCGCCGATGATGGGCCGCACCCGCGCCCGCAGCCGCAGTATGACGTGCCGGTCACGGCGGGCGAACTGAAAAAAATATTTTCCGACTGCGATGATTTTGAGGCGCGCGCTGTGCGCATTGGCCTCGAGAGCCGCCTGACGGTGACTGTCTGCTGGCTTGACGGTGTGGTCTCGGCGGGCGACGTGTCCACGGACGTGCTGCGGCCGCTGACGGAAGGCGGCCGTCTGGCGGACATCGCCTCTACGCGCGAGGCCGTGCGCCGGATCGAGCAGGGCGCGGTCTACAGCTGCTCGACGCGCACGCGCACGGAGATGGACGACGTCGTCTCGGATCTGACCAACGGCTCGGTCGCGCTCGTGTTCGACGCGCAGCGCAGGGCCGTCACGTTCGAGGTGCGCACGGCGAACGTGCGCGCGGTGTCGGAGCCGACGATCGAGAAATCCGTCAGCGGATCGAAGGACGCCTTCGTCGAGACGCTGCGCATCAACACCTCGCTCGTGCGGCGCAAGCTGCACACCCCGGCGCTGAAGCTGCAGCAGACGGTCGTCGGCCGGCAGTCGGAGACGACGGTGGCGGTGCTGTATGTGGACGGCATCGCCGACCCCGCGCGCGTGCAGCGCATCCTCGACAAGCTCGACACCATCGACGAGCAGGCGCTGCTCGGCCGCGGCGACCTGGAGCCGTACCTGACGCAGCGGCCGCGGGCGCTGCTGCCGCAGCTGGGTCAGACGGAGCGCCCGGACAAGTTCGCCGGTGCGCTGCTCGACGGCTGCGTGGGCCTACTGGTGGACGGGCTGCCGATGGGCTACCTGCTGCCGACGACATTCCGGCTGCTGATGCACGCGCCGGAGGACGAATCGCACCACTATCTGCTGGCCTCGGCGCTGATCGTGCTGCGGTACTTCGCGCTGGCGATCTCGCTGACATTCCCAGCACTGTACGTGGCCGTGGCGATGCACCACCAGGAGATGATCCCGGCGAAGCTGCTGCTGTCGGTCATCCAGGCAAAGCAGCAGGTGCCGTTTTCCGTGCCGACGATCATTTTGTTCATGCTCATCGCCTTCGAGCTGCTGCAGGAGGCCGGACTGCGGCTGCCGAACTCGATCGGCCAGACGGTGTCGATCATCGGAGCGCTGCTCGTGGGTCAGTCGGCCGTGGACGCGAAGGTGGTCAGCCCGGTGGCGATCATCGTGGTGGCGCTCGCGGGCATCGCAGGCTACACGCTGCCGAACCAGGAACTGAGCAACGCCGTGCGTCTGCTGCGGCTGGGGCTGGTGCTGGTGGCGGCGCTGGCGGGATTGTTCGGCATTCTGGCGGCGCTGGGGCTCGTGATCTGGTATCTTTGCACGATCGAGAGCGACGGCGTGGCGTATATGGCCCCGTTCGTGGACAGCGAACGGCCGACCATCTTCCGCACGCTGCTGCGCCGGCCGCAGCCGGACGAAAAATTCCGCCCGCCGGAATACGGCAGCCCCAACCGCCGGCAGCAGAGATAAGGCACACCATTATAATATAAGGAGGGATGGCCCATGCGGTGCAGATGGGCGCTGGCGCTGCTGCTGGCGGCGGGCATGCTGTGCAGCGGGTGCAGCACCGGCGCGATCTCAAGCAATTACCGCCCGGTCGAGGATCTGGAGCTGATCCAGACGATCGGCGTGGACCGCGCGCCGGAGGGCGTGTGCCTGAGCGCGGCGACGGGCAAGGCGGGCGAGGGCGAGGCGCCGAAGCGCATGACGCAGTCCGGCGTGTCGATGCTCGCGGCGCTCGACCAGCTGCAGGACCGCACGCCGAGCGCCGAGCTGTTTTACGCGCAGACGAGCTATCTGCTCCTCGGCGAGGAGGCGGCCGCGGCGGGCGGGCTCGCGCCGCTGCTGGACTTCATCGCGCGCGACCCGGACATGCGCCTGAGCGCACCGCTGTTTATCGTGCGCGGCGGCACGGCGCAGCAGGCGGTCATGGAGACGGGTGACGACAAGACCGACGTGACGGAAGCGCTCGTGGCGCTGGAAAAGGACATCGCGCTCGACGGCACGAGCCATGCCTGCTCCTGCACGGACATCGCCCGCGCGCTCGCGGGCAGCGGCTGCGCCGTGGTGGGCGCTGTGACGTGCGTGCGCACGCCGGAGGACGAGGGCGGCAAGCTGGCGCTCGCCCCGGCGGGGTACGCGATCTTCCGCGACGGGGACTACGTCGGCAGCATCGAGCCGGAGACGGCGCGCGGGGCCAGCATGCTCCTCGGCGTAGCCGGGCACGGCGATCTCGCCGTCACCGACAGCGACGGCAGCACCGTCATGCTCACGCTCGGCACGTGCAAGACGCGCTTTCGCCCGGTATGGAGCAGCGACGGCGCGCTCGCGCGCGTGGACGTGACGCTGAAGCTGCGCGCGAGTATCGCCGAGCTGCGCGTGCCGCGCCGGATCACGGCGCAGGCCTATCAGGACGAGCTCAACGCGGCGCTCGCCGCCCTCGTGACCGGCTGGGCGGAGGACGTGATCGCCGCATCACAGGCGCTGGGTGCGGACTTTCTCGGCGTGGGGCAGGCGCTCGCCATCGGCGGCGGGCGCAGATGGGCCGCCATCCGCGACGACTGGCCGGCCGTCTGGCAGGCCGTGCCGGTGCGCGTGACGGTCAGCGCCGACGTGGGCCGGACATTCGACCTGCGCGACGGCATCGACACATCGGGAGGCGGAACATGACGGGACTTCAACTCACGCGGCGGCAGTACTACGCGCTGTGCACGATGGTGCTGCTCTCGCCGCTGCTGCATCTCGTGCCGCGCAAGACGACCGCGGAGGCCGGCTGCGGCGGATGGCTGTGCGCGCTGGCGGCGCTGGTGCCGCTGCTGCTGTTCGCGTGGATGCTCGAGGGCATTCTGCATCGCGGGCGGCCGGGTGAGGGCATCGGCGAGATCACACTGCGCGCGCTCGGGCCGGTCGTGGGGCGCGTGCTGCTGGGCATCTACGCGCTGTGGTTTCTGCTCTACAGTGCGTTTGCGCTGCGCATCGGGGCAGAGCGGTTCATCGA
>HF985681.1:3246-21484 GCA_000432375.1 Firmicutes bacterium CAG:103
CGGTTCATCGAGGCGGTGTTCCCGCTGAGCCGGCCGTGGCCGTTCGTGGTGACGATCCTGGCCATGGCGGTCTGCGGCGCGCTCGGGAGCACCAAGGCGCTCTTTCGCGCCTCAGAGATCTTTCTGCCGCTGCTGATGCTCGTGCTGGCGCTGGTGCTGGTGTTTGCGGTGCCGGGGCTGAACGTGAACAATCTGCTGCCCGTGACGGCGCGGGATCTCCCCGGCGTGGCGCGCAGCGGGCTGACGGTGTTCGGCATCGGGGCGGCGGTGCTGTTTTTCGGCGCGTTCACCGGCGGGCGCACACCGNNNNGGGGCCCCCCCCCGCCAGCACCCGGCCGGGGGCGCGCGGCCGTGTGGTGGTGCGTGCGCATGTGCGTGCTCGTGACGCTGCTGAGCGCGTTCGCGATCGGCATTCTCGGCGCGGAGCTGACTGCAAAGCTCACCCACCCGTTTTTCACCATGCTGCGCAATGTGAGCCTGTTTCACGCGGTCGAGCGCTTCGGCGCGCTCGTGATCGGGCTGTGGGTGCTGCCGGACTTTGTGCTCGTGTCAATGCTGCTGACGCTGGCAGTCAACTGCCTGCGTGCGGCGTGCTCACGCGACGGGCGGCTGTTCGCGCAGAAGAACCCGCCCGCGCTCGTGCTCCTGTGTGCGGCAGCAGCCGGGGCGGGAGCGCTGTTTCTGGCGCAGAACGCATTCGAGACCGACGCGCTGCAGGCGAACGTCGTGCCGGTCGTGAACATCGTCCTGCTGGGCGTCGGCACGGTCGGGATGTATCTGATCGGCCGCGCGCGCGGAAAGATCTAAGCGCAAAACCGCCCTGCCGGAGGCCCGGCAGGGCGGTTTCTGTCTATGCGCGATCTCCGCTCACGGAGCGAGCCGGTCGCGCCAGCGGGCGGTGAGCCGCTCGAGCTCCTCGGCAAAGGCGCTCAGGCCCTTGTTCGGGCATCCGGCGCAGCGGCGCACGAGGGCCGTGACAGCGGCGCACGAGGGCCGTGAGCTCGCCGAGCGCGCGCTGCAGCCGCGCGTAGGCCGGGCTCTCGCGGCGCTTTCCGGCCGCGGCAGCCTGGCGCGTCTCGTCGCGGCGGATGGGCCGCGGCGGAGCAACATAGGTATACGCGCCGGCAGCGAGGTCAAATTCGCTGCCGCTGTAGGGTGCGTCCGCGTCGTAGCCGTACTCGTCGCGCAGGCAGGCGGCGAACGCCGTGCACGCATCGTCGTCGCCGTGGTTGACGAATACGTGCGCGGGCTTTTGCTCCATGGCGTTGATCCAGCCCAGCAGCCCCTGCTTATCCGCGTGGCCGCTCACGCCGGGCAGGACGGTGATCTCGGCGTGCACGGCGATCTCGTCGCCGAAGATCTTCACACTCTCGGCGCCGTCGTGCAGCTTGCGGCCGAGCGTGCCGACTGCCTGATAGCCCACGAACAGCACCGTGCACTCCGGCCGCCAGAGGTTATACTTCAGATGGTGGCGGATGCGGCCGGCGTCGCACATGCCGCTCGAGGAGAGGATGACCTTCGGCGTCTTGTCGGTGTTGAGCGCCATGGAGTCTTCCTTCGTGACGGCGGTGTGCAGGTCGTCAAAATACAGCGGGTTGATGCCGCTGCGGATGAGCGCGCAGGCCTCGTCGTCGAGAAAGCTCGTGTCCGTCTGCAAAAAGACGCGCGTAGCCTCGTTGGCGAGCGGGCTGTCCACATACACGGGGAAGTGCGGGTGGCCGTGCACCATGCCGGCGTCCTTGATCTGGCGGATGAAATACAGCAGCTCCTGCGTGCGGCCGACGGCGAACGACGGGATGACGACATTGCCGCCGCGGTCGAGCGTGCGCTGGATGCAGTCCGCGAGCGCGGTCAGATAGTCCACGCGCGGGCCGTGGCTGCGGTCACCGTAAGTCGACTCGATGAGCACGTAGTCCGCGCCCGAGACGGTCTGCGGATCGCGGATGATGGGCTGGTCGGTGTTGCCGATATCGCCGGAAAAGACGATCTTCTTTTCCGTGCCGCCCTCGGTGAGCCACGCCTCGATGCACGCGCTGCCAAGCAGGTGGCCGACATCCGTGAAGCGGATGATGATGTTCTCGCCGACCTGGATGCGCTTGCCGTAGCCGCACGGGCGCAGCAGGCGCAGCACGCCCTCCACATCCTCGAGCGTATACAGCGGCTCGGGCGCCGGCTGGCCGGCGCGGGCGGCCTTGCGCCCCTTCCACTCGGCCTCGGACATCTGAATGTGCGCCGCGTCGCGCAGCATGATGCCGCACAGGTCGCACGTTGCCTCCGTGGCGTAGACCGTGCCGCGAAAGCCCTGCTTATACAGCAGCGGCAGGTGGCCGGTGTGATCCATGTGCGCGTGCGTGACGAGCACGAACTCGATCTGTGCCGCCGGGACGGGGATGGCGATATTCTCGAACAGATCGCGCCCCTGCTCCATGCCGCAGTCGATCAGGCCGTAGTGCCCGCCGATCTCGAGCAGGGTGCAGCTGCCGGTCACCTCGTGGTCGGCGCGGATAAATGTCAGCTTCATGGGCTCGCTCCCTTCCGGTTTTCTTTCCCTGATTTTAACACAAGCGCACGCCGAGCGCAACCGCGGCGCGAAAAGTTCACAAATAACGCTTTTACCCCGGCGGGACATTCGTCCCGCCGGGGTAAAAAGCATGGGTCATTCGCTTCCGAGCTGCAGCAGCGCCTCGCGGTACTGCACCGTGACCCTGTCGCTCCAGCCGCACCAGTAGTCGATCGCCTCGGATGCGTGCCCGCTTGTCAGCCCGTCGAGCACCGTGCGGTAAGTCTTGCACAGCTCCTGTATATCCAGCGTGTACGCCACGATGTAATACGTCACGTGCGCAAGCTCGCGCGACGAGCGCAGCAGGACGCGGAAGATCATGTTGTCCGACTCGGCAAACATGCACACCAGAAACTGATTGACCAGATCCAGAAATTTCGGATTATCCTTCTCTCCGTCCGGCGCGTAGGCGATGGCCTCCATCCGCTCGAGCAGCCCGTACAGGTGCCGCATCTGCTCCGTTTTGGGGTTGCGGCCCGTCCAGCGGAACCAGCCGAGCGCGACCATTTCGCGCAGCTCCAGAAACGCATCCACCAGCTCCGGCTGCGGTTTGCCGCCGTGCGTCATGATGGCGGCCAGCGTCTCCAGGTTCGCCTGCTCCCAGTAAGGCGCGACATAGGTCGCGTGCCGGGGCACGACCTTCAGAAAGCCCAGGCGCTCCAGCTCCTGCAGGCCAAGATGCACGTTCGTCTTGCGCAGGCCGTACTGCTCGGCCAGCTCGCTCTCCGTCGGCAGCCGGTCGCCCGGATTGCGCCACCCGCTGAGGATCTCTTTGAGCATGCAGTCAAGAAACCGCTCCCGTTCCGACCGGTTTTCCGTTTCCTTTTCTTTTGCCATATTCTTTTTCCCCCCGAAAAAACCTCCTGTAGATGCTACGCATTGTATTGCATTTTCTTCCCGGTGTAAAGAGAAAATAGCAATTTTTTTAAGATTTTTCCACCGCTGTACATAAAACGGGACTCTCCGGTGGCGGAGAGTCCCGTTTCCCTTTGAAATGCCTAGATTTTTAACAATCACGGGCAGGCCGCAAAGCCGATGGCCAGCAGCGTCTGCGCAAGGATGTACGTGCACATGACAACAAAGTTCTGCTGCGTGGGCTCAGCCTTCTTGACGAAGAGCATGTCGCACAGCACACCGTCGGACGCGAGGAAGAACGTCGCGCCGAAAAACGCCACGAGCTTGCCCCACCAGAACGCCGTCAACAGCGGCAGGATCAGGCTCACGCTCAGCACGCAGAGCATGAGCATATACATCAGCGCCAGCGGACGCAGCGCGCGCGGGATATTCCTGCGGCTGTTGGCGTACACGAACGCGGCACCGGCGGCATAGATCACGCAGACCACGACGATCCAGATCCAGCTGACACGGATGACATAGTGCGTGTAGATAAAGATCAGATAGCACACGTGGCCCAGGAAGAACGACGACGTGCCGAGCGCAAAGAACTTCTTCTTGAGCGGCCAGAGCAGAAACAGATCGCCTAGGCAGCCAAACAGCAGGCCGGCGACCACCCAAAGCGACGGCATGCGGGCAAAGGCGAGGTAGGCCAGCGCAACGACCGGCATCAGCGCGACCTTCGTCGGCTTGCGCAGGTCGTCATCGCCGCGCCAGCAGCTGACGAGGTGCACAATGGCGAGCACCGCCAGGGACACCGGGAACACCCATTTTAATACGATCATCTTATCCCATCCTATCTCCAATCAGAATGTGTTCGGAATCCGCGCAAATTTACATCTCGTTCATTGACACGGTATTCCGATACAATTATAATAGATTTGGAAGTTTATCGTCAATGACTATTGGCAATATTTTAATATTTAATATGCTTGAAGGTGTCCGTTCATGCTCTATTATCTGCTGCTCATTCCCGCTGTGCTCAGCACCGCGTGGATTTATTTTTTGTCCCCCGCGCTGAGCTACTGGTGGCTGCTGCCAATCCTGATCGCCTGCTTCGTGGCAGCAAATCTTGTGTACGTGCTGCTGATGTTTGTCTGCACGTGGTTCGCCGGACCGAACAAAATGTACACACACATCAGCCCGTTTTATCACGCGCTGACGATGGCGCTCGACGGCTGGATCCTTGCGCTCTGCCGCGTGAAGATCCACGTCACGGGGCTCGAAAAAGTGCCGACGGACACAGAATACCTGTTCGTGAGCAACCATCGCTCGAACTTTGACCCCATGGTGCAGTGGTGGGTGCTGCGGCGCTGGCGGCTGGCGTTCGTGTCCAAGCCGTCGAACATGCGCAAGTTCGTCATCGGCCCGTTCGTGCGCCGGTGCTGCTTTCTGCCGATCGACCGCGAGAACGCGCGCAACGCCCTGACCACGATCAACGCCGCGGCCGACCTCATCCGCGCGCATGAGTGCTCGTTCGCTATCTATCCCGAGGGCACGCGCAGCAAAAGCGGCAAGCTGCTGCCCTGGCACGCCGGCTCGCTCAAGATCGCGCAGAAGGCCAATGTCCCCATCGTCGTTGCGACCATCGAGGGCACGGAGCGCATCGCACACAACGTCCCCTGGCGGCGCACGCACGTGTATCTCAGCATCCGCGAGGTCATCCCGGCCGAAACGGTCAAGGCCACGAAAACGAACGACCTCACCGAAGGCATCCGCAGCAAAATGATCGCCGAGCTGGGCAAATAATTTCGGAATCACAGGCAAGATCCTCGTCCGCACATCTGCGGGCGAGGATCTTTTTGCCCACGTTCGAGAAACGGACGCCGTTTCGGCACGCGCCCGCCTCCCGCGCCGCGACGCACGGCGGACGAACGCATGGCAGGGCACGAAAAGCGCCCGGAGCGATCGCTCCGGGCGCTTTATGACGTTTATGCTCGGTTCAGTGGCTGTCAGCCATGCGGTAGCCGACGCCGACCTCCGTGAAGATATACTGCGGTTCGACCGGGTTCGGCTCGATCTTGCGGCGGATGTTCGCCATGTGCACGCGCAGGAGCTTGTTGTCGCCGCCGACGCCGGGCCCCCAGAGCTCCTTCATCATGGACTTATAGGTGAGCACCTGCCCGGCGTGCCGGCCGAGCAGCGCCACGATCTTGTACTCGTTCGGCGTCAGGTGCGTGTCCTCGCCGGCGAGAAAAACGCGGTGCTTATTGTAGTCGATGCACAGGTCGCCGACGTGGTACTCCCCCGTCATGGCCAGGCCGTCGCTCGTGCCGTCGGTGCGCGTGTGGCGCAGCGCCGTGCGGATGCGCGCGAGCAGCTCCACCGTGCCGAAGGGCTTGGTCAGGTAGTCATCCGCGCCCATGTCGAGCGCAGACGCCTTGTCGATCTCCGCGCTGCGGGCCGAGATGATGATGATCGGCATCCGGCTCCAGGCGCGCACGGAGCGGATGATCTCGCTGCCGTCCATATCCGGCAGGCCAAGATCCAGCAGCAGCAGATCCGGGCAGTGCGAGGCGATCATCTCCAGCGCGGTCTTGCCGTCGGGCGCGAGCAGCGTGTCATACTCATGGGAGCGCAGCGCCGCCTGCAGATATTTGCTGATGCCGGGGTCGTCCTCAACGATGATGATTTTATCACGGATCATGTGTTCGATTCCTCCTCCGCCGGCAGCCAGAAGCGGAACTCCGCGCCGCCGTCGATCTTGTTTCTTGCATAAATCTCGCCGCCGTGCGCGCGCACGATCGCGCGGCAGACGCTCAGGCCGATGCCCATGTGGCGGCTGCGGTCGGACGCCTCCACGGCGCCGAGCGGCAGATAGCCGTCAAAGAGCACGCCGAGCAGCTGCGGCGGGATACCGTCGCCGTTGTCGGCCACGGTCAGCCAGACGCGGCGGCCCTCGGCACGGATCTCAATGAAGATCTCCGTTGCCGACGGGCTGTGCTTGGCGACATTCTCCAACAGGTTGAGCAGCACCTGCTCGATGAGCGTGGCGTCCATCGGCGCGAGCAGGATCTCTTCCGGCTTTGAGACCGTGATGGGAATGTCGGTATCGCAATTTTTGCGAAAGCGCCGGATCGCGCTGCCGACGATCTCCTCAACGACCTCGTCCGATTTCTCGATCACGACGCCCTCGTCGCAAAAGCGCGTGACGGACAGGATGTTCTCCGACAGGTGCAGCAGCCACTGCGCGTTCTGGTGGATCTCCTCGACCATGCCGCGGCCCTCGTCCGTGAGCGTCTCGCTTTCCTCCACGGTCGCGCTCAGGCCCATGATGGCCGTCAGCGGCGTGCGGATATCGTGCGACACGCTGCGCAGGAGATTGGCGCGCATACGGTCTCTTTCCGCCTCGTAACGCAGCTGCTCCTGCCGCTTGATCTGCGTCGTGAGCGTGCTCACGAGAACGCTCACGACCAGCATGACCGCAAACGTCAGCGGATAGCCGTCGATCGTCAGGTTGAATTCGTGAAACGGGTATGTAAACAGGTAGTTCACGCTCACCACGCCGACGGCCGACGCCAGAATGCCGGGCCAATACCCGGTGGTGAAGCGCGAGACGAGCACCACAGCCAGAATGAACACGGATGTGGCAAACGGGTTATTATCGTCATAGCAGACGGACAGCAGCTCGCACACGGCAACGGCGCAGCCCATGATCAAGATGAACATGAGCGTATCGCGCAGCCATTGCGGCAGGCGCTTGCTTGCTTTCTGCATAAGCATCCCTCTTTCCGGACAGCCGTCTTGACTCCACTGTCAGCATAGCACATTGTCCGCGCGAACGCGACGGTCTTTGCAGCCTCAGGCGCATTCTTTTCCGCCTTCTTAACGGCTGCGCAGCGTTTGGGCCGCTGTTTTCCGGAAACTTAGCGCATAGATTCCTTATAATGAAGTATCTTCACAGATCCCGTCCGGAGCACGGGCGGGACATTGGGGGAAAGGAGGCAGTCACATGATCTTTGCAGCAGTTGGCGGCGGTATGATCATTGCCTGCGGCGCGTTTGTGTGGTTCATCCTCAAGCGCTGATGCGCGCTACCGCGTCGAGGGAGAAAAAACGGAACATGTGATCCATCACAGCAAAGGCCAGTCGGAAGCGGTTTCCGGCTGGCCTTTGCCTGTTCTTCGGATTTAACGCACGATCGCCTTCGTGCACAGCCAGTCGCACCAGTCCAGGTCGTACTTGGCGTAGACATGGGTGCTGTCGCCGCTGGCATCGGCGCGCAGGTTGCCGTTTTCGTCGTCGAAGAGCTCGTTGATGTCGATGTAGAAGATCGTCTTGCCGTCGGCGAGCGCGGCGAGCTTTTCGTTGAGCTTGTCAATGCGGGGGTTGTTGAACGTCGCGTCCGTGCTCGAGCGCGAGGGGCCGACGTGCAGGTTCGCCTCGACGAAAATAATGGCGTCCGGCTGCGCGGCGCGCACGGTGTCGATGAGCGAGGAGAACTTGGCCGTGATGTCGTCCAGATCGTTGCCGAGCTCGTTGATGCCGAGCATGATGTAGACCTTGCCGAACGTTTTCTGGCTCAGCAGCTGCGGCAGCGTGACCGTGCCGACGTTTTTCACGGCAATGGCCTTGGTCTGCGCAACGTAGACGTTCAGGCCGACGTCGGCGAAATACGTCGCGTTTTTCAGGCTGCCGTATTCGGCAATACCGACGGTGCGCGAGTCGCCGATGAAGAGCGCATCGTCAAAATACGAGGCGTCCACCGTCGTGAACTGCAGCGGCGTCGGCTCGGGCGTGGGCGTCGGCTCGGCGGTCTCTTCCGGCGCCGCCGTGACGGATGCGGCCGGCTGCTTGCCGGTATTGCTGCGGTCGATCAGGCCGCGGATGAGAAACGGTGCCGCCGCGAGCGCGGCCACCAGCAGCAGGATGAGAAAATATTGCGGTTTGATACGTTTCATACGTCAGCGCTCCTTAAAATCGGAAGTACATAAAGGGATCGTTCATGCCCTTGCTCAGGCAGAACAGGCACAGCCAGAACAGCACGGCCAGAATGACCGCCCCGGCCCACGTGCCCTTGAGCCGGCGGTACAGATAAGCCGGCAGCGACGTCGAGCACACGAGGCCAAGCACGAGGAACACCCCGTAGGTCTTGCCGTACTTGAGAAAATCGAGCGGGTAAGCCGCCGCCGTGTGCGAAAACAGCGGCAGCAGGCGGCCGAAGTACGCGCCGAGCTGCCCGAGATCCGACACGGAAAACACCGCCCACGACAGCGGGATGAGCACGAGCATGTACAGATGCCCGAGCACCGGCCAGCGGTCGAGGTATTTTTTGAGCCAGAGCTTTTCGACCGTGAGGATTCCAAACAGGCCCAGACCCCAGAGCAGGAAGTTCAGGTGTGCGCCGTGCCAGAGCCCGGTCGCCAGCCAGACGACCAGGAGGTTGAAGATCATGCGCCCGCGGCTGCAGCGGCTGCCGCCGAGCGGGAAATACAGATAATTGCGAAACCATGTGCCCAGCGTGATGTGCCACCGGCGCCAGAACTCCGTCATGCTCAGCGCGAGGTACGGGCAGCGGAAGTTTTCCGGCAGGTGGAAGCCGAGCATCCGGCCGATGCCGATGGCCATGAGCGAGTAGCCCCAGAAGTCGAAATAGAGCTGGAACGAATACGCGAACGCAGCCATCCACGCCAGCGGCGTCGAGAGGCTCTCAAAGCCGATCGTGGTCACATCGCTCCAGAGGCCGCCGAGCTGGTTGGCGAGCAGGATCTTGAACGCCATGCCGAACACGAACAGCTTCAGCCCGTCGACCGTCTGCCGCAGCGACACATCGCGCGTGCCAAACTCCGGCTGCAGCTGCGCATAGCTGGCGATCGGGCCGGAGACGAGCTTCGGGAACATGGTCAGGTACGTGCCGAATGTGAGCAGCGAGCGCTCCGGCGCGACCGTGCCGCGGTAGACGTCGATGAGATAGCCGCCGGCCGAAAACGTGTAAAAGCTGATGCCGACCGGCAACGCCCAGCCCAGCAGCGGCACGGCCGCCTTGCCGCCGGACACCCAGCCGAGCACACCGTTGACGCCGGTGAGCAGGAAGTTGAGATATTTAAATAGGAACAGCCACAGGAAATTGTAGCACAGTCCGACGATGAGCCACAGCTTTGCGCGCGGCTTGTCGCGCGTGATGGCAAGGCCCAGCCCGTAGTTGACCAGCACAGATGCGGCCAGCAGCGCAAAGTACGCCCACTGACCGTCCAGTCCGATGATATAAAACACACAGCTCCCCACCAGCAGCACGGCATTGCGCGCGCCGGTCGGGCGCGACGGTGTCAGATAATACACCAGCAGAAATGCCGGAAAGAAGCAAAACAAAAACGACAGGCTGCTGAAAACCACGGACCCTATCCTCCTGAACCCTCGACAAACCCGCAAAAGCAAAAAATTTCGTATGAAAAGGTTAACATAAATTTCGGTGTTTGTGTGCGGTTTCTGACAAAAAAACTGCACAAACTTTCCGGCCGCAATTTGGTGGTTTTCGTGGGTGTTGCCGTGCGGGCGGAAGTGCGCGGCAGAAAAAGAAAAATCTCCAGCGCTGTGCGTTTCAGCGCCGGAGATTTTTCTTTTCTCAATATCCGATATCCGATCGGGTCGGGATGCCCGCGCGTCAGCTCAGGAGCACCTCGTCGGACTCGACCTGCGCGCCCGCCACCTCGGCGAACTTTTCGAGCAGGTCCTGCTTCGTGAGCTTCTTTTTCTCCTCACCCTCGATATCGAGGATGATGTGGCCCTCGTTCATCATGATGAGGCGGTTGCCGTGAACGATGGCGTCCTTCATGTTGTGGGTGATCATCATGGCGGTGAGCTGGTTTTCGCGCACGATGCGGTCCGACAGCTCGAGCACCTTGGCCGCCGTCGCGGGGTCGAGCGCCGCGGTGTGCTCGTCGAGCAGCAGCAGCTTCGGCTTTTGCAGGGCGGCCATGAGCAGCGTCAGCGCCTGGCGCTGGCCGCCGGAGAGCAGGCCGACCTTCGCCGTCATGCGGTCCTCAAGGCCGAGGCCGAAGCTCTTGAGCTTCTCGTGATATTCCTCGCGCTCCGCCTTCGTGACGCCCCAGCGCAGCGTGCGCTTCTTGCCACGGCGCGCGGCGAGGGCGAGGTTTTCCTCGATCTGCATGTTCGCTGCCGTGCCCATCATGGGGTCCTGGAACACGCGGCCGATGTACTGCGCGCGGCGGTACTCCGGCATGGCAGTCACGTCCACGCCGTCGAGGATGATGCGCCCGTCATCCACCGGCCAGACGCCCGCGACGGCGTTGAGCATGGTGGATTTGCCGGCGCCGTTGCCGCCGATGACGGTCACGAAATCGCCCGGCTTCAGGTGCAGGGACAAGCCGTCGAGCGCCCGCTTTTCATTGATTGTGCCGGGGTTGAAGGTCTTGGAGATATGGTCTAATGTCAGCATATCACTTGCCTCCCTTCTTCAGGCGGTGGAACGAGCTCTTGGCCTGCCCCTTGAGATACGGCACGGCCAGGAACACGGCCACGATGACCGCAGTGAAGAGCTTGAGATCGTTCGGGTCGAGCTTGAGCCAGAGGATGAGCACCATGACGAGGTAATACACGATGCCGCCGAGGATGACAAAGCTCAGGCGCACGGAGAAGTTGCAGCCCTTGCGGAAGAACGCATCGCACAGCACCTCGCCGATGATGACGGCGGCGAGGCCGATGACGATGGCGCCACGGCCCATGTTGATGTCGGCAAAGCCCTGGTACTGCGCCATCAGGCCGCCGGAGAGCGCGACCATGCCGTTGGAGAGCGACAGGCCGAGCACCTTCATGGCATTGATGTTGATGCCCTGCGCGCGGCTCATCGACGGGTTGGCGCCCGTGGCGCGGATGGCGCTGCCCTGCTCGGTGCCGAAGTACCAGTAGAGGAGCGCGATGAGCACGGCCGCGAGCAGCAGACCCTTCCAGATCGCGCCGGGCACGCTGCGCAGCGTCAGAAACAGGCTGTACTTATCCGGGTTGACCGGGGTGTTGGCCTTCATGCTCATGATGCGCAGGTTGATCGAGTAGAGCGCGAACTGCGTCAGGATGCCGGCGAGGATGGCCGGGATGCCGAGCTTCGTGTGCAGCAGGCCGGTCACGAGACCCGCGAGCAGACCCGCGACCACGGCCGCCAGCAGCGCCGCCCATGCCGGCCAGCCGGCGATGATGAGCATGACCGTCACGGCGCCGCCGGTGGTGAACGACCCGTCGACCGTCAGATCGGCGACGTCGAGCAGGCGGAACGTGATGTACACGCCCAGGGCCATGATGCCCCAGATGATGCCCTGGGCAACGCCGCCGGGCAGACGCGAAACCAGATTCGGCAGGCTCAGGGACGCAAGAACCAGTGAATTCATAACATTACCTCATCGTGTAGAGTATCCCTGCCGCAGAAACTGCGGCAGGGAGCTGGGAATCGTGTTGAAAATCAGCCGATGGCCTCGTAGTCGCTCGGGATGGTGACGTTGTAGGCAGTCGCCATCTCGGGATTGTACTTCTTGACCGGGTTCGGGTAGTACTCGATCGCCATGGTGGAGATGTCGGCCTCGCCCTTGAGGATCTTCACGGCCATCTCACCGGTAGTGCGGCCGAGCTCGTAGTAGTCGATGGACAGCGTTGCAACGCCGCAGGCCTTGCAGATGCCCTCCTCGCCGGCGATGATGGGCTTCTTGGCGGCGCTCTTGATGGCCTCGGCGCAGGAGGCGGCGGTGTTGTCGGTCGGGATATAGAGCACGTCGTTTGCGTCGCTCGCCGTGCCGGTAACGGAGACAACATCGTTCGTGTCGGAGAAGGTGTATGTATTCACGGTGCAGCCGGCCTTCTCAAGCGCGGCCTTGACGACCTCGACCTGGTAGACGGAGTTCGGCTCGCCGGAGCAGTAGATGATGCCGACGTTCTTGGCATCCGGGAACAGTTCCTGGATCATGGCCGCCTGCTGGTCGAGCGGGGCCAGGTCGGACGTGCCGGAGATGTTGCCGCCGACGGTGCCGCTGAAGTTATCGATGCCGAGCGCAACGCCGTACTCCGTGACAGCCGTGCCGAGGATCGGAATGTCCTTCGTGGCGGCGGCCGCAGCCTGCAGGGCGCCGGTCGCGTTGGCGAGGATCAGATCCACGCCGCTGGATACGAAGCCGTTGCAGATGGTGGCGCAGGTGGCGCTGTCACCGGCGGCGTTCTGCTCGTCGAAGGTGACGTTGTCGGCGCCGAGCGCGTCGGTGATGGCGTCGCGGAAGCCCTTGGTGGCCGCGTCGAGCGCGTCGTGCTGCACAAGCTGGCAGATGCCGACGGTGTAGTGCTTATTCTCGGCCTTGTCGCCGTTGCTGCCGCAGGCAGCCAGGGACAGGACCATGACCACGGCGCAGAGCAGGGCAGTGATTTTTTTGATGTTCATGCGTTTTCTCCTCCTAAATGTAGTCCCGGCAAAGAAAAAAGCCACACAGTCGTCTGTGCAGCCTTGTCAAAACCGGATCGGGAAGTCTCAGATGGTTCTGGTATTTTTGCAGCACAAACGACTATTACTCTCGCTAAAGTAATAGTAGGAATATGCGCTTGCAAATCGCTCCAGACGCATGTTTGCGGCCTCCTGTACTGAAGATGTGCCTACTTTAGCGCTTTTAGCCGATAAAGTCAACCCCGTTTTTCAGAATTTATTTACTTTTGGCATTTGTGCACAATTCTTTCGGCGTACCTCTGTGTATTTCCGTCATTTTACGCCGCCGCGCCGCAGCATTGACGCTCCCGGCCGGGTATGCTATATTAACAATAGTATATTTGCTTTGGGAGGAGGCGCGCCATGAAAACACCGCAGCAGCTGCTGCAGCAGACGCTGGAAGTGGGCGAATGCCTGCTGCCGGACGCATCGCCCGGCGGCCGCACGCCGTACCCGACCGTGTTCGTGCACGGTCTGCTGGGCTGGGGCGCGCGCGACGCGCTCTACCGCGCCGTGCCCTACTGGGGGCTCGCGGCGGGCGATGTGCTGGGTTATCTCAACGCCTGCGGGTATGACTGCCGCGCCGCCTCGGTGGGCATCATCTCGAGTGCGTGGGACCGCGCGTGCGAGCTCTATGCCGAGCTCACCGGCGGCACTGCCGACTACGGCATCGCGCACGCGCAGCGCTTCGGCCACGCGCGCTTCGGCACGGCGTATCCGGCCCCGCTCGTGCCCGATTGGGGCGCGGACAGGCCCGTCGACCTCGTGGGCCACAGCTTCGGCGGCGCGACGGCGCGGCTGCTCATGCAGCTGCTCGCGCACGGCTGCCCGGAGGAGGTGCAGGCGGCCGAGGCTGCGGGCGAGACGCCCTCACCGCTGTTCACCGGCGGCAAGGCGGACTGGGTGCACGCGCTGGTCGCCATCGCCGCGCCGCACGACGGGTCCACGTTTCTCAACGTGCAGCCGGACGCGGCGAACGCGCTCTCGACGCTGTTTCTGGGCGCGGCGCGCGCGCTCGGCATCTCGGCATTCAAGGGCGTGTACGACTTCCGGCTCGACCAGTTCGGCATCCGGCGCGACCCGGACGAGCCGCTCACGACGGCGGCGCTGCGCATGCTGGCGCAAAACCCGCTGCCGGCGGGCGACAACGCCTTTGACGACCTGCGCCCCGCGGGCGCGCAGGCGCTCAATGCGCGCATCGAAACGCTGCCGGACACGTGGTATTTCTCCATCCCCTGCTGCCGGACGCTGCCGCGCCTGCTCACGCACGACCAGAAGCCCGACACGGCCATGACGCCGCTGCTCTGGCCGTTTTCGACCGCGATGGGGCGCGACGGCGCGGGCATGCCGCGCGACTGGCTGCCGAACGACGGGCTGGTCAACACGATCTCCGCCCGCTGCCCCGGCGGCGCGCCGCACACGGACTTTGTGCCCGGACAGACGCCGGTGCGCGGCGTGTGGCAGGTGCTGCCGGTTGAGCATCTCGACCACCTGGCCGCGATCGGTGGCGTGATGAACAACGGCGTCGTGCGCACGCGCCTGTTCTACCGCCGGGTCATGGCGCTGCTCGATGCGGCCGCCGCGGCCGACGCCAACTCGTGATCCCCGCCCGAGACCGGGCATACGATACCGCAAAGTGCACAAGATAAGATAAGGAGTGTATGGATTATGGATTCTATTGAAAGCTATCTGCGCAAGCTGATCGTCGCCTCCGTGGGCGCGGCCGACCTCGGCTGCGAAAAGCTCGGCAAGCTGCTCGACGAGTGCGTCGCGCGCGGCGAAGTGACCGTGGAGAAGGGCCGCGTGCTCAACGAAGAGCTCAAGCGCACCTGCAAGCAGGCCGTGACGAAGGACGAGGCCGAAAAGCCCACCGTGGACGTGGACGCCATGAGCGCCGACGAGCGCGAGGCGCTGCTGCAGAAGCTGCTGGCCATGAAGGAAGAGGGCTGATGGCCGGCCCCGCCGCGCAGCTCGACGAGGCCAAGCGCTTCGCCGAGATCGTCGCCATACTGCAAAAGCACCACCTCGTTCAGGGGCTGACGCCGGAGAAGGTCCGCGATATTTTCGTGGACCTCGGGCCGACGTTTGTCAAATTCGGACAAATTCTGTCCATGCGTTCGGACATTCTGCCCAAAGAATACTGTGCCGCGCTCGAGACGCTGCGCACGGACGTGACGCCCATGCCGCTGACCGAGGTGGAGGACATCCTCACGCAGGCCTACGCCCGCCCGTGGCAGGAGGTCTTTTCGGACATCGGTATCCGGCCGCTCGGCTCGGCCTCCATCGCGCAGGTGCACGCCGCGACGCTCACGGACGGCCAGCGCGTGGTCGTGAAGGTGCAGCGCCCGGATCTGTACGACATCATGAGCCGCGACGTGCGCCTGCTCAAGCGCGCCGCCGCGCTGCTCAAGTACACGCCGCTTGCGAGCGCACTGGATTTTCACGCCGTGCTCGACGAGATCTGGCACACCGTGCAGGAGGAGCTCGACTTCACGATCGAGGCGAACAACATCGCCGAGTTCAAGCGTCTTAACGACGGCGTGGCCTACGCCGACTGCCCGGCCACGTTCCCGAAGTGGTGCACGAAAAACGTGCTCGTCATGGAGTACATCGCCGGCCACCAGATCGACGATGCCGACGGCCTGCGCGCCGACGGGTATGATCTCAACGAGATCGCCGTCAAGCTCGTGCACAACTACATCCGCCAGATCACGGTCTACCGCTTCTTCCACGCAGACCCCCACCCCGGCAACATCCGCGTGCAGGGCGGGAAGATCATCTGGCTCGACCTCGGCATGATGGGCCGCATCAGCCCGCGCGAGGCGGAGCTGTACATGGGCATCATCCGCACGATCTATGACCAGGACGTGCCCGCCCTGACGCAGACGCTGCTCGCGCTCGGCCGGTACGACCGCGCGCCCGACCAGCAGGCGCTCACGGAGCGCATCGGCATCTTTCTGCACAAGTACGAGTCCATGCCGATGGCCGATATGGACATGGGCGTGCTCGTGGACGAATTCGTGCAGATCCTGAACGAATACGGCGTGTCCGTGCCCGCCTCGCTGACGATGCTCGGGCGCAGCCTGCTCGTCATTCAGGGCATGCTCACGAGCGTGTCGCCGGACGCGAACGTCATCGAGATCGTGGCGGAGTACGTCAAGAACACCGCCCTGAGCCGCGAACACATTGAAAAGAAGGTCAAGACGCTCGCGCAGCAGCTCGCCCGCTCGGGCGAAAAGCTCACGGTGCTGCCGACGCAGCTGTCGGCGTTCCTGAGCAAGGCCAATGCCGGGCAGCTGACCGTCAACGTGAAAAAATCGTGGACGGACGCGGCGCGCGCCGCGCAGTCGAAGCTGCTGAACCGGCTCATCTTTGCGTTGCTGGACTGCTCGCTGCTGTTCTGTGCAGCCATCACCTGCCTTGCCCCGCTGCCGCGGGTGCTGGGGCTGCCGTGGCTGGCGCTGGTGTTTTTCGCCGCCGCCGTCGCCGTGACGATCGCGCTGTTTGACCGCCGACGCTGGTCGGTGTGAAAGTATCCAAAGAAAGAATGACCGCCCCGGCCGGGGCGGTCATTCTTTTTTAAATATCGCCGCGGCGGCGCAGCGCGTCCAGAAACGCCGTGCAGCCGAGCACGAGATCGTCATACGTCGTGCCAAAGTCGTCCGTATACCACGGGTCGGCGATGCCGCGCTGCAGCCCCGCAAACGACAGCAGCGCTCGGATCTTCCCGTCCGGGTCGTGCGGGAGGATGCGGCGGAGGTTGCGCGCGTTGTTCTCGTCCATCGTCAGCAGCCAGTCGTAGGCGTCGTAGTCGCGCGGCGTGACCTGCACGGCGGCGCGGTGGCCGACCGGGATGCCGTGGGCGCGCAGCTCGGCGCGCGCGGGCGGGTAGACGTCGTTGCCGATCTCCTCGCGGCTCGTCGCCGCCGAGGCGATCTGAAACTGCGCCGCGAGCCCCTGCCGCCGCACCATATCCCGGAGCAGATACTCCGCCATGGGGCTGCGGCAGATGTTGCCGTGGCAGATAAAGAGCACTTTGACCATTGGGATCGCAATTCCTTTCGACCGTGATGGCCCATTATAACACAGCGCGGTGCAAAAGCAAAACCGGGGTGCAGGCAGCTGCCTGCACCCCGGTTTTTTCTTTCCCTGCGCCTTACTGCGCCCGCTGCGCGCGCTGCCGGAGCGTGAGCCCGGCGGCCACGAACGCCAGCACGAGCAGCGCCAGCGCCGCGCACAGGCACAGCGTGCGCAGCGCACCGTGACCGGCGGCCAGCATGGCGATCAGGCAGCCGACGGACAGGATCGCCGCCAGCGCCGTGCACCACGCCACGGCCTTTCCTCTCCTGTGGCCGAGGCACACGCCCGCGAACGCGAGCGCACCGGCCGCGAACAGTGCGATGCAGATGCCCGTCCAGACCGCCGCCTCCGTGCGCGCGGTGTCCATATCCGCCGTGTAGAGATCCTGCGCGAGCGCGCAGATGTCGCCATAGCTCGCGGACGCGCCTGCCCGCGCGCGCAGCGTCTCGTCCTGCATGAGCACGGCGATGCCCTGCTCCAGCCGCTCGGTGTCGTCCTCATACGGGGCGAGCGCCGCGAGATCCTGCGCCAGCTGCTGCCGGTTCGCCGCCAGCGTCTGCCGGCCGGAGGCCAGCGTGCCGGCCGCCGTGTCGAGTTTGCTCTGCCCGGCCGCGATCTCGGCCGCCGCAGCGTCGAGCGCCTGCTGCCCGGCGGCGAGCTGCGCCTGTGCATCCTGCAGCTGCTGCTCCGCCGCGGCGATCTGCGCCGCGCCGGCAGAGAGCTTTGCCTGCCCAGCCTCATACGCCTGCACGAGCGACTCGATGGAGTACCCCGTGCCGATCAGCTGCGTCTCATAAAGCTGCTTTTGCGCCGTCACACCCGGCCAGAGCAGCGCGGCCTTGGCCAGGTCGCCGCTTGCGACCGCCGCGTCATACTCCGCCTGCCGGTCGAGATAGCGCTGATAGGCCGGGTGCACCGCGTCGTACACCGGCTGGATCCTGGCCAGCTGCGCCTGTCCGGCGGCGTATTCCTCCTTCGCCGCGGCAAGTTTCTCCTGCCCGGCGGCATAGTCGGCCTTGCCCTGCTCGAGCTGCGCCTGCCCGGCGGCATACTGCGCTTTGGCCGCGGCGAGCTTTTCGCTGCCGGCGCCATACTCCGCCTGCCCGCTCTCGAGCCGGCTCTGGCCGACGTTATCCGTCACGACGCCCGTGGCAAACGAGCGCTTGAGCGCGTCATATGTCTCCTGCTGCGCGCCGAGCGACGCCGCCAATTCGCCGAGCGAACGGGCGCTGCCGCACAGCCGCGTGTCGGCGGCGACACGGTCGGCCCGCTTCTGCTGCGTGCGCACGACGC
>HF985681.1:21514-35809 GCA_000432375.1 Firmicutes bacterium CAG:103
ACGGCCATGACGAACACCGCCGCCGCAAGCAGCACCCAGCGGGCCGCGCGGCTCGCCGACGTCAGCGGCAGACGGCGCTGCGCAGGCAGCGCGGTCCGGCGCACGAAGGTATCGCCCAGCAGCAGAAGCTGCGGCAGCACGAACAGCACGAGAAACACCGTGATGAGCGACCCGACGCCCACGAACCGGCCCATGCCGGCCTCCGCGCCGGACGAGACGCGCGCGCCGATGAGCAGGCCGGCGGAGATGAGCATCGTGCCGGAGGTGATGATGGTCGGGAAGGCGAGGTTCAGCGCCGTGATCATGGCCTCGCGCGGGCCCTGATCGGTGCGCGCCTCGGTATAGTGCGAGGCGACGACGATCGCATAGTCCACGTTGCAGCCCATCTGAATGGCGCTGGCCACGAGATAGACCATGAAGAGCACATACTCGCCCGTGAGCACCGTGATGCCGAAGTTGATCCAGATGCTGCCCTGAATGACGAGCGTGAGCAAAATGGGCATACCGAGCGAGCGGAACGTGAACAGCAGCACGAGCATGACCATGAGGATGGACATGGCGCTGACCATGACGTTGTCCTGCGTGAACGTTTGCTCGGACCCGTAGGCGGACATGGCGTCGCCGACGAGATAGCTGTCGGTGGGGTAGTACTGGTGCACGACGGCGTGGATGCGGTCGAGCAGCGCAAACGTCTCGTCCCCGTCCGAGGCCGCGGCAAGCGTGAGCACGAGACGATGGTACGACGTGCCCTCGAGCTGCGCGCTGGCGCGCTCGAGCTGGCTGCTGAGCGCCGTGACCTGCGCCGCCTGCGCGGCGCTGAGCGTGACGGTGCCGTCGGCGATCTTGTCATTCAGGAATTCGAACAGCTTCAGCAGCGGCACCTGATAGCCGCTCAGATCCTGCGCGGCCGTCTGCGCGGCGCCGTTTTCGGCCGCGTAGAGCGCGAAGAGCGCCTGCGCGCTCGTGCTGTCCACGTCGCTGAGCTGCGCGAACGTCCGGTAATCGACCGCGTCCGCCAGCCGGTAGCCGCCGGCCGCCTCCGTGCCCGCAATGCCGACGGCGCTCTTGACCTCCGGCACGGCCGAGAGGGCGTCGAGCAGCGCGGCCTCCTGGGTATAATCCCCGGCCGGGACGACGACGGCCAGCACCGTCTCGTCGCCGAAGTCCGCCGTGATCGCCTGCGACGCGGTGCGGTTGGCGTCCGCGTTGTGCGTTTTGAGCGGCGCTTCGCTGTAAACAAAGCTCACGCGGTTGGCGCCGATGCACGCCACGACGAGCACGGCCGCGAACACCAGCGGCACCACGCGGCGCGTCCGCCACGCGAGACGGCCGACGCCCGAGATCTTCGGCACGAAGTTGCGGTGCTTCGTCTTATCCATGGCCGGGCCGAGCTTGAGCAGCAGCCCCGGCATGAGCAGGAACACCGTCAGCATGCTGATCAAGATCGCCTTGATGAGCACGATGCCGAGGTCGCGCCCGAGGCCGAACTTCATGAACGTCATGGCGACGAGGCCCGCAATGGTCGTCAGGCTCGAGGAGCTGATGACGGTAATGGATTTTCCCAGCGACTCGATGACTGCCTCGCGCACCGGCAGCGTCTCATGCGCCTGCTTGTAGCGGTTGCAGAAAATGATGGCGTAGTCCACCGACATGGCCAGCTGCAGCAGGATGGCCACGGCGTTGGACACGAACGAGATCGTGCCGAAAACGAAGTTCGTGCCCTTGTTGATGAGCGCCGCCGCGAGGAACGTGATGAGCAGGATAGGTACCTCGGCATACGTCGAGGACGTGAACGTGAGCACCGTGACGAGGATGATCGCCACGATGACGAGCAGGCCGCGCACCTCGCCGTTGATCTGATCGGAGATGCTGTAGCCCTCGGCGGAATAAATGTACGCGCCGCTGCCGTCGAGCAGGTCGCGCAGGGCCTGCACGGTCTGCGCGCACGTGTCCGACCCCTCCAGATCCGACAGGCTGACGCTCAGCAGCGCGCTGCCCGTATCGTTCATCGTGTACGTGCAGCTGTCCACCCCGTCGACCGCGCGGATCTGCTCCGCCGTGGCCGCGGCGGCGTCCGCGTCCGTGTCGCGCAGGAGGATCTTCGCCGACCCGTAGGTCTGGAACTCCTGCTCCATGATGTCCAGCCCCTGCCGCGTCTCGGAATCAGCCGGCAGATAGGCCGCAACGTCGTTTTCGACCTTCACCCAGCCGGACGCGACCGCGGAAAAGACCAGCAGCGCGGCAAAGACGACGAAAAACAGCCGGTAATGGTCGACGATCCATTCCGATGCACGGTGCAGCGGGGACGGTTTCTGATTCATAATGGGATCACCACTCCTTACCCCGACAAAAACGCGGGGGTTGACTTTTTGATAACAGAAAGATAAGCTGAAAAATGATAAATTACAAATATCAGTTATCATAAAAGTGTAAGATATTTATCGTTTGTTCCGCTCGTGTCGTTTGTTCGATATGATACGATGGGCGTAAAGGAGTGCGGCATCATGGAAAAAAAGAACGATCTGCGCGTGCAGAAAACCTATCGTGCGCTCATGGCGGCGTTCGAGGCGCTGATGGCCGAGGAGACGTTTGACGACATCACGGTCAATGAGCTGTGCGCCCGGGCGCTCATCCGCCGCCCGACGTTCTACTCGCATTTTGAAGATAAGTACGACTTCCTGCGCTTTTACCTCAACGAGATCCAGTGGCAGATCGAGAGCGAGGCCGACGCCGCGACCGACTCGCCCGTGGAGCATTTCCAGCGCTCGTGGCGCGCGCTCATCGCCTTTATAGACGAGCGCCCGGCGCTCATCCGCATGGGCCTGCGCAGCAAGTCGCTGCCGATCATCTTCGAGATCATCGGCGAGCATGTTTTCGCCAGCTCTAGCCGGCGTGTGCGCGCCTACTGCGGCGCCGTGACGGACAGCCCGGAACTTGCCGACACGCTGGCGACGTTCACCGTCGGCGGGCTCATCCAGAACCTCAAGCGCTACCTGACCGAGCCGAACCTCGACCCGGACGCGCTGACAGCGGAGATGACCACCGTCTTTGAGCACCTGTGGAATTCCTTCACGTCGGAAGCAGTATGAAGACGGGCTGGCCTGGCTGCTGCTGATCGAAGTGCTGCACTTTTGAAAACAAAAGGCTTGCAATGCTTTGCCGCCTGCGGGCGGCAAACGCTGCGAGGCTTTTTGAACACGCGGAAAGGCGGCGTACCATAATCGGTACGCCGCCTTGTTTTTTTCTGTGCATCTGTTTGGTTACGGCCAGGACGCCCGCGCCGCCTTTGGCGGTTTGGGGGTCTTGGGGGCTTTGGGCGCCTTCGGCGGGTACAGCCGGCGGCGCAGGTCACGCGGCAGCACCCAGCGGTCGAGCAGGGCGAGCATGCCGGGCAGAAACAGCAGGATGAGGATGATGGCCGAGAACGCGCCGATGGAAATCGTGCGGCAGATCTGCTCGATGGTCGGGTTGCCGAAAAATTTCCCGACGACCGCCGTGACGAGCACCATGATCGAGCCGGAGGTGAGCACCGTGTGGATGCTGCCGCGGTAGGCGGCGATGAGTGCGTCGCGCACGGACATGGTCTCGCGCATCTCGCGGTAATAGCTCGTGTAGAGGATGCCGTAGTCGATCGTCGCACCCATGAGGATGCACTCGACGATCAGCAGCGCAAGGTAGTAGATCTCCAGCCCCTGCAATCCGACGACCGTGACGGTGATGAACACGCCGCACTGCACGATCAGCACGAGCAGCGCCGGAATGACGAGCGAGCGGAACGTGAACACGACGACGAGGAAGATCGACGCCGCCGTCAGGAGCGTGATGAGCAGCAGCTCGCTGTCGAAGCTGTTTTCCATCTCGTAGACCATGGCGCTGTTGCCGATGAGGTAATAGTCACCGGTCGTGACGGCGCCGAGATCCTGCATGAGCTGCGCGATGAACGCGCTCGTCTCGTCCGACTCGCCCGGCAGCGTCGTCGTGAGCACGAGGCGGGAGTAGTTGCTGCCGCGCAGCTGCGTGACGGCGTCGGTGAGCATCGTCTGCGCGTCGGTGATCTGCGCGCGCATGTCGTCGGTCAGGAAGGACGCAAAGCGCGCGTCCGTGAGCAGATCGTTCTGCAGGTAGTCAAACAGCTCCTGCATGGACATCGTCCACGAGGCATCGCTGCTGTACACGCTGGCATAGTAGAGAAACAGCAGCTCCATCGAGCCGCGGTCCAGCTGGCTGGACAGGCCCCGAAACAGGTTTGCCAGTTCCGCCGCCGTATAGCTCCGGCCGGAGGCGACCGCGTCGATGACCGTGCGCGCCGACTGAAGCTGGCTGGTGTCCACGCCGCTGAGCTGGTCGGCAAAGCGCGCGTCCGGCAGCACCTCCTGGCACAGGAAATCCACAAATTGCTGCACCGAGAGCGTCCAGCCGCTCGTGTCGCCGTGGCGGCTGGTGTAGAGCAGGTAGAGCTGGCGCACCTGCCCGGCGTCCATGCCGAGGAGGTCGGCAAGCTCCGCCGCCGAGTAGCTCGTGCCGTCGACCGAGCCGTTGATGATCCGGCTGAGCATCGTGATCTGCTGCGCCTGCGTATCATCGAGCAGGGCGCTGTGCTCGGCGAGGAAGTTGACCAGGGTCTGCATCGAAACGTTCCAATCGCCCGTGAGCAGGTCGCCGTTGAGCGTGTGGTATGCCACGAACAGCAGCCGGACGGTATCCTCGTCCATGCCGAGCATCTGCGCGATCTCGTCGCAGCCGCGCGGCGTGGTCATGGCGCGCACGTCCGTGAACGTCTGCAGCGTGGCCGCCTGTTCGCGCGCCGAGGCGTCGACCATGTCGGCCAAGGTGGAGTCGGTGAGCACTTCGTTGACGAGGAAGTCGGAGAAGGCGGGCAGGGTCATACCGCCGGTGCTCGCATCGCCGTGCTGCGTGTAGTAGTAGAGCAGCAGCTGTTTGGCGTCCGCCGCGTCCATGCCGAGAAAGTCCGCAAGCGACTCCGCCGTCCGCTGCTGCGTGAGCGCGGCAGGGTCGGTGAACTTTTGCAGTGTCTGAAGATTGGCCGTCATGCCCGCGTCGAGATACGGCGCGAAGGCGGCGTTATTTGCCACGTGGTCGGTGACAAAGCGCAGAAACCGCCCGGCCGGGATGGTCACGGCGCGGCCGCCGCTGTGGGCATCGTAATAGATCATGCCCAGCATATCGGCGCTGACCGGGATGCTGGCGTCGAGCGCGCCGACGACATTGGCCATCTGCGCGGCGGTGTACTGCCTGCCGAGCGTGGTGGAGTAGGCCATGGCGCTCTTGACGTTCGGGTCGGCCTCGAGCCGGTCCGCCAGCGCGGCCACGGCGTCCTCGTCGGCGTTGTTGTACAGCACGACGATGGGGTTGTCCGGCGGGAACACCTCCGCGACCGGGTCGGCATCCGTGAGCGTGTAGGCGATCTGGGTCGACAGCTGCAGGATATACGTACCCGCGAACAGCAGCACGAACGCCGCTGCGATCGCGCCGCGCCACCGGTAGCTGAAGCGGCCGAGCGCCGCGAGCACGCTCCGGCGCTCGCGCTTGGGTGCGCGCGGCTTTTTCGTCGTCTTGCGCACGAGCTTATCCGCCCACAAAATCAGGCCGGGCAGCACCGTGAACACGCACAGCAGGCTGCACAGCACGCCCTTGGCCAGCACGATGCCGAGATCCATGCCGATCTTGAAGCGCATGAACACCAGCATCAGCAATCCCACGATCGTCGTGACCGAGCTGCCGGTGATCGAGCCGAACGCCGCCGCGAGCGCGCGCGTCATGGCAGCCTCGCGGTCGGGATCGGCCTGCAGCTCCTGCCGGTAGCGATTCATGAGGATGATGGAATAGTCCATCGAGAGCGCGAGCTGCAAAATGGCCGAGATGCTCGCCGTGACGTCCGACGTCTCGCCGAGGAAGATGTTCGTGCCCTGGTTGATGAGCACGGCGATGCCGATCGTGATGAGAAACAGCACCGGCTCAAAGTATGACGGGCAGGCGATGAGCAGGATCGTCGTCACAAGCACGATCGAGAGGATGAACACGATCGGCGGGATGTCCGGTGTCGAGGTGTCGTCGCTGCGCACGGCCACGTCGTAGCCGTCAAAGCGGTCGGCCACGTCGCGCTCGATCTGCGCCTCCTCGTCGGACTTGTAGTCATACTGCGTCGTGAGCTTGTAGAGCGTGGCGTCGCCGCGGTTATAGTCGTCGCTGTCCGGCTCGTAGGCCACACTGTCCACGTTCGGGATCTCCGCCAGTTGCTCGCGGATGGCGAGCTTATCGCGCGCGTCCAGCCCGCGGAACATGACGCGGATGGTGTACGTCTCCATCACGTCGGGGAAGGCCTCATTCATGCGGTCCATGCCGATCTTCATCTGCGAGCTGTCCGGCAGGTACTTGGTCATGTCGGTGTTGATGCCGACGAAGGGCATCAGCGCCGCGCAGACCACCGCCAGAGCCAGCATGACAACAAGCAGTAGCTTGCGTTTTTTGACGATGAAAGCTGCGATCTTCTGCATGGTTGGGGAAACTCCTTTCGCGCGCTGGCAGGTAGTCAAAAGCAAAAAACCAATGGTTAGAGTCAATTGAATATTATAGCACATCGGCGAAAAATGTGGTATGCTTATTTAAAACATTTTTAAATAGATATATTAAGGAGGCTATCCGATGAAAAACGATTTTCTGACACTCATAAAGACCCGGCGGAGCATCCGCGCCTACAAGCCGGACGCCGTGCCCGCAGACACACTCGCGCGCGTGCTCGAGGCCGGCACCTACGCCCCGTCGGCCATGGGCGAGCAGTCGGCGACGATCGTCGCCGTGGAGACGAAAGCTTACCGCGACCGTCTGACAAAGCTCAACGCCGCCGTGATCGGCAGGGACGTCGACCCCTACTACGGCGCGCCGGTAATCGTGGTCGTGCTCGGCGACGGAGAGCGCGCAAATTATCTGGCCGACGGCAGCTGTGTGCTCGAAAACCTCATGCTGGCCGCGCACGCCGAGGGGCTCGGCACCGTGTGGGTCAACCGCGAGCGCGAGATCTTTGACAGCCCGGACGGCAAGGCGCTGCTGCGCGACTGGGGCCTGCCGGAGACGCTGCGCGGCGTCGGCGCGATCGCGCTCGGCTATGCCGCCGGCCCTGCACCGGAGGCCGCCCCGCGCAAGGAAAACTACATCGTACACGTCTGAGCATTCGCTCAAGCGGAAAGCCCGCCCGCCGGAGTTCCGGCGGGCGGGCTGCTGTGTTATGTAGAAAAACGTCTCAGTCGATATGGATGATCGACTCGGTCAGCTCCGCGGCGGTCACGTTGGGGTTGTGATAGTGCTCGCGGCGGTCGGTGATCCTGCCGATCGAGATGGCCTGCTGCGGGCAGTACTGCAGGCAGCTCAGGCACTGGATGCAGTTGCCGCCGATGACGGCGCGGCCGCCCTCGATGCGGATGTTTCCGCGCGGGCAGAGCCGGGCGCACTGACCGCAGGCGACGCACGCATCGCTGACGGCAAACTTCTGCGCCTTGCCGGCCACGATCTTCGGCCAGATGCTGCTCTCGAGCTGGTTGACGGGCTTTTTCGGCGGGGCCTTGGGCGAGACCGCCCGGGCGAGAACGTCCTGCGCGATCTGCTTTGCCTTTTTGTCCGCGCGGCGCTGCGCCATGGCGGGCGTCACCGGCGGCAGCATCACGCTGTGCGGCAGCAGCCAGATGCACGTGCACTGGTGCGACACGGCCGTCCAGTAGCGCAGGGAGATGATGCTGTTGAGCTTGTACAGGCCGGAGCCCATGTAGCCCGCGTACTGGCAGACGCCGAACGTATACGCCGTGAGGCCGACCTGGATCTTGCGCAGCGACTCCTCCACGCCGCCGGGCAGACCGCCGCCGTAGCACGGGAAGACGAAGCCGACGCGCTTGGCGTCACGCACGTCCGTGACCGCGGGCTCTTTGCGCATAAGGATGATGTCCGTGTTGCCCAGCTCCCGGGCGATGGTTTTCGCCATGTCGAGACAGTTGCCGGTGCCAGAGTAGCAGAAGATCACATTTTCGCTCATGTGAAACACTCCCTTAAATTTTGATCGTCCCTATTGTACATCAAACCTTTTTGCGATACAATAGTACCGTAAAATATAGAACGTTGGAGGCCAAAATGTACCATATCAAGAACGACAAACGCGCGCGGGCGTCTACGGAGCTTATTTGCGCGGGCCTTTTGGCTTGTATGAAAGAAAAACCGTTCACGCGCATCACGATCACGGACGTGCAGCGCGCCTCGACGGTGAGCCGCTCGACGTTTTACCGCAACTTCGACTGCCTCGAGGACGTGCTGGCGCTGCTGTGCGACCGCGGGTTTCAGGCCGTGTTCAGCGAGTACAACGCCCTGCCGCCCGAGCAGCGCGGCAGCCTGGCCAAGGCGGTATTTCAGTACTGGTTTCGCAACAGTGCGGTGCTCGAGGCGCTCGTGCAGATCCACCGGACGGACATTTTGTTCGACAGTCTGCGCCGCAGCTCCGGCCTGATCCAGGCGCTGCAGCCGATGGCGGACGATCCCGCGCGGTTTGATTATTTCGTCGCCATCATCACGTCGTCCATGATCGGCGTGCTGACCGTCTGGGTCGAGCACGGCAAGACGGAGACGGAGGATCAGATGGTGCAAAAGCTCACGAGCGCCTTCATTGAGATGGCGATCCTGGAGCTGCCCGGCTGAGAAAACCCGGCCTTTCCCGCACTGGGAAAGGCCGGGTTTCTGTTTGCTTTTACGGCACGATGCGTGTGCCGCTCTCGCCGCGCATGGCGGCCGGGGCCTGCTCGAGCGAGGCAATAACGGCGCGCCGCCGCCAGCCGCTGCGCACAAACTGCACGGCCGCGGCCACCTTCGGCTGCATGGAGCCGGCGCCGAACTGCCCGGCGCGCAGGTAGGTCTCCGCCTCATCCACGTGCAGCTCGTCGAGCGCCCGCTGCTCCGGCGTGCCGAAGTTCAGGCAGACGTGGTCGACCGCCGTGAGGATGAACAGATAGTCCGCGCCGACGGCTTCGGCCAGGCACGCGGAGGCAAAGTCCTTGTCGATGACGGCGTCCACGCCGTAGTAGTCCCCGTGCGCGTCGCGCACGACGGGCACACCGCCGCCGCCGCAGGCGATGACGATATACTCACTGTCGAGCAGGTTCAGAATCGAGCGCCGCTCGGCAATATCCACCGGCTTCGGCGAGGCGACGACGCGCCGCCAGCCGCGGCCGGAGTCCTCCCGCATGCGCAGGGACGGATCGTCACGCATCATCTGCTGCGCGGCGGCCTCATCGTAAAACGCGCCGATGGGCTTTGTCGGCTCGCCGAACGCGGGGTCGTCCGGGTCGACGACGACCTGCGTGACGACCGTCGCCACCTGCCAGGGCATACCATTGGCGCGCAGCGTGCGGCGCATGCCCTGCTGCAGGTGGTAGCCGATATAGCCCTGGCTCATAGCCGTGCACTCCGGCAGCGGCATGGGCGCGACCTTGGGGTTCGTTTTCGCGGCGGTGTCGAACGCCGCCTGGATCATACCGACCTGCGGGCCGTTGCCGTGGCTGATGATGATCTCGTGGCCCTGATGGATGAGCCCGACGAGCGCCGGGCACGCGGCGGCCACGCGGTCGCGCTGCTCCGCCGGCGTGCTGCCGAGCGCGTTGCCGCCGAGGGCAATGACGATTCTGGCCATGGCGTCACCTGTGCTGCGGCGCGGGCTGCTGCTGCGTGATGCAGTGGATGTTCCCGCCGCCGAACGCGACCTCGCGCGTCTGCACGCCGACCACGCGGCGGTCGGGGAACATGGCCTGCACCTGCTGCACGGCGAGCGCGTCGTTCGCGTCGCCGTACTGCGGCAGGATGACGCCGCCGTTGACGATGAGGAAGTTCATATACGACGCGATGGCGACCTCGCCGTCCTCGCGCGGGATCGTGCCCTCCACGGCGTCGATCGTCGCCGCACCCTGCAGCAGGCAGGGCTGCTGCGTCAGGCAGAGCTTGTGCACCTTCAGTTTGCGGCCCTTGGCGTCCGTCGCCTGCGAGAGCGTGTCGTAGGCGTCGCGCGCCGGCTGATAGAACGGGTTTTGCGGGTCGTCCGTCCAGATGCAGGCGACCTCGCCCGGGCGGATGAAGCAGGCCACGTCGTCGATGTGGCCGTTGGTCTCCTCGAGGTCGATGCCGTCGCGCAGCCAGAGCACCTTCTCGCAGCCGAGATAGTCGCAGAGCATGCGCTCGATCGCGCCGCGGTCCATGTCGGGGTTTCGCCCCTCGGACAGCAGGCACATCTCGGTCGTGAGCACGGTGCCCTCGCCGTCGACGTGGATGGAGCCGCCCTCGAGCACGAAGCCCTCGGTGCGGTAGGAATCGACGCGCTCGATCTCGCAGACCTTCTGCGCGACCTGATCGTCGAGATCCCACGGGAAATAGAGCCCGTCGACCAGCCCGCCCCAGGCGTTGAACGTCCAGTCCACGGCGCGCACGCCGCCGTTGCCGTTGACGAGAAACGTCGGCCCGCAGTCGCGGATCCAGGCGTCGTTGCTTGCCATCTCGACGACGCGCACGGCGCGCGGCAGGCGCTCGCGCGCATTCTGGTACTGCGCCGGGGAGACGCAGACCGTCACGGGTTCAAACTGCAAAATGGCCGTGGCCACGTCCAGAAAGGTTTTCTGCGCGGGCTTGGCGCCGTCGCGCCAGTTGTCGTTGCGCTCCGGCCAGAGCATCCAGACGCCGGCCTGCGGCTCAAACTCCGCAGGCATCCGGTAGCCGTCGAGCTTCGGCGTGGAGCCGGTGATTCGTTTTGCCATAACGTTTTCCTCCTAGGAATGATGCCGGCGCGCACGCGCCGCGATGAGAATTTCGCCGATGACGATGCTGAGGATCGACCCGATCGTGATCGGCAGATAGTACGAGAGCGTGTCCGTATCGAACGACAGCGGCACCGCCGTGAAGAAGATCGAGATGAGGATGAGCGCCATGGGCACATAGGCCAGCACGCGCAGCATCCCGTGCCCGCCCGGCACGCGAAACGGCCGCTCGGAATCGGGGTCGATCTCCCGCAGGCGCAAAAACGCCGGGAACACGGGCGCATAGCTCAGCAGGAGCATGACGAGGTTGAGCGCAAAAAAGCTCCAGAACAGGGACGAATCCGGTGAGAGCAGCTCGATGATGATGCCGAGGATGCACACAACGCTCGCCACGATGCCGCTCGTGAGCGCGGAGCCGATGGGCATGTCGTTTTTCGCCCAGCGCTTTGCAAAGATCGCGGGCATGTCGCCGTTTTCGGCAGCGTAGGCCGCCGTGGAGTTCACGCCCATGGACCATGAGATCATGTTGCCGAACAGCGTGACGAGAAACAGCAGCGCCACCGCGCCGACGAACCAGCCGCTCGTGCGGCCGGTCATGAGCGAGACGGCGTCGATGAGGCCCGAGTCCTCGCTGATCTCGTGCGTGGGGATGGCCGCGCCGATGCCGAAGGCCGAAAACAGGTAGATGAGCGCGATGACGATGCCGCCGGTGACGACGGCCTGCGGGATCTGGCGCTTGGGGTCGCGCATATTGTCGGCATACGTGCACACGACCTCGAAGCCCAGGAAGTTGAAGATGATGACCGAGATATATGACAGGCTGTGCAGGTCAAACCCCGGCAGGAACGTGCGGAAGGCCATGTCGTTGACAAAGCCGTTTTTCACGACGTAGACGATGCCGAGCACGCCGACCGTCAGCGCAAGGATCATTTTGATGGCGGCGCTGATGTTGAGGATGAGGATGCTGTCGCACACGGGGTAAAATGCGATCCACGTGACGATCCAGATGAAGGCGAGCTCGATGAGCAGCTTTGCCAGCCACCCGAACTGCAGCCCTGTGAGCACGCCGAGCAGCTCCGGGCACACGACGGCGAGCGAGGCCATCCACAGCGGAAAGTTGATCCAGTAGTACCACGAGGCGCGCGCGCCCCACTTCGAGCGCGGGAACGCCTTGTTGATCCAGTCATAGAGCCCGCCGTCGCCGGTATACGTCGTGCCGAGCTCGGACGAGATCATGCCGTACGGCAGCAGGAAGGCGATCATCATGAACACCCACCAGAAATACTGGCTGTTGCCGATGGAGGCGACGGGCGCCGCCGCCTCCGCCACGAACACGACGCAGATGACCGAGAGGACGACGTCCGCAAGGCGGAATTTTTTTCGTTCTTCCATGGTGTCTGCTCCTTTGGCAGCCGGTCAGCAGCCGCCGAGCCGCGCGTCGAGGAAGGCGTCGAGCTCCTCCTGCGCCGCGGCGAGCTCCAGCTCCGTCGGGACGCGGCGGCAGCGCGTGAAATACACCAGCAGACCGCGCATGGCCGTCAGGCGGTTGCCGGCCTGCTCCCAGCAGAGGGAGGCAGCGGAGTCGGCGACCTCGTCGGTCACGTCCTCGCCGCGCGTAGCAGGCAGACAGTGCAGGAACTTGCAGCCGAGCGCGCCGAGCTGCATGAGCTCGCGGTTGACCTGGTAGTCGGCAAAGACGCGCACGCGCGCTTCCTTCGGCATCTCGTTTTCATACAGGCCGTACCAGACGTCAGTATAGATAAAGTCCGCGCCGCGCACGGCGTCGCGCTCGTCCGTGACGGCCCAGCTGCCGCCGGAGCGCTTGCAGTTGGCCTCCAGAATGCGCTTGTGGTCGGCGTTCAGCTGGTGGCCCTCCGGGCCGTAGTGCACAAAGTGCATGCCGAGCTTCGTAGTGATGAAGCCGAGGGACGCGCACACCTGCGTTCCGTCGCCGACGAAGACGACCTTGCAGTCCTCCAGCCGCTTGCCCTCGGGCAGGTTTTCCTTGATGGTGCACAGGTCGCCGATCTCCTGCGTGGGGTGGTTATAGTCGCTCATGCCGTTGATGACCGGGATCGTGCACGCATCGGCGAGCTCAACGATCGTCTTGTGCTCGATGACGCGGGCCATGACCACGTCGACCAGGCGCGAGAGCACCTTGCCCGTGTCGCCGATGGTCTCGTGGCCGCCGAGTTGGATCATGCCGGGACCGAGATACTGCGCGTGGCCGCCGAGCTGGCTCATGGCCGTCTCGAACGACACGCGCGTGCGGGTGCTCGACTGCTGAAAGATCATGCCGAGGTTCATATCTTTCAGCAGCGGGGGATAATAACCCCGGCGGATGGCGCGCTTGATGGCGAGCGACAGGTCGATGATGTCCAGCAGTTCCTGTTTTGTGAAATCGTTGGTGTCAATAAAATCTTTTTTGTACATATCCATTCCTCCAAAGCCGCAGTTTACGGGATTTGCTTCCCGGTTATTGTCGGCGGATTTGCGTGCGGATATGCGCGCCGGACGAATTTTCCGTTTTCGCGGCACGATCGGCGCCGTTTTTTCGCCGAACAAAAAACACGCCCGCAGAAGCCGAGGCTTCTGCGGGCGTGCCGCGTTGTTTTTTTCATTGAAAAACGCCGGTTTTCCCGGCAATTTTTTTGCATATACAGATTTATATTATCACTTTGTCTTGCTTTTGACAAGCGCTTTCCTGCCGTTTTCCCGTTTTTCAGGCAGAAAAAAGCGAAACGTCCGTTAATAATCACTTGTTACACATATTGACATGATTCAGGCAAAGTTCTATAATAAATGCGTGTTAACGTTCTGCGCTTGTGCAAAATGTCGAATTTTCATCGTTGGCGCGGAATTTGTGCATCGAAGGAGGGAATGCGCGAATGAGAGACCTGAAGCATCTGATCTATTTTGAAAACCTGCTGCAGCAGGCAAACAACGACCTGGTTCAGGACGCCTGCAAGGATGGGCGGCTGGCGCTGGCATGGAACTGTTCGTACATACCGGAGGTTTTGCTGGACACGGACAACTGCTTTGGCGTGCGCCTGCGCGCGCCGAACTGCACAAACCCCGACATGGCCACCTACTACATGACCAACCGCTCGTGCCCGTACTCCAAGAGCATCCTCGAGCGTGCGTTTGAGGGCGGCTACAACTTTATCTCCGCGCTCATCGGGCAGGAGTGCTGCACGACGATGAACCGCATGGAGCAGTATTTTGAATACTGCGAGCTGATTCCGAACGACAAGTTCTTCTGCACGTATCTCGACATGCCGCTGCGCAAGACCGAGTGGCACGCGGGCTACTACCGCCGCCAGATCGAGCAGAAGATCATCCAGCCGCTCGAAAAGGTCTACGGCGTGGACTTCTCGGAGGAAAAGCTGCGCAAGGCCGTCGAGCAGTTCAACGAAGTGTGCCGCATCATCACGGAGATGAACGCCATGCGCATGGCGGACAACCCGGTCATCACGGGGTATGAGTTCCACGTCATCCAGCT
>HF985682.1 GCA_000432375.1 Firmicutes bacterium CAG:103
AGACGCTGATATGAATGCGGAAGATACCGTTCGCTTGCAGGTGAATATGCGTCTGGCTCAGCAGCTTGGCGCAGAGATCGTCACAACGCATGGTGAAGATGTGGCAACACAGATCGCGGAATATGTGCGTCTCTCTGATGTGACCAAAATTGTGATTGGGCGAAGTGGCGTACAGCGGCGGCATTTTTGGAGTGAACCGACGCTGACAGAACGGCTCATTACGCTTGCACCAGAGGTGGACATTCATATCATTCCGGATGTGGAAGGCTATAAGAGCTACCGCAGGAAACGGCTGCTTCCCATCCGTCCGGCGTTTCCAACCGCATGGGAACTGCTTCTGACCATCGGGATTCTGGCAGCTGCGACGGTCATCGGATGGGCCTTTCTGCGGCTCGGCTTTGCAAATGCCAATATCATCATGGTTTACCTGCTGGGGGTGCTTCTGACTTCCGCTTTTACCAGCGGATATACCTGCGGTGTGCTGTCCGCTTTTTTGAGTGTCATCCTGTTCAATTATTTTCTAACGGAACCCCGGCTGTCTTTGGCAGCCTATGGCAGCAAATACCCAATAACCTTTGCCGTCATGTTTGCAGCGGCGCTTTTGACCGGTACGCTTGCCGCAAAGCTCAAAGCCCATGCGCAGCTATCCGCGCGGGATGCCTATCGGACAAAACTCCTTTTTGATATGAACAGGCAGCTTCAAAAGGCGGAAACACCGGATGAGGTCTATCAGATGACCGCGACGCAGATACAGAAGCTCATGCAGCGGGACGTTTTGATTTATCCGGCACAAGGCGATGTGCTGCTGGATGGGAATGTTTATCCGGCAGACGGAAGCAGTCCATATTGCATCCCGGATACTGATCAGGAACAGAACGTGATTCAATGGGTCTGGCAAAACCGAAAGCGTGCTGGCGCAACGACGCAAAACTTTCCAAAGGCAAAACGGCTGTATCTTGCCATTCGTACCGGGCAGCAGGTTTTCGGCGTTGTCGGGATTCCGATGGAGAAGCAAACGCAGCCTGACGCATTTACATCCAGCGTGCTGTTTTCCATTCTCGGCGAGTGCGCTCTGGCGCTGGAAAGCCTACGCAACGCCGAAGAAAAGGAAAAAGCCGCCGTCCTTGCAAAGAACGAACAGCTTCGTGCAAACCTTCTGCGTTCAATTTCCCATGACCTTAGGACCCCGCTGACCTCCATTTCCGGCAACGCGGATACGCTGCTGCACAGCTATAACGTGCTGGATGAACAAACGCGGAAACAGATTTTTACGGACATTTATGACGATGCGCAATGGCTGACGGGACTGGTTGAGAACTTGCTTTCCATTACAAAAATTGCGGACGGCAACGTAAAACTGCACCTTTCTGATCAGGTCGTGGACGACATCGTATCGGAATCGCTCCGACATATTGACCGAAGGTCCGCAGAACATCACATCGCAGTGGATTGCGGAGATGTACCGTTGCTGGTTCGGGTGGATGCGGGACTCATCATGCAGGTGCTTATCAACTTGGTGAACAATGCAGTCAAATATACTCCGGCTGGCTCGAACATCCGGATCACGGCAATCCCGCGAGACAATATGGCTGAAATATGCGTCAGCGATAACGGTCCCGGTATTCCAGATGAACTGAAGGAACATGTGTTTGAAATGTTCTTTACCGGGGGCAATCCGATTGGCGACAGCCGCCGAAGTCTTGGACTGGGGCTTACGCTCTGCCAAGCCATCATTCATGCCCATAATGGCGAAATGACATTGAAAGAAAATTTGCCGCATGGCTGCATCTTTTCCTTTACAGTACCGCTCAGTGAGGTGAACCTAAATGAATAAGCCACTCGTCCTCGTTGTAGAAGATGATACGCCGGTGCGCAATCTGATCACAACAACGCTGAAAACCCATGAATACAGGTACCTTTCTGCGCAAAACGGCGCAAGCGCCGTGATGGAGGCGCTGTCTCACAACCCGGACATTGTGCTGCTTGATTTGGGACTGCCAGATATGGACGGCGTGGAGATCATCCGAAAAATCCGTTCGTGGTCAAATATGCCGATCATTGTGATCAGCGCCAGAACAGAGGATTCTGATAAAATCGTGGCGCTGGATACCGGGGCGGACGATTATCTCACCAAGCCCTTTTCCGTGGATGAACTGCTGGCGCGGCTGCGAGTGACGCAGCGGAGACTGTCGCTGATGAAAACAGACGCAGCGCAGGAATCTCCGATTTTTACGAACGGTGCGCTGAAAATCGACTATGCGGCAGGCTGCGCATATCTTGACGGTGCAGAACTGCACTTGACACCCATCGAATACAAGCTGTTGTGTCTGCTCTCAAAAAATGTGGGCAAAGTTCTGACCCACACCTACATCACACAGCAGATTTGGGGCAGCAGTTGGGAAAACGATATTGCTTCTCTGCGGGTGTTCATGGCAACCCTGCGCAAAAAGCTGGAACGCGGAAAAGGCGGGCAGCAATACATACAAACGCACATCGGAATCGGCTATCGGATGCTCCGCGTCGAATAGCAGGGAGGCTTTCAAAAAATCTATAAATCATCTTGAACCGCGCTTATTTCATTGCGTATAATTTCGAGCGACATTATCTCGTCTGAAAATAACGGATTCGTGCTTGTCCTTTTTGATTTTGCCCTCCTTGATGATCCGTTGTTTCTCCGCCCGAATACGCTTCAGCAGAGCCTCTGCAGGCTCGTCAGATGGGTCTTGCGGTACCAGCTTGCCCTGGACTGCCTCTTGCAGTATCGACTTCTTGATGGCTTCGGGGAAGGTTGAATTTAAGGTTTCAGTTTTTTGGTATGCCACATCGTATGCAGAAACAGCAGCGGCAACCTCATCAATCTTCTCAACGATACGCCGTTGCTCATCCAGGGGAGGTATTGGCACTAATAAAGTGGTCATTGTTTCTGTGCCGACTCTGGGCATCTTCACGCCGTAAGTAATGCTGTTGATGAGATTATCGACATAAGGGAATTTTAGATAATTTACGATGTAGTTCGGATTGATTCCGCCGTATACACGGAATGGTACGATTTCTGGCGTACAAATGCCGTCATCGGGGGCGACAAGAATTTTCAACAAGTATGGGCGCAGTTTGCTGTAGAGAATATCCCCCTTCGCAAATACGGTCTTATCACCAACTGCTTTGCGTTCACCGACTGTTTTATGCTCTAAAAGCCTGCCGCCTTTCTCGATGTCCTCCAAATCCAGTCCCCAAATCGAAGGATCGGCGCTTGTTGCATTTATTTTCTGCTTGGTTTCTGCATAGGACGAAATGGTGCCCAGCCGAACCCACTCCCACGAATCTGGGATGTCAAACGGTACCTCATCCGCCAGTGACCGCACTTCATCGCCGATTTTCTCATAAGGAGTATTATCAGAACTCGGTGGTTTAACGAATACCCCCAGTAGTTCAACGATTACTCGGCTGTTTAACGATTACAGCGGAACAGAACGCCACAATCCGCGCAAAACGCACGAAATCCCGCCGCAGAATTGCCTGCAGCGGGGTTCGTTTATGAGCCTGAACAGCCGAAAAGCCCTATTTCAAGCGGTTTTTGTGCATAGAAAAAGCCCACCGTAATTCTATCGAAATTACGGTGGACTTATGGTCCGAGTGTCATTAAAGGATCTGTGGAAATCCAGTAATATCAATGGTTTGCAAGCAGCAAGCAAGGCTTTCATCCTTAATGTAAAGAACTCAACCCAGTAGGTATTCAAAAAGCGCGGCATATGCGGCGTTTTTCATTTGTTTTGCTCTAACTTCTCCGACATAATAGGCTTTCATAACTGCGGATTCGTTTGAAGCAGCTAATTCTCCAATAGTATTTATTGAAACTGAATGCAATTTTTCTTTTTGCCAATCAGTCAAGTCCAAAAAGTCAATACTTTTTGCAAGTTGATCTTGTAAAAACTGATTGTTGGAAGCTTCCAGCTCAATAAGTTTCTTAGAGGAAAGCGGCTCATAACACGAGTTACTCGCGCCGTACTCACTCATACGTTTTGTTGTAGTATTTTTCAGAATTCTAGCTCCAGTAGAAGTAGGAACAGCTTCTAATGCAAGTAAACAACCGATATTAACGCCATAACGAGTACCTATTGCATTTCTAGTTGCGCGGATACCATTTGCATTTTCAATTAAGATTCCGGTATATTCCAATAATCTTAGAGCTTCTTTATTAATTTGTGGAGCGTCACGATGAATCCACAAATAGTAAGTTGTAGGTTGATCTTTTGCCAAATAATTATCATTTTTAGACTTTAATTCTGGCAATACATCATTTTCAATAAAATCTCGTCCCCAATCTATGAGATCCTTACAAGAGGGGAATTTTTCTGCCAAAGCGGAGTGCTCAGCCCAAATTCGTTCGCGATAAAACTCCCGGAAGATTTTATTTGTAGAATCTGCATTAATTCTATCCACCATTCCTAAAGTGGTAAATAGTAATCTTGGATTTCCATTCGATGCATATGCAAGAAGATTAAAATTCTCCCCATGCTGCAACAATTTTCGAATTGTTGCACTATCGTCTATTTGCTTTGCAACCATATCTCGCATAGATGGAATATAATCATCGTCTTGAATATTCCTAGATATGTGGAGGAACATCGCATCATGCATCGGTTGAAAAGAATCTCCAAAACATGTTGTACCGGGGTAAATTGCTGCATTGCATTTTAAGTAGGGAGATCGCATATCACGAAATAAAGTAAAAAATTGCCGCTGCTGTGCAGGTATAAAAACGTGTGCCGCTTCATCAATATTTACGATTATTCTTTCAATAAAGCTTGTTTCACAAACATCTTCTATGGCTTGCAATAGGCCGTCGATTGTAGGAAGTAGAGAAATATCAATGTCAACTTCTTTTTCTCGCCATGATTGCTCAAATTGATTACATATTTTTTCAAGTTCTGTTTCATCATCTGTATTTGATGAGGTGCCATAAAGAAAAGAGTATCTCCCAACTAATACGCCGGCTTTTTTTAATGCTCGTATAATTTCAGACGTAATTCTTGCCAGCATCCAGTAATAAAATGCGGATTCATTTTCAGTTTTTAAAAATGGACTATTCCGAAATGTCACCATCACTGGTAATATTTTAGTATCTGCAAATCTATTCAATAGACGCTGTTTCAGAACTTTAAACAGAAATGATTTTCCTACCCCTCGACTACCTTCCAAAAGGCAGGGAATTGGAGTTTCAAGATGCTCAAGTATTTCTTCATCGTGCACTGTGCCGACATAATAATCAAGAATTTTAGAGTCTTGTAGCTCTTCACTTCTAAGAATAAAATTTGTCATTTTTCATCCTCATTGATCATTGATAAATAGTCAGTTACTTCTTTCAGGTGCCCTAAGGATTCACGTATTTGGGATTCAAAATCTGTAATTTTTTCCTTGGGAATTTCTTTAATAAATCTAATAAAGAAAGAGTATTCAATTATATATTTAATGCTTTCAGCTTCATCTAGAAATTTTACAAATGCTTTTTCATCATATACGGGTGGGTATTTTATTACTTCCCACGCACTATAATTTCCGTGGGTAAATTGTGAACACTCTCTGTAAACTCGTTTTGCCAAATCAAGGATTAACTTCGATGACGCGCACAATTCTGAAAAAAAAGCTGAGGTATAATTTGAACTAAATAGCCCAGAATCCAAATCAACAATTTGACTCCAGTAAACATCCTGTGCATCTTATTTCCAGTTTAGGTATTGAAGTAAATTGGTTGTTAATTGGATACCAAATAATGTGTGCTCTAAGTAAGCTCGCAATGAACTAAATGCCTGTTTATAAAGTGATTGAACGGCAAATAGCAACGCTGTTTCATATTCAGATAAGGCTAAACTAAAAATTTCTATTCCATATTTTTCTGCTATCCATTTTTGCCACAATCCATAATCGTCAATAAACGCATTTGCATTAGCAAACAACGTGTAGTGTGAAGATGAAAGTGATGCCTGAATATTTTCTTGTAGATTATGATTTATTTTTAAGTAAAGATCCGTACAATCCATATATATCCTCACTCTATCCGACGAAATAATATTAATTATACTACATTTTTTGTATAAAATCTATAACTACGTGAAATTTCATCTCAATTAGACTGTGGATGAATTATTCATATATCAATACAAGGAACCACGACATTAAGTTCTTTAGCTGCAACAACCACAATTCCGGGCTCCGCAAATGCTCGTCTACCCACTATATCCGGCTGGACTTCTTGGAGCCGGTCGTACTCTACGAGGTACATCGGCTGGCCTGCTTTGCCAATGAGTATGAAAACGACTTTATCAAGGAGATGGTGGGCCGCTCGGCAAAGGTGGCGGAAAATGACCGGGTACGCAAGAAGCGGGAGCTGGACGGGCTGCTGGCCCGGGACAAGGAGCTGGATATGCTCTTTGAAAGGCTATATGAGGATAATGTGGCAGGAAAGATTGACGATGCCCGGTTTGCCAGAATGTCAAAGCGATACGAGCAGGAGCAGGGCGAGATCAGCGCAAAGATCAAAGCCTTGCGGCTGGAACTGAAAAAGGCCGAAGGACAGCAGATGGATATGGAGGACTATCTGCAAATGGTACGGCGCTATACTCATGTTACGAAAATTACCCAGCGTATGGTGTCCGAGCTGATTGACCATATCGACGTGTACCATGCGGAAAAACGGGACGGCGTCACCAATCAGCGGATTGTTATTCACTATAACTGTATCGGTGCCTTTGAAGTGCCTGACCGCAAGAAGATCCCGGAGGCTGACATCATCATGGAAACGAGAAAGGGCGTAGCTGTCAGCTACGCCCCGGCAGAGGTTGCGGTATAAGATTGGAAATAAAAAATGCGGAGTGCCCGTTACAGGATACTCAGATCCTATAAGGACACTCCGCATGGTCCGAGTGACAGGGTTCGAACCTGCGGCCTGATGGTCCCAAACCACCCGCGCTACCAACTGCGCTACAC
>HF985683.1 GCA_000432375.1 Firmicutes bacterium CAG:103
CGAGTTGAAGCCTGCAAAGCATTAGGGATAACAAGCATACCGGTAACAATAAAAGAATTAACAAAAGACGAGGCAATTGTGCAAATGGTGGATTCAAACATACACCGTGAGCATATCTTACCAAGTGAAAAAGCCTTTGCCTACAAAATGAAATTAGAAGCCTTAAAACATCAGGGCAAAACTTATGGACAAGTTGTCCACAAGTCAAGAGATAACATATCCGACACAGAAAGCGGCAGAAATGTTCAGCGATATATCCGCCTGACGTACTTGATACCTGAGCTCTTAAAACTTGTGGACGAGGAACGGATAGCCTTTACTCCTGCGGTTGAGATTTCATATCTGTCGGAATATGAGCAAAGAATATTGCTTGACCAAATCGAATTTACAGACGCTACACCGTCATTATCACAAGCACAGCGATTGAGAAAATTCAGTGAACAAGGCAAATATTCAACCGATGTTGTGTTTGCCGTTTTGTGTGAAGAAAAGCCCAATCAAAAAGAACAGGTTCGTTTTATGGAAGAAGATATACGCAAATATTTTCCGAAAAACTACACCAAATCCGATATGCAGAAAACAATAATATCTCTGCTCGAAAAATGGCAGAAGCAAAGAGAAAGAAACAGGAAGGATGAACGATGACAGATAAAAACAAATCAATATATGCACCGTATTTTGAAAAGAATGATGAACCGTTCTTTATGAAAATAGGCACTACAACTTACGAAGTCAGCACACATTTTAATCCCAATGGCAGAGAAAATGTTCTTCAGCAATTTCAGAAACTGATATTGCCTGAAAAGCCAATTTGATATTCATACAATAGCCAAAAGACACAGGGCGTAATAAAATAAATATATCTTTGTTATGCCCTGTTGTCGGAAAGGAGCGTAAAATTATGACAGCAGAAACAAACGATGAGCTCATCACTGCCCTTTATTGCAGATTATCTGTCGAGGATGAAAAAGATAAAAGGGTATCCGATGATGAATCAAACAGTATAAGTAATCAGAAACAAATCTTGCTTGATTATTGTAAAAATCACGGCTACAAAAATACAATGTTCTTTGTAGATGACGGGATTTCCGGTACAAGTTTTGAACGAAGTGACTTCCAGCGTATGCAAAGAATGGCTGAGGAAGGTAAAATTTGTAGGATTATTGTTAAAGACCTTTCCCGTTTCGGAAGAGAACAGGTTGAAGCCGGAAGACTCACACAAATTGTATATCCTTCCTTAGGTATCACATTTATTTCCATTCAGGAAAATGTAAACAGCACAACCGGCGACGGTATGGAAATGCTTCCGTTTTACAATATTTTTAATGAATGGTATGCTGCACAAACCTCTAAGAAAATCCGTGCTGTATGGCAATCCAAAGCGGAGCATGGTAAGCGTGTTTCTGCAACAGTTCCGTTCGGATATATGAAAAGCCCAGATAACAAAGAACAATGGATAATTGATGAACCCGCTGCCAATATTGTACGCAAAATCTATTCTTTATGTCTTGCAGGTCGAGGACCGCTACAAATTGCAAAGCAGTTAGAAAAGGAAAATATACTTATTCCATCGGCATATTATGAAAGTATCGGAAGAAAACACACACAGAAAGTGCCTTGCGATTCTTGCAAATGGGATCAGAAAACTGTTGTAAATATTCTTGAAAACAGGCAATACACCGGTTGTGCGGTAAACTTCAAAAGCACGACTGTCAGCTATAAGGTTCATAAGGTAATTCATAATCCTACTGAAGAATATCAAATTATTCCCAATATGCAAGAGCCGATTATATCTGAAGAACAGTGGCTTAGGGTACAGGAATTGAGAAAACATCGCCGCCGACCTACAGCAACAGGAAGACAAAGTTTGTTTTCAGGTTTGGTATATTGTCCTGATTGCGGAGCTAAATTACATTTTTGTGCAGCGAAAAGTCTTAAACGAAATCAAGAATTTTGGCGATGCTCAAATTACAAAAGCGGCAGAGGTGAATGCCCAATTCACTATATCAGAGATATATCGTTAGAACAGATTGTACTTGAATCTATAAGGAGCTTGGCAGATTTTGTAAAGTGCTACGAGTCCGCATTTCTGTATATGCTTGCTAAGAAAACAAATCTTGTACGACAAACAGAGAATAAAAAACTCAGATTATCAGTTGAGCGTGGTGGAAAGAGAATATCGGAAATTGACAAGTTAATTGAGAAAGTATTTGAGCAAAACGCTGCCGGAATCCTTTCGGATGAACGCTTTTCCAAATTGCTTCAAAATTATGAGTGTGAGCAAAAACGGTTACAGACAGAAATAGAAGAATGGAAAGCGGCATTAGATGATGTAGGACAGAAAGTTACCGACCTCAGGTTATTGCTACATACTCTCCGTGAAATTACAGAAATTAAGGAACTTACACCCACGCTTGTAAATACACTTATTGAACGAATTGAAGTTCATAATAACGATAAATCAAGCGGTCACTGTTATGTAAAAGTTGATGTGTATTTCACTGCTGTTGGAATGATTGATATTCCGACTGAACAAGAAATTCTTGCAATGATGGAAGAAATGCAAAAAAATCCTCAGCAGTTTCGTTTTATCGCATAATCAGAAAAACGGTGCAACCCATTTCTGAGTTGCACCGTATAGGCATTAAACCAAAACATCCTTATGTGGCGTTGGCATTTCACGAGTCTTTTTTTGCAATATCCGTGACGGTCAGTATTTGGTCACTGACCGTGAATTTCACCTCATAACCGCCGAATTCCAGCCCGTAGACACGGCTGGCGTCCGCCTGATACCGAGGGCGCGGATCCTGCGCGAGCACGCCGATGAGTGCGTCGCGCTTCTCAACCGGGAAGTGGGCCAGCAGCTCCGGTGGGATCTCCACCGTCAGCGCATGCATCTCCACCTGCCCGGTGAAGCCTTCCGTCGCCTCCGGATGGCAGTCGGCGTAGGGAATGTAGGGCTTGATGTCGTAGATCGGCGTGCCGTCCATCAGGTCCGCCCCGGCGACATGGAGCACCGGGCCGCGCGCGTCGGAAAATGTAATGTCCTCCAGACGCACGCACGACAGACCGATCGGGTTCGGTCGGAACGGCGAGCGCGTGGCGAACACGCCCATGCGCACATTGCCGCCCAGACGCGGCGGACGCACGGTCGGCGACCAGTCGGCGCGCACGTTCTCGGAAAACTCCCAGATGAGCCAGATGTGCGAGAACGCTTCCAGCCCGCGCACGGCGTCGCGGCTGCGAAATTCCGGCTCGAAAATGATCTCGGCCTGTAAACTCCCGACTACGCCGCTCTGGCGCGGAATGCCGAACTTCGTGGCAAAGTCGCTGTGGATGTGGGCGATGGGCTTCATGCGTCCGCCTCCTCTGCCGTCTGGCACACGTGGCGCACGCAGCACTGGTCACACATCGGCTTGCGTGCCGTACACACGGCACGGCCATGCAGCACGAGCCGGTGGCAGAAGTCGGACGATTCCTCCGGCGGCAGGATCTTGCGCAGCGCGGTCTCGATCTTGACGGGGTCTTTCAGTCCGTCTACAAGCCCCATGCGGTTCGAGAGCCGGATGCAGTGCGTGTCCACGACCACGGCGGGCTTGTGGTACACGTCGCCGAGAATGAGGTTGGCCGTCTTGCGGCCGACGCCGGGCAGGGAAGTGAGGGCCTCCATCGTGTCCGGCACGCGGCCGCCGTATTCCGCGACGAGCTTGCGCGCGCACAGGACGATGTCCCGCGCCTTCGCCCGGTAAAAGCCGCAGGAGTGGACATATGGCTCTACGTCCTCGGGCTCGGCGGCGGCAAACGCCTCGAGCGTCGGAAAACGCGCATACAGCGCCGGCGTGACCTGATTGACGCGCTCGTCGGTGCATTGCGCTGCCAGCCGCACGGCAAACAGCAGTTCATAATCTTTCTGATATTGCAGGGAGCAGTCCGCGGGGTAGGCCTGCGCCAGACAGCGGAGGATCTCCTGCACTTGTTCCGGTGTGCGCATATTGTTCACCTCTCCGGCAGTGTAGCACATTTTGCGCCGCCTGCCAAGTGCGGCGAGTTGCCAAGGCGCGCAAAATGCGGTATAATATCGCCATTGCATCACAGGAGGCGCGTTATGTACAGACCATTGGCGGATGAGATCCGGCCGACAACGCTCGACGATGTCGTCGGGCAAAAGCATATTCTGGGCCCGAACGGGATGCTCCGCCGCATCGTGGAATCCGGCGAGATCCCGAATATGGTGTTTTACGGCCCGTCCGGCACCGGCAAGACCACGGTCGCAAGCATCATCGCGGCCAGCACGAACCGCACCCTGCGCCGCCTGAACGCCACGACCGCGAGCATTTCGGACATCCGCAATATCATTGCCGAGCTCGACACCATGCTCACGCCCGGCGGTGTGCTGCTGTATCTCGACGAGATCCAGTACTTCAACAAAAAGCAGCAGCAGTCGCTGCTGGAGTTCATGGAGGACGGCCGCATCACGGTCATTGCCTCTACAACGGAAAACCCGTATTTCTATGTCTATAACGCGGTGCTCAGCCGCAGCACGGTGTTTGAGTTCAAGCAGGTGCCGGCCGCCGAGGTGGAAAAGGCCGTGCTGCGCGCGGTGTCCATTCTCAGCGCACGGGAAAACGTCACGGCAGACATCGAGCCGGGCACGGCGGGGTATATCGCGTCCGTCTGCGGCGGCGATGTGCGCAAGGCGCTCAATGCGGTCGAGCTGCTCTTTTCGGCGGCGCCGAGAGAGGGGGATACCATCCGCCTTCTGCGCGCGGATGCCGAGAACATCACGCAGCGCAGCGCCATGCACTATGACCGTGCGGGCGACGACCACTATGACGTCGTGTCCGCGCTTATGAAGTCGCTGCGCGGCTCGGATCCCGACGCGGCGCTGCATTATCTGGCGCGCCTGCTCGAGGCCGGCGACCTGATCGGTGCGTGCCGGCGCATCCTGTGCTCGGCAAGTGAGGATATCGGCCTTGCCTATCCGCAGGCGGCCATGATCGTGAAATCCTGCGTGGACAGCGCGCTCCAGCTCGGCCTGCCGGAGGCGCGGCTGCCGCTGGCGGAGGCAGTGCTGCTGCTGGCCACGGCGCCGAAGTCCAACTCCGTTGTCATGTCCATCGACGCCGCGATCGCCGACGTTCGGGCAGGGAAGGCGGGGCCCATCCCGCGTGAGCTGCAGAACGTCCATGCCGACGGCACGGGCTTCGAGCGTGAGCAGGGCTACAAGTATCCGCACGGCTACCCGGGTCATTGGGTGCAGCAGCAGTACCTGCCCGATGAGCTGAAGGGAAAGCACTATTATGAATACGGTGACAACAAGACCGAGCAGGCGGCGCGTGCCTACTGGCAGCGCATCAAGGGGGAGTGAGTGATGGACATTCAGGTCGGCGACATTCTGACGATGAAAAAACAGCACCCCTGCGGCGAGAAACGCTGGGAGGTGCTGCGCATCGGCGCGGATTTCAAGCTGCGCTGCCTTGGCTGCGGGCGCGAGGTCATGGGCCCGCGCGCGAAGTTCGAGAAAATGATCCGGCAGGTCGACCGGAAAGAGACATAAAAAACCCGGAGGACACGTCCTCCGGGTTTTCGTTTATCTGTGGATGCCCTGGAAAAACAGCGCCACCGTGCCGGGGCCGACGTGCGAGCCGGTGACGGGCTCGTAGCACACGGTCAGGCATTCGCCGGTGAAGCCGCGCTGACGTAGCGCATCGAGCAGAAACTGCGCGCCGGCTGCATCGTCTGCGTGCGCGATGCCGATCTCCTCGGACTTGTCGGCGACGAGCTTCTCGTAAAAGTCCGCCAGCGCGGTGAGCGACTGCTTGCGGCCGCGCGTCTTGCCGCACAGGACGATCTTGCCCTCGTCATCGCCGCGCAGCAGCGGCTTGATCTTGAGCACGGTGCCGACGATGGCGGCAGCCTTGCTCACGCGGCCGCCGCGCTCCAGATAGGCGAGGTCATCGACCGTGAAGTACTGGCACATCGTATGGCGGCGGCGGGAGATCTGCTCGACGATCAGCGAGAAAGGCGCGCCGTTTTCGAGCATACGCGCGGCCTCGATCACCAGCAGCCCTTCGCCGAGCGAGGCGGCATAGGTGTCAATGGCGGCGATTTTCCGCTCCGGGAATTTTTCCTGCAGCTCCTGCACGGCCATGGCGGCCGCATGCGCCGTGCCGCTGATGCCGCCGGACATGCCGATATAGATCACGTCGTCGCCGGCCGCCAGCGCCGCGTGCAGCGGCTCGAGAAACGCGCCAAGGTTGATCATGGCGGTGGATACGGGCGTGCCGCTGCGCATGGCGTCATAGTAGGCTTTCCCGTCGAAATCAACAGCAGGATCCTGATGCGCTTCAACGCCGTCGACGAAGTACGTCAGCGGGATGACGCGCAGGGAATATTTCTGAATGTAAGCAGCCGGCAGGTTTGCCGACGTGTCGGTAAAGATCTGGATCATGTGAGTGCTCCTTTGCTTGCTCAAAGTGCTGCACGGTGTGCGCTCTTTATCCGTACACCCGCTGGCGCATAAATACAAGCTACTGTCATTTTTCCCTGTCTACGTTCCAATTTTACGGTCTCTACCGGAAAAAATGCGGCTCTACACGGCCGTAGAGCCACTCTACTCCCGAAAAACGGCGGTTTTTACCGCTGATCTCCCACAAAAAGGATGAAGCAGACAGAAATATCCCGCGGCCCGGTTCGGAGCCGCGGGATGCAGAATGGAAGTGAAATTTACTTGATGAGCTTCGCAACTTCCTCGGCGAGGTCGTCCTGACGCTTTTCAATGCCTTCGCCCTTCTCAAAGCGGGTGTAGTTCACGAGCTTGATGGAGGCGCCGACTTGCTTGGCGACGGCGGCAATGTGCTCCTCAACGGAGACTTTGTCGTCCTTAACGAACGGCTGCTGCAGCAGGCAGATCTCCTTGAAGTACTTGCCGATGCCGCCCATGACGATCTTCTCGATGATGGCGTCGGGCTTCTTGGCGTTCTTCGGATCTTCCTTGGCCTGCGCCAGGCGGATCTCTTTTTCCTTCTCGATGAACTCCTCGGAGACGTCGCTCTTATCCTTGTAGGTCGGGTTCAGAGCCGCGATCTGCATGGCGATGTCCTTGCCCAGCTCGACGACGGCAGCGTCGGTGGACTCGGTCTCGAGGTTGACAAGCACGGCGATGCGGCCGCCCATGTGGACATAGGGGACGTTCAGGCCGGTGTCGTAGCGCGCGAAGCGGCGGACCTTGATGTTCTCGCCGATGACGAGGACCTTATCGTTCTGCTCCTCGAGCACGGTCTTGCCGTTGCCGTAAGCGCAGGCGTACAGCGCGTCGAGATCAGCCGGGTTCTCCTTGGCGACGACGGCGGCGACGCCCTTGACGTAATCCACGAACAGGTCGTTCTTGGCCACGAAGTCAGACTCCGCGTTGACCTCGACGATCACGCCGATACCATCGACGACGGCGGCGTAAGCCATGCCCTCGGCGGCGATGCGGCCGGCCTTCTTCTGAGCGGCGGCGAGGCCCTTCTCACGGAGCCATTCCACAGCCTTATCAATATCGCCGTCAGCAGCGGTGAGGGCCTTTTTGCAGTCCATCATGCCGACGCCGGTCATTTCACGCAGATTTTTCACATCAGCAGCAGAAAATGCCATAATTCTTTCTCCTTTATTGTTTTATCAGAAGGGCGGGTACGCGGCCCGCCCTTGCAGTTTTTCAATTACTCTTCGACCTTCTGGGCCTCTTCCTCGGAAGCAGCTTCCTCAGCGTCGGCGCCCTGACGGCCTTCCTGCACGGCGTTGGCCATGGTGGAAGAGATCAGGCGGATGGCGCGGATCGCGTCGTCGTTCGCGGGGATGACGTAGTCGATCTCGTCCGGGTCGCAGTTGGTGTCGACGATGGCGACGATCGGGATGTGCAGCTTGCGGGCCTCAGCGATGGCGTTGTGCTCCTTGCGGGGGTCAACGACGAACAGCGCGCCGGGGAGCTTCTTCATTTCCTTGACGCCGCCGAGGTACTTCTCAAGCTTCTCCATCTCGCCGAGCAGCTTCATGACTTCCTTCTTCGGGAGCATATCGAAGGTGCCGTCCTCCTGCATCTTCTTGAGCTGAGCCAGACGGTCGATGCGGGTGCGCATGGTCTTGAAGTTGGTGAGCATGCCGCCGAGCCAGCGGGCATTGACATAGTACATGCCGACGCGGGAAGCCTCTTCCTTCACGGCGTCCGCAGCCTGCTTCTTGGTGCCGACGAAGAGGATGGTCTGGCCATTCTCTGCGAGGGTGCGCACGAAGTTGTAAGCCTCCTCGAGCTTTTTGACGGTCTTCTGCAGGTCGATGATGTAGATGCCATTGCGCTCGCAGTAGATGTACTCCGCCATTTTCGGGTTCCATCTGCGGGTCTGATGACCGAAGTGGACACCGGCCTCGAGAAGCTGTTTCATAGATACGACTGCCATAGTTTTTTGTTTCCTCCTTTAATTAGTTGCTACCTCCGGGGGCGTCAATTGTGCCCGACCAGGCCGAAGCCACATGGTCGCACATCGACCCCCGTGCGTAATGCTCTGGTATTATACCAGAGAAATCCGGACAATGCAAGAGGATTTGCCCGGATTTTTGCCGTTTTTTCAGGCTGTCAGAGATAATTCTGCCGCTTTTCCCGCCGGCGGCGCGGCTGCTGCGCCGCGACCTCGGCAAGAATGATATCCTCGCCCAATCTGGAGATGGATTCCCACGGCAGAATGTAGTCGTCATCGCCGCTGAGCAGACCGCCGAGCTTTTTTTGCCCCGGCACGATCAGCGACACAATCTTGCCCTGCTCCAGATCGATCTCCGCGTCGCATACATAGCCGAGCCGCTGCCCGGTGGTCAGGTCGATGACTTCCTTGTATCGCAGATCGGACAAACAGCATTTCATGGTAATCCCTCCGCAGCGTTTTGGTACCAGTCTATGGCGCCGGGCGGCGGTTTATGAGGGGAAGATGTTCTTGCGGATCTTGCCGAGCGCATTTTTCTCCAGGCGGGACACCTGCGCCTGGCTGATGCCGATCTCGCCGGCGACCTCCATTTGGGTCTTGCCGGCGTAAAAGCGCAGGGAGAGGATCTTCTTCTCGCGCTCGTTGAGGTCGGAGATGGCGTTCGAGAGCGCCAGATGCTCCAGCCACTGCTCGTCCGTGTTTTTCGTGTCGCCGACCTGATCCATGACGCAGATGCTCTCGCCGTTGTCGGTGTAGATCGGCTCGTAGAGCGAGATGGGGTCACTGATCGCGTCGAGCGCGAACACGACGTCCCGCCGCGGGATGTCCAGTTCCTTTGCAATCTCGTCAAGCGTCGGCTCGCGGCCGGAGGCGGCAGTCAGGCGCTCTTTTGCCTGCAGGACCTTATAGGCGGTGTCGCGCGTGGAGCGGCTGACGCGGATGGGGCTGTTGTCGCGCAGGTAGCGCCGGATCTCCCCGGAAATCATGGGCACGCCGTAGGTGGAAAAGCGCACGTCGTGGTTTTCGGCGTCAAAATTGTCGATTGCCTTGATCAGACCGATGCAGCCGACCTGAAACAGATCGTCCACGTTCTCGCCGCGGCCGATAAATTTCTGGATCACGGACAGCACCAGCCGGAGGTTGCCGGCAATGAGCTGCTCGCGCGCGTCAGTGTCGCCGTGCTTTGCGCGGATGAGCAGTGCCCGGCAGGCGTCGCTGCTCAGGACTTTCAGGTCGGCCGTGTTGACACCGCAGATCTCGACTTTTCCAAGCATAAAAAATTCCTCCCATCCGGTACACCGTAGTGTTTCCGGGTGGAAGGAATTTGATACATCGGCAGATTACTGCTCGATAGCCTTGCTTTCTCTCTTCTTGGCAATGGCCTTCTGCAGCCAATCCTTGCCGTCCACATAGCGGGAGACGATGAAGGACACAACATAGTCGCCGGCGGAGTTGACCATGGTCGCCGGAGGATCGACGAGGTTGCCGATCGCCAGTGCGATCGGGTAGGCAACAGCCAGCTGGTCGGGGAAGAAGATCGTGCAGACTACCAGCTCGCCGGTACCGCCGCCGCCGGGGATACCGCTCATGGCCACGGAGGAGAACACCGCCACGATGATGGCCAGAATGGCCTTTTCCGTCGTGAAGTCCAGTCCGAACACGCCGAACAGGAACGCGACCTTGATGATGGCGCTCATGGCCGAGCCGTCCATGTGCATGGTGGCGCCCATGGGCAGCACGATGTCCGTGACATCCTTGCTGATGCCGGTCTCATCGGCAACTTCCATGTTCGTCGGGATGGTCGCAACGGACGAGCAGGTACCGAACGACACCGCCGCCGGGCGGAACAGCTTGGAGAACATGATCTTCGCGCCGCCCTTGCCGCCGCCGAACTGGGCGTAAATGGGGAAGAACACGAACATGTACACGAAGCTCATGACGTAGTAGATAATGAGCGTGCGGCTGTAGTCGGCGACCAGCTCCGGGCCGTAAGTAGACACCAGATTGGCAAAGAAGCCGAAGAAGCCGATCGGGGCATAGTAGGTGATGAGCTTCACGGTATTCATGATGCAGCCCGTGATATCCTCGAGCACCTGCGCGGTCTTTGTCTCGGGGCCGCCGTTCATCTGGATGCCGAAACCGAACAGCACCGCCGCAACGATCAGCGGCAGGATGGCCTTACGGCTCAGCAGCTCCATGAAGTCGGGCTTGGTAAAGAAGTTGACGATCATGTCGCCGAAGCCCAGCGTATCGCCGATCTCGCCTTCCGTGATGGTGTAGTGACCATCCACGAGCGGGAAGATGCGGCAGACGATGTACATGATGACACCGGCGATAGCGGCAGTGACCAGGAACGTTGCGATGGTCACACCCATGATCTTACCGGCGCGCTTGACACTTTTCATATTGGCGATGGCAGATGCGATGGAGCAGAACACCATCGGCACCACCACACAGAACATCATGTTGATGAACAGTGTACCCAGGAATTCGATCTTTTTGCCGAAGTTCGGGGCGAACGCGCCCACGAGACAGCCGGCGACGATGCCGGTGAGCATGAAGATCAGGAATCCGTAAGTCTTAAAGAAAGACTTGGAACCGTTTGCCTTGGCCATAAATGCAACACTCCCAGTGTGTAGATTGCGCCGTAATAGCGCTTTGGTGACAGTATATACAATTCGTCGTTGCAATAATTGTACAAAAATGCTATCATATATTGCAAAAGATGCTTTTTTCGGAGGAGAGCCATGCAGCAGAACGATTATGAGCGCAGGGGATACCTGCATGAAGATTTCCGTCTGTTCCACCTGAGCAGTGCGCTGGCGGAGGACACGGCGTTCCACTATCATGAATTTCACAAGCTGGTATTCTTTCTGGCCGGGCGCGGGAACTACATCGTCGAGGGGCGCACGCACGTGCTGCGGCCGTATGACGTGGTGCTTGTGCGGCAGGGGGCGATCCACAAGGCGCAGATCGACCCGAGCCAGCGCTACGAGCGCGTGATCCTCTACATATCGCCGGAATTTCTCCGCGCACAGTCCACGGCCGCTTCGCAGCTGGACGCCTGCTTCCGTCTGCCGGCCGATGGGCTGAGCTTTGTCCTGCGGCCGGAGGCAGGGCGGCGCGCAGCGCTGCTGCGCACGCTCGATGCGCTCGAGGCGGAGGAGCGGAGCACGGCCTACGGGCACGACCTGCTCGCGCGGGCGCAGATGCTGCAGCTGCTGGTCATGCTGGGCCGCGGGCTGGATGACGACGGCGTGAACTACGCCCCGTCCGAGCACTGCAACGAGAAGACGGCGGCCATTCTCGAATACCTCAACACGCACCTGACCGAGGACGTCAGCATCGATGCACTGGCGGACACCTTTTACCTCAGCAAATATTATATGATGCGTATGTTTCGGGAGGAGACCGGCTTCACCATTCACGGCTACCTCACGGACAAACGCCTGCGTGTGGCGCGCGACCTCATTGCACAGGGCATGCGCGCGACGGACGCCTGCTTTCAGTGCGGCTATCATGACTATTCCGCCTTTTCACGGGCGTACAAAAAACGGTTTCAGGTCAGCCCGCGCGCCGATCTGACGAAAGGAGCGCAGTAAGCCATGCAGCTGCACGCACAGTATTATTACCAGCAGCTTCCGCCGCAGGAGCGCGCGGCCTATCACGGCATGCTGACCTGTCTGCGGGAGCTGACGCCGTCGGCGCGCATCCCGCGCCTGCCGATGGAAACGCTCAGCACGCTCTTTTTCCAGCTCCGGCTGGATCATCCGGAGATCTTCTACGCCGTTGGTTTTTCGTGCCGCGCGATGCCGGAGGCGGCGTTTGTGGAGTTCTGGCCGGAGTACCGGTTTGAGAAAAAGCGCATCCGGGAGCACCGGCAGGCAATCGAGGCGCGCGTGACGCGCCTGCTGCGGCCGCTGCGCAGCCTGCCGCCGGTGGAGCAGGAGCGCGCGATCCATGATTTCGTCGTGGAAAACGTCCGCTATGATAAGCTCGAAAAGCCGTATTCGCACGAGGTCATCGGCCCGCTGACCAACGGCGTCGGCGTGTGCGAGGGCATGGCCAAAACGGTCAAGCTGCTGTGTGACGGGCTCGGGCTGCCGTGCATGATCGCCGTCAGCGACCGGGATCGCGCCAATGGCGAGCGCTACCTGCACGCCTGGAACATCGTCCAGCTCGGCGGGCAGTGCTATCATCTGGACGCCACGTTTGACAATTCCCTGAGTAAGTACGGCACGCGCTATGACTATTTCAATCTCGACGATACAAGGATCTTCCGCGACCACCGTCCGCTGCTGTATCCGGCCCCGCCCTGCACGGACGGCGGGCAGTTTTACTACAAGCTGCAGCACCTGTCGTGGACGAAGCCGGATGAGGTCGCGCGCCGGGTCAGCCAGGCGCTGCGCAAGAAGCAGCGCGCTGCGCAAGAAGCAGCCGGGGCTGGTGTTCCACTGGCGCGGCGGCTATCTGACGCGCGAGGTACTGGCGGAGCTGTGCCTGCAGATCGACGCGGCGGCGCAGGCGCGCGGCCGGGCGGCGGCCATTTCGGTCAACTGGCCGCAGGCGGTGCTGCAGGTGCGCTTCGTCGATGCGGCCCAGCCGGTGGAAACGGAGACGCTCGAGGACATCTGAGGCCCTTCCGTTCCGGGCAAAATGACGGAGCAGGGGGATGATTTTTCCACGCATATGCATGGAACGGGCGAAAATGCCTTTGCCTTCTTGACACAGCCCCGAGCGGCTTCTAAAATGAGCACAATACTAGGTTTTGCAGGGAGGAATTCCAATGAAGAAGCCGTTTGTAACAGCGGAGCAGCTTGAGGACATCGCCGCGCGCTATCCCACACCGTTTCACCTCTATGATGCGCAGGGCATCCGCGAGAATGCCCGCCGCCTGAAAGCCGCTTTTTCGTGGAATCCCGGCTACCGGGAATATTTCGCCGTGAAGGCTACGCCGACCCCCGCCATCCTCAAGATCCTGCAGGAGGAGGGCTGCGGCTGCGACTGCTCGTCGCTCACGGAGCTGATGATGGCCGAGCGCATCGGCAGCGTCGGCGAGAACATCATGTTCTCGTCCAACGAGACCCCGGCCGAGGATTACCGCCTGGCGGCAAAGCTCGGCGCGACCATCAACCTCGATGATATTACGCACGTGGACTTTCTGGAAAAGACGATCGGCTATATCCCGAAGCGGATCGGCTGCCGCTTCAATCCGGGCGGCACGTTCTCGCTCGGCGAGTCGCGCGAGGGCTTTCAGGTCATGGACAACCCCGGCGACGCCAAGTACGGCATGACGCGCGAGCAGATCACCGAGGCGTTCCGGATGCTCAAGGCCAGGGGCGCGGAGGAGTTTGGCATCCACGCATTTCTGGCATCCAATACCCTGTCCAATGAATACTATCCCGCGCTGGCGCGCATTCTCTTCCAGCTCGCGGTCGAGCTGCAGCGGGAGACCGGCTGCCATATCACGTACATCAACCTCTCCGGCGGCGTGGGCATCCCGTATCGGCCGGAGGAATCGGAAAATGACATTGCCGTCATCGGTGAAGGCGTGCGCAAGGTGTACGAGGAGACCCTCGTCCCGGCCGGCATGGGCGATGTGGCCCTGTGTACGGAGCTTGGCCGCTTCATGCTCGCGCCGTATGGTCATCTCGTGACGCGCGCGATCCATGCCAAGCACATTTACAAGGAGTACATCGGCACGGATGCCTGCGCCTGCGACCTGATGCGCCCGGCCATGTACGGGTCTTACCACCACATCACGGTCATGGGCAAGGAGGATGCGCCCTGTGACCACAAGTATGACATTGTCGGCGGCCTGTGCGAGAACAACGACAAGTTCGCCGTCGACCGCATGCTGCCGCGCATCGACATCGGCGATCTGCTGGTCATTCACGATGCCGGCGCGCACGGCCTCGCCATGGGCTATAACTACAACGGCAAGCTCCGCTGCGCGGAGTTGCTGCTGCAGCCGGACGGCTCTACGCGCCTGATCCGCCGCGCCGAAACGCCGGAGGATTACTTCGCCACCATGATCTGGGACGATTGAAAAAGAAAAGATCCGGGGACGGCTGTCCCCGGATCTTTTTTCGTTGGCTGTATGTAGGTCACATCACGCGCACGCAGTCGCGTGTGATCTCGTCGAGCGTGTGCACGCCGCACATGGCCATCGTGTCGCGCAGCTCGCTGCCGATCTTTTCGATGTAGGTTGCCACGCCCTGCGCGCCGTCGCCGTAGACCATCGGCACGAACGGGCGGCCGATGAGCACAGCGTCCGCGCCGAGCGCCAGCGCCTTGAACACGTCCGTGCCGGTGCGGATGCCGCCGTCGACGAAGATCTTCATGCTGCTGCCGACGGCATCGGCGATCTCCGGCAGCACCTCGGCGCTGGCCGGCGTCTGGCCGAGCACGCGGCCGCCGTGGTTGGACACGATGATCGCCGCTGCGCCCGCCTCTGCGGCCTTCTGCGCGCCGCGCACGGTCATGACGCCCTTGACGATGAACGGCATGCCCGCGTAGCGGATGATCTCCGCCAGTTCCTGCACGGATTTGCTGCCGGCCGGCGGCGTCATATTTTTCAGGAAGGGGAGGCCCGCACCGTCAATGTCCATGGCGACGGCCTTGCAGCCGCTGGTCCTGGCCAGATCGAGCTTTTCAAAGACCAGTTCCTGGTTCCACGGCTTGATCGTCGGCACGCCGACGCCGCCCGCGGTGCGGATGGCTTCCATCGCGCCCTGGAACACGGCGGCGTCCACACCGTCGCCGGTGAAGGCGGCGATGCCGCTGTCGGCGCAGGCGTTGACGAGAATGCTGTTATACTCGCGGTCGGTGTACTTTTCGCCGTAGTGCAGCTTCATCGCGCCGAGCGGAGCCGCGAAAAACGGGTAGCGGTACATGGTGCCGAACAGCTCCACGGCCGTATCGACGGGTTCGTTCGGGCAGATGGTGTCCATGTTGACGCAGATCTTCTGCCAGGCGTCAAAGTTGCGGATAAAGCCGCTGCCGGGCGCTTTGGCGCCGGGACCGGGGACTTGGTTGCCGCAGGCTTTGCCGTTGCAGACCGGGCAGGCTTTGCAGTACGGCCCGATGCAGGTACGTGCGCTGTCAAGAATCTCTTTGTACTCCATGAGGGTACCTCCGTATATCTTTTTCTGTATTGAAAGAGTCGTGGTTCAAACGCCGGTGCCGTCAAACGCCGGGATCATGTCGCCGGTCGCGGCATCGAGATCCTGATAAAAGCCGTCGGTGATCGGGCTGTCGATCAGGTACTGGTACATTTCTTCGTTTAGCTCCGGGGAGATGGGATGCTGCAGCTCCGGCCACTGCGCCAGATCGCCGACGGGTGTGTACTGGCTCATGAGGCTGAAAAGCACTTGGCCGGGTGCAAATGTCTGCCCGACCCAGTCGATGACGCGGCGGGTGTTTTCCCCCTGCTGCGGCAGGATAAGGTGCCGTATGAGCACGCCGCGCTGCAGCATGCCGTCCTCGTCGAGCCGGAACGGACCGGTCTGGCGGTACATCTCCAGAATGGCGGCGCGCGCGACCTGCGGATAGTCCGCCGCAGCGGAGTAGCGCGCGGCCGGCTCCGACAGGGCGTATTTCAGGTCCGGCAGGTATACCTGCACGAGCCCGTCGAGCATACGCAGCGTCTCGACGCATTCGTAGCCGGAGCTGTTCCAGACGACCGGGATACCGAGCTCCAGCCCGGAGAGCGCCTCGGCGATCTGCCGCGTGTAGTGACTCGGCGTGACGAGGTTGATGTTGTGCACGCCCTCATCGCGCAGACGCAAAAAAATGCCGCGAAGCTGCGCGACGGTGATCTCTTTTCCGTGCTCTCCGCGGCTGATGGTGCGGTTCTGGCAGAATACGCACCGCAGATTGCAGCCCGAGAAAAATACCGCGCCGCTGCCGCGTGTGCCGGAAATGCACGGTTCCTCGCCGAAGTGCGGCGCGGCCCGCGCCACGACCGGTGCGTCCGGCACGGCGCAAAAGCCGAACTGCCCGCCCGCACGATCAACGCCGCAGCCGCGCGGACAGATGGAGCAAAGTTGTGTCATAATGCCTCCCGCGCATGGGGTCTTGCGCGAAATCTATTGATTCTGTGGATATTATAAAGTTTTTTCATCCATTTCGCAACCATCTTCGGCATGTTTCATGAAAAGTTCAGAAATCCAGTGCGTTCCTGTGGTAGCTTTATTTAAAAGGGAGATTGCAAAAAAAGCGGCTTCGGGATAAAATAATAGACGTCAAAATAGAAAAAATATGTAAGAGGAAAGCACTATGGTAGACATCGTTTTGGTGGAGCCGGAGATCCCGAACAATACCGGCGCCATCGCCCGCACCTGTGCCTGCACGGGTTCGCGGCTGCATCTGGTCAAACCGCTCGGGTTTGACATTTCCGACCGCGCGGTCAAGCGCGCCGGACTTGATTACTGGCATCTGGTCGATATCTCGGTCTATGAGAACATCGACGAGTATTTTGCCAAAAACGGCGATGAGAATCTCTGGCTGCTCACGACGAAGGCAAGCGTGAGCTATGTGGACGCCGACCTCTCGACCCCGAACGTGACGCTCATGTTCGGCAAAGAGACACAGGGCCTGCCGGAGTGGCTGCGCGAGCGCTATGCCGACCATTGCCTGCGCATCCCCATGCGCGCGGAGGCGCGCAGCCTGAATCTGTCCAATACTGCGGCGATCCTGTGCTATGAAGCGCTGCGCCAGCAGAACATGCTCGGGCAGATCGATCTGAATGTCTGAATACCATATCACACGCCTGTGTGAAATCACAAAACAGGAGGAAGCAAGATGAACTACAACAAAATGACCGTCAGGGACGTCCCGCTTTCCGGAAAAAAGGTGCTCCTGCGCTGCGACTTCAATGTCCCGCAGGACAAAACGACCGGCGAGATCACGAGCGATAAGCGCATCGTGGCCGCGCTGCCGACCATCCGCTATCTGCTTGACAACGGCGCTGCCGTGATCGCCTGCTCGCACCTCGGCAAGCCGAAGGGCACGTGGAAAGAGAGCCTCACGCTCGCTCCTGTGGCCAAGCGCCTGTCGGAGCTGCTGGGCATGGAAGTCATCTTCGCCAAGGACATCATCGGTGAGGACGCCAAGGCCAAGGCGGCTGCGCTGCAGCCGGGCCAGCTCCTGCTGCTGGAGAACCTGCGCTTTGATCCCCGCGAGGAGAAAAACGATCCCGAATTCGCCAGGGAGCTTGCCTCCATGGCGGAGCTCTATGTCTCCGATGCGTTCGGCACGGTGCACCGTGCGCACGCTTCCACCGCCGGTGTCGCGGCGTATCTGCCTGCTTACGCCGGACTGCTGATCGAGAAGGAGCTGTCCGTCATGGGCAAGGCACTCGAGGATCCGAAGCGCCCGTTTGTGGCCATCCTCGGCGGTGCGAAGGTGTCCGATAAGATCGGCGTCATCAACAACCTGCTCGAAAAGGCCGACACGATCATCATCGGCGGCGGCATGGCCTATACGTTTATTAAGGCGCAGGGCGGCGAGATCGGCACGTCTCTGCTCGAGGCAGACAAGATGGACTATGCGCTCGAGATGATCCGAAAAGCGAAAGACCGCGGCGTGAAGCTGCTGCTGCCGGTGGACACCATGGCCGGCGATCAGTTTGCCGCCGACTGCGCGCGCAAGGTCGTGCCGACCAATGCCATCCCGGCCGACTGGATGGGCCTTGATATCGGCCCCAAAACCATCCAACTGTTCACGGAAGCCGTCAAGGGCGCCGGTACGGTCGTCTGGAACGGCCCGATGGGCGTGTTTGAGTTCCCGGCCTTTGCCGCCGGCACGGAAGCCATTGCGGCGGCGCTGGCAGAGTCCGGCGCGGTGACGATCGTCGGCGGCGGCGACTCGGCCGCTGCGGTCGAAAAGCTCGGCTTCGCCGATAAAATGACGCACATTTCCACCGGCGGCGGCGCTTCGCTGGAGTTCCTGGAAGGTAAGGAGCTGCCGGGCGTTGCGTGCCTGCTGGATAAGTAAGTCGCAGAAAGGAATCATTGGATATGAATTTGAAAGAGAGAAAAGCAATCATCGCCGGCAACTGGAAGCTCAATAAGCGCGTGGCCGAGATCCCGGCCTTCACGCAGGAGCTGCAGGCAAATCTTCCCGCTGAGCGCTGCTGTGACGTGGTCATCTGCGCGCCGTATCCGCTCATTGCCGCGCTGGAGACGGCGGGGCAGGGCTGCCACCTCGGCGTCGGCGCGCAGGACGTGTCCGAGCACCAGCACGGCGCATTCACCGGCGAGGTGTCTGCCGAGCAGCTCAGCGACCTCGGCGCGCAGTACTGCATCGTCGGCCACAGCGAGCGCCGCAGCTACCACGGCGAGACCGACCTGCAGGTCAATGCCAAGACGAAGATCCTGCTCGACAACAGCATCACGCCGATCATCTGCGTTGGCGAGAGTCTTGCGCAGCGCGAGCATGATCTGACCGAGACGTATGTCGCCTATCAGGTCGCAGCGGCCTTCTCCGGCCTCACGGCCGAGCAGGCCATGCACTGCGTCATCGCCTATGAGCCCCTGTGGGCCATCGGCACCGGCAACACCGCTACGAGCGCGCAGGCGCAGGAAGTCTGTGCGTCGATTCGCGCCACGCTCGGCAAGCTCTATGACCTCGAAACGGCCAAGACGATCAGCATCCTTTACGGCGGCTCCATGAACGCGGGCAACGCGGCCGAGCTGCTGGCCCAGCCGGATATCGACGGCGGCCTGATCGGCGGCGCGTCGCTCAAGCCGGTCGATTTCTCGAAGATCGTCGCCGCGACGGCGCAGGGAGCCTGCGAATGAGCAACGGGAAAGTCGCACTCATCATTCTCGATGGCTACGGCATCGGCGAGCCGAACGACGGCAACGCCATTTACATGGCCCAGACCCCGGTCATGGACAGTCTCCTGCAGCGCTGGCCGCACACGAAGCTGTCCGCTTCGGGGCTGGACGTCGGCCTGCCGGACGGGCAGATGGGCAACAGCGAAGTCGGCCACACGAACATCGGCTCCGGCCGCGTCGTGTTTCAGGATCTGCCGCGCATTACGAAAGCCATTGAGGATAGGACATTCTTTGAAAATCCGGTCTATGCAGCAGCACTGGACAACGCAGCAAACGGCAAGGCCCTGCATATCCTCGGCCTTCTGTCTGACGGCGGTGTGCACAGCCACATCCGGCACATCTTTGCCATGGTGAAAATGGCGCACGACCGCGGCATCGGGCGCGTGTACCTGCACTGCTTCCTCGACGGACGCGATGTTGCGCCCACGAGCGGAGCGGGCTATGTCCGGCAGCTGCGCGACTACTGCGCCGAACTCGGCACCGGAATGATTGCAACGCTGCAGGGCCGCTTCTACGGCATGGACCGCGACAAGCGCTGGGATCGCATCGAGGCCAGCTACAACGCCATGGTCTGCGGCAAGGGCATACAGGATCCCGACCCCGTTCATGCGATGGAGGCCAGCTACGCCGCCGGTGTGACGGATGAATTCGTCAAGCCCGTTGTCTGCGACCCGAACGGGCGCATTCAGTCCGGCGACAGCGTTATCTTCATGAATTTCCGTCCCGACCGCGCGCGCGAAATGACCTATGCGCTCACGCAGCCGGACTTTGACGGCTTCCGGCGCAAGATCGTTGCGGAGCATCTGCACTATGTCTGCACGACGCGCTACGATGAGAAGCTCACCGGCCTCCCGGTCGCGTTTCCGCCCGAGGAGCTGCACGATACGCTCGGCGAGATCGTCAGCGCCCACGGCCTGCGCCAGCTGCGCATCGCGGAGACGGAGAAATATGCGCACGTCACGTTCTTCTTCAACGGCGGTACGGAGACACAGTACCCCGGCGAGGACCGCGTGCTCATCCCGTCACCGCGCGAGTATCCGACCTATGACCTCATCCCCGAGATGAGCGCTTTCAAGATCAAGGATGAGCTGGTCCGGCGCATCCGCACCGGTACATATGACATGATCGTCTGCAACTTCGCCAACTGCGACATGGTTGGCCACACCGGCGTGATGTCGGCCGCCATTCAGGCGGTCGAGTGCGTGGATCGCTGCCTCGGCGAGGTCGTCGCGGCGGCGCAGGAGATGGGCTACACGCTGCTCGTGACCGCGGACCACGGCAACGCCGACCGCATGGTCGAGCCGGACGGTTCGCCCAACACGGCGCACACAACGAATCTCGTGCCGCTGGTGCTCGTCGGCAGCGATCTGCCGCTGCGCCCGCACGGCCGCCTTTCCGATATCGCACCCACCATGCTCGAACTCATGCACATCGAGCCCAAACCCGCAATGACAGGCGAGAGCCTTATCGAAAAATCATAAAGGAGTATGAACATGAAGGATTATTTTGAAATTGTGGACGTTAGCGCCAGAGAGATTCTCGACTCCCGCGGCAATCCGACCGTGGAAGTGGAGGTCACGCTCGACGACGGCACCGTCGGCCGTGCGGCCGTTCCGTCCGGTGCTTCCACCGGCATCTACGAGGCCTGCGAGCTGCGCGACGGCGATAAGAGCCGTTACCTCGGCAAGGGCGTGCTCAAAGCCGTGGAGAACGTGAACGTCGAGATCGCCGAGGCGCTGCAGGGCATGAACGTGCTCGACCAGACCTCGATCGACAAGCTCCTGATCGAGCTCGACGGCACGCCGAACAAGACCCGCCTCGGTGCCAACGCCATCCTCGGCGTGTCCCTCGCGTGCGCGAAGGCCGGCTCGCTGGCGACCGGCCAGAGCCTGTATAACTACATCGGCGGCTGCAACGCCAAGACCCTCCCGGTGCCGATGATGAACGTGCTCAACGGCGGCGCACACGCCACCGGCAGCAACGTCGATATTCAGGAGTTCATGATCATGCCCGTCGGCGCCAAGAGCTTCTCCGAGGCGCTGCGCATGTGCTCGGAAGTGTTCCACGTGCTCAAGAAGGTCGTTCCGGCCTCCGGCGTGGGCGATGAGGGCGGCTACGCGCCGAACCTCGACAGCGACGAGGACGCGCTCAAGGCGCTCGTCAAGGCCATCGAGCTGGCCGGCTACAAGCCGTATGACGATTTCATGATCGCTATCGACAGCGCCTGCTCCGAGTGGTTCAACGCCGAGGACGGCTGCTATCATCTGCCGAAGCGCGGCATCGTCATGACCCGCGAGCAGATGGTCGACATGTACGCCGACTTCGTGGAGAAGTACCCGATCATCTCCCTGGAGGACGGCATGGCCGAGGATGACTGGGAAGGCTGGAAAATGCTCATGGATCGCCTCGGCAAGAAGATCCAGCTCGTAGGCGACGATCTGTTCGTCACGAACGTCCAGCGCATCAAAAAGGGCATCGAGCTCGGCGCTGCCAACGCGGTGCTCATCAAGCTCAACCAGATTGGCACCCTGACCGAGACGCTCGACGCCATCCAGATGGCGCACCGCGCCGGCTGGACGGCCGTCGTCTCGCACCGCTCCGGCGAGACCGAGGACACCACGATCGCGGACATCTCCGTTGCCGTCAACGCCGGCCAGATCAAGACCGGTGCGCCGAGCCGCACGGACCGCGTGGCGAAGTACAACCAGCTCCTGCGCATCGAAGACGAGTTGTTTGACGTGGCGCAGTATCCCGGCAAGGATGCATTCTTCAGCATCAAAAAGTAATTTTTCACAACCGGTATAAAAGGTGTTTGCGTGGGTGACAATACCCATGCAAACACCTTTTTTCTTGGAGGGAAACACGATGGAACCGAACAAGGACAAAAAACCGGAGAAGAGATCCGTACGCTTCATCGAAGGCAAGGGCTTCTACATAGCCCTCGTCCTGTGCGCAGCGGTGATCGGCGTTTCCGCCTGGTCACTGCTGTCGGGTACGAAGACTATGGATGACGGACGCGATCAGAACGCGGTGCTGGAAGTGACGCCTGCGCCGACAATCCCCGTGCCGGCGACGCCGGTGCCAACGCCGGAGATGACGCCGGAGCCGGAAATTCCGGCCGAGGACGCCGCTGAGACGGCGGCGCAGGACAAGTATGTCTGGCCGGTGGACGGCGCCGTGCTGCGGCCGTATGCCATGACGGCGCTGGCCTATGACGAGACCATGTCGGACTGGCGCACGCATGACGGCATTGACATCGAGGCCAAATACGGCACAGTTGTCTCGGCCATGGCGTCCGGCACGGTCACGAAGGTGTATTATGACGATCTGTATGGCACGACTGTTGTGACCGAGCGGGAGGACGGCCTGCGGTGCACGTACGCCAACCTTGAGTCGATCCCGACGGTAAATGTCGGCAATCAGGTTTCCGTAGGGGATACCATCGGCTCGGTCGGCGATTCCGCCGGCTGCGAGTCGGCACAGGAGAGCCACCTGCATCTGTCGGTTGCGGCCTCCGGTCAGAGCGTGTCGCCGCTTGACTATCTGCCGCAAAAAAATTAAAAATTCGCCGCAAAACTTATTGACAACAGGAGCATTGTTTGGTACAATGCTCCTTGCGTTTGGCAGTTGGCGAGGCGCGAACAACATGGCGGCATAGCTCAGTTGGCCAGAGCATTCGGTTCATACCCGAAGTGTCCCCGGTTCGAATCCAGGTGCCGCTACCAGGGGGATGCTGCACCCGCAGCATCCCATCTTAGGCCCGTTGGTCAAGTGGTTAAGACACCGCCCTTTCACGGCGGTAACATGGGTTCGAGTCCCGTACGGGTCACCATTTGGAGGCTTAGCTCAGCTGGTTAGAGCGCATGCTTCACACGCATGAGGTCGATGGTTCGAGCCCATTAGTCTCCACCAGCAAAATCCTGTGTTCTTTGAACACAGGATTTTCTTGTTTCAGGAGGTGCTTATGAAGCTGATCGCTTTGGATCTGGACGGGACCCTGCTCAATTCGGACAAGGTCGTTTCCAAAAGAAATGCCGCTGCGCTTTCGCTTGCAGCCGAGCAGGGGAACGTGATCGCCCCCGCGACCGGGCGCGCCCTGCGGGCGATCCCGGAGCAGGTGATGGCGTTTCCGTTCGTGCACTATGCCATTACGATCAATGGCGCGAAAGTGTCGGATACGCGCACCGGACAAGCGCTCCTGCGCGCGGAGATCGCGCTCGATACCTGCCTGCGCCTGCTCGATTTTGTCGGACGTTATGACGCGATGTATGACTGCTATTGGAATGACACCGGTTGGGTCGATCGGTCGTTTCTGGAGCGGGTGCGCTACTATAATTCCGATGAGGAAGTGGTCACGCTCCTGCGGACCACCCGCGCACCGGTGGATGATCTGAAGGCATTCCTGCGTGGAAACGGCCAGCCGGTGCAGAAAGTGCAGCTCTGCTTTCGGGATATGGCCGAGCGCGAGACGGCCCGGGCAGAGATCGCGGCGGCGTTCCCGGAGATCCTGGTCACGTCGTCCTTCCGCAACAATCTGGAGCTCAACGCCGCCGACGCGGACAAGGGCAGGGCGCTGCTCGCGCTCGCGCAGCATCTGGGCATTCCGGCCGCAGACACCATCGCCTTCGGCGACAGCTCCAACGATCTGCGCATGCTGCGCGCTGCCGGCACGAGCGTTGCCATGGGCAATGCCGCGCCCGAGGTGCGCGCGGTCTGCGGCTGCGTGACCGATACCAACGATCACGACGGTGTGGCGGCGTTTCTTTATGCGCACGTTCTGCACGGAAAATGAGAAAAAAAAGACCGCGTTCCGAAGAACGCGGTCTTTTCCATGCGGGAAATTACTTCTTGAGGTTGGCCTTGATGACCTCGCCCAGAATGGTCATGCCCTTTTCGATCTTCTCTTCGGGCATGCAGGAGTAGTTCAGGCGGATGCAGTTATTGTGGCCGGCGTCCGGGAAGAAGCCGTCGCCCGGAACGTACGCGACGTTGCGCGCCAGGCACTGCTTTGCCATCTCGTTGGTGTTGATGTACTCCGGCAGCTCGACCCAGGTGAACAGGCCGCCGTTGGGGTGGGTGAACTTCGCCTCAGGCGGGAACTCGCGCTCCATGGTCGCCATCATGACGTCACGGCGCTTGCGGTAGCACTCTTTGATGGTGGCAACGTGCTCGTCGAGGTCGAACATGTCGATGAACTTGGAGACAACGAGCTGCGCCTCGGTGGAAGCCTGCAGAGACGCGGCCTGCGCGAGGAAGTTGTACTTCTGGAGGATCTCGCCGTCGGCGCAGACCCAGCCCAGACGGTAGCCGGGCGCCAGGATCTTGGAGAAGGTGCCCAGGAAGACAACGAGGCCCTTGGTGTCCATGCTCTTGAGCGCGGGCAGGTACTCGCCTTCAAAGCGGAGCTCGCCATAGGGGTTATCCTCAACGACGGGGATCTCGTACTTATTGATGATGTCCATGAACTGCTTGCGGCGCTCGAGCGGCCAGGTGCGGCCGGACGGGTTCTGGAAGTCGGGGATGACGTAGATCATCTTGACGTTCTCGGTCGTGGCGAGCACTTTCTCAAGCTCTTCCATGATCATGCCGTCGCCGTCGGTGGGGATGGCGACAAAGTTCGGCTCGCAGGCCTTGAAAGCGTTCAGGGCACCGAGGTAGGACGGGCTCTCAATGATGACGACATCGCCCTTGTCGCAGAAAACACGTGCCGAGTAATCCAGACCCTGCTGAGAGCCGGAGGTCACGAGAATGTTGTCCGCGCTGGTCTTGATGTTGAGCTTCGCTTCCATGCGATCGGCGATCTGCTGACGGAAGTGCTCAAAGCCGTTGGTGCTGGAGTACTGGAGCGCGATTTTGCCCTGCTCATCGAGGACGGCATCGGTCGCGGCCTTGATTTTGTCAACGGGGAAGAGCTCGGGCGCGGGCATGCCGCCGGCAAACGAGAGCACTTCCGGCTTGTTGGCCAGAGCGAGGAGCTCGCGGATTGCGGAACCCTTCAGCTGACTCATTCTGCTGGAAAACTGTACCATTTCTAAATTTCCTCCTTATTTTGCAGGTAATGATGAACAAAATCATCTATTACTTCTCATCATATTTAAGCACATTTTCATAGCAAAGTAAACCGTTTCCACGAATTCCAGCGAAAATTTTCGTTTTCATAATTTACACGGTTGTTTTTATTTCTTGACATAGAACGGGAAATTCGATATGATGAGGCAAAGGGGTGTTCAGCATGATTGGAACCACGCTCAAAAAACTGCTGGATGAACGCGAGATCAAGGTCAACGAGTTTGCGCGGCAGATCCATGTGCCCGCGCAGACGCTCTACAGCATCATCCGGCGCGACAATATGAAGATCGATTTTGAACTGCTGCTGCGTATCTGCGATGCGCTGCATGTCCCGCTGGAGACGTTCTGCGGCACAGGCAGCACCGACCAGCCGACGCCCGAGGAGTGGGAGACGCTCTGGAAGCTGCGCCGTCTGGATGCGCACGGCCGGCTCGTGACGCTGCAGCTGCTGGATGCCGAGTGCGCGCGCATGCAGGCTTCCGAGCAGCAGCCGGAGCAGCAGAAGATCATCCCGCTGTATATGACACCGGCCGCAGCCGGCTATGCCTCGCCGGCCTTGGGGGACGACTATGAGGATTATGCCGTCGCGGCGGATTCGGAGGCGGATTTCGCGGTGCGCATCACCGGCGACAGTATGGAGCCGTACATCCATGACGATTCCATCGTGCTCGTCAAACGCGGCGCCACGATCTACGATGGGGACATCGGTCTGTTTTTCGTGGACGGCGATATGAAGTGCAAGCAGTACTGCCAGGACTACCTCGGCAATGTGTATCTGTTCTCCCTCAACCGTGCGCGCAAGGATGCGGATGTGACGATCAGCGCCTCATCCGGCATCACCATCTGCTGTTTTGGCAAGGTGCTGCTCAAGGGCAAGATCCCGCTGCCGCAGGACTGAAAAAGCAACGGCCATCCGCCGATCGGCGGATGGCCGTTTTGCATACTTTTATGTATCAGCGGTACATGAACGAGTAGTCCACGCTCAGGTCGCTGCCGGTCCAGGAGCTGTCGAGCTTGCTGAGTGCACGCGCATAGCCCTCTTCGTCCTCTTTGTACGGGCGCGGGCAGTAGTCATTCTTGCTGTCCGTGCTCGACAGACGGCAGGGGATGAGATCGTAACCGTCGACGGCCCAGCTGTCGCCGTCTTTTTTCACGGTCACCTGCGCGATGGCCGTGTCCACGTCGCGCGGGGCGGTGTTGCCGCCGAAGCTGAAGTTGCCGAGGCTGTAGAAGATATAGCCGCCATTGTAGGCTTCCATCTTCTGCAGGACATGCGGGTGCGTGCCGAAAACGATGTGCGCGCCCGCGTCAATGGCCGCGTGCGCAAAGGATTCCTGATTTGCAGTCACCTTGTAGCTGCCCTCCGTGCCCCAGTGCGGGGCGAAGATCAGAATGTCCGCGCCGGCTTCCTTGAGTTTCTGGATCCCGGTGGTGATGTTGCTTTTGCTCAGGCCGGTCCACCCCGGACAGTAGATACCGATCTTCAGTCCATGCTCGGTCGTGATCACCTTGGATTCTCCGGCGGCTGCCCACGGAACGCCAACTGCGTCGAGCGCGGCCTTTGTGTCCGCGACGCCTTTGGCGCCGAAGTCGTCCGTGTGGTTGTTGCCGAGTGTGACGCACTCCACGCTGCCCTGCACCAAGATATCCGCATAGGACGATGGGCCGCGGAAATAGAACAGGGAAGAGGACTTGAGCTTTTCATCCGAAAACGTGCACTCGAGGTTTGCAAGGGTGAATTCGTCCTGATTCAGGTAGTCTACCACGCCGGAAAATGGCCAGGACGTCCCGTTTTTATCAATATAGCTGTCAAAATCGCGCCCGGTCTGGATCGAGGCAAGCGTGCAGTCGCCGACCATGGAGATGACAAACGTGTCCGGCTCCTTTGGCTTGTCGGCGTTTTGCACCGGACGCGGCGTGCCGGCTGCACTGCCGCGGTCAGGCATTGTGATGGGGTCCTTCGCCAGAACGTCGCAGGTCATGATTGCGACCCAGACGCCGAGCCCGATGGCGATTACGAGCACAACGATCAGAAAAACACCGGATTTGGAGAGCTTCATGGCGTCACCTTTTCAAAACAGACTAATGTTAATATTATAAACGACCGGTCGGAAAATGTAAATATCGCATTTCGCTCTTGTCCGCGCGGCGTGTTCGGGGTACAATAGGGCGATTACATTGGGAGTGACGATGCCATGGAACGAAATTATCCGAAAATTCAGATCACGGACAAGGCAGCGCGCAGCCTGCGCAGCGGCCACCCGTGGGTCTATGCAGACGAAGTGCTGCAGGCAGACGCTGCCTGCGTCGACGGGCAGATTGTGGATGTGACCACGCGCAGCGGCCACTGGCTCGGCGCCGGGTTTTATAACAGCGCGTCCAAGATCCGCGTGCGCGTGCTCTCGCGCAACGCGAATGATCGCTTTGACGAGGCATTCTGGGCGCGGCGCATTCGGTACGCGGTCGATTACCGCTGCACGATCATGGGGCAGGATTTCGACAACTGCCGACTGATTTTCGGCGAGGCGGACGGTTTCCCGGGGCTGACTGTCGATCGCTTCGGCCCGATCCTGGTCGCGCAGGTGCTCTCGCTGGGCATGGAGCTGCGAAAGCAGCAGCTGTTCGCGCTCCTGCTGCAGACGCTGCACGCAGACGGTGCGCAGATCGACGCGATCTACGAGCGCAACGATGTCAAACTCCGGCAGAAAGAAGGCATGGAGCAGGGGACAGGCTTTGTGACGCTCGACGGTCTTCGGACGGATCTGGATGGACACGTGACGATCCGGGAAAACGGCATCCTGTACGACGTGGATTATATCCATGGACAGAAAACCGGGTTCTTCCTCGATCAGAAGTATAACCGCCGCGCAGCGGCGCAGCTCGCACAGGGCAAGCATGTGCTCGACTGCTTCACGCACACCGGGGCTTTCGGGCTCAACTGCGCAGCGGCAGGCGCGGCATCCGTCTTGTCGGTGGATGTATCGGAAGATGCGCTCACGACCGCGCGGCACAATGCAGCGCTCAACGGCCTGCAGGATCGCGTGGAGTATCTCTGCGCCGATGTGTTCGACCTGCTCACGAAGCTGGCCGAGCAAAAGCGCGGGGCATATGATTATATCATCCTTGACCCGCCGGCCTTCACTAAGAGCAGCGCGACCGTGGCGAACGCCATCCGCGGCTATAAGGAGATCAATCTCAAAGCCATGCGCATCCTGCCGCGCGGCGGCTATCTGGCCACGTGCTCGTGCTCGCACTTCATGACGGACGATCGTTTCCGCGCCATGCTGGCGGACGCCGCCAGGGACGCGCAGGTCTCCCTGCGGCAGATCGAGGCACGGCAGCAGGGGCCGGATCATCCGATCCTCTGGAACGTGCCGGAGACGGATTACCTGAAGTTCTACCTGTTTCAGATCGTTTGACATAGACAAAAAAGCCCGTTGGCACTTGCCAACGGGCTTTTCCACATCCAGATTTACAGCATCTGGATTTACAGCACGTTCATGAGGTTGAACGCAATGATCAGGCCAGCAAACACGATGGAGACCGTGGAGCAGAGCTTGATGAGGATGTTCAGGGACGGGCCGGAAGTATCCTTGAACGGGTCGCCGACGGTATCGCCAACGACAGCCGCCTTGTGCTGGGGGCTGCCCTTGCCGCCGTGGTTGCCGCGCTCGATATACTTCTTTGCGTTATCCCAGGCGCCGCCTGCGTTGGACATGAACACGGCCATCGCAAAGCCGGTGACGGACACGCCGCCGAGCAGGCCGACAACGCCGGTGGGTCCAAGGATCAGGCCGGTGACGATCGGGACGACAACAGCCAGCAGCGCCGGAGCGACCATCTCGTGCAGGGCGCCCTTGGTGCACAGACTGACGCAGGCCGCGTAATCCGGGTCTGCCTTGTAGTCCATGATGCCGACGATCTCGCGGAACTGACGGCGCACTTCCACGACGATGGACTGCGCAGCGGTCTGCACAGCGCTCATGGTCAGTGCGGAGAAAACGAAGGTAAGCATCGCGCCGATGAACAGGCCGACCAGAACGGACGGGCTCGTCAGCGTGAAGTTGAGGGTCTCGGGCGTGCGGGTCTGCACGATGTTGACGTAGGACACGAGCAGCGCCAGAGCGGTCAGGGAAGCAGAGCCGATCGCAAAGCCCTTGCCGGTGGCAGCAGTGGTGTTGCCAAGGGAATCGAGGGCGTCGGTGCGGTCGCGGACTTCTTCCGGCAGGCCGGACATCTCGGCAATGCCGCCGGCGTTGTCGGCCACGGGGCCGTAAGCGTCGGTCGCAAGGGTGATGCCGAGGGTGGAGAGCATGCCGACAGCGGCAATGCCGATGCCGTACAGGCCCTGGTTGAACTCAGCAGTGAACGCACCGCTGGCATCGATGATCGTGGTGGTGCCGCCTGCGCAGAAGTAGCTGAGCAGGATGGCGACGGAGACAATCAGAATGGAAGCCATGGTGGACTTCAGGCCCAGGGAGATACCGCCGATGATGATCGTAGCGGAGCCGGTCTCGGAAGCCGCGGCCAGCTGCTGGGTGGGCTTGTAGTTGTCAGAGGTGTAGTACTCGGTGAAGTAGCCGATGGCGCAGCCGCCGATGAGGCCGCAGAGGATGGCGACGTAAACGCCCCAGCAGTGCTGCTCGGGTCCGAGAATGAGGTAGGACAGGGGCAGGGCGAGCACAGCGGAGAGGGCGGCAGCCGTGTAGGTGCCGGTGCGCAGGCTCTTGAGCAGGGACATCTGGGTAGCGTCTTCCTTCGTCTTGATGAGGAAGGAGCCAATCAGCGAGCAGACAATGCCGCAGACAGCCAGCGCAACGGGCAGCAGCATGCCGCTCCAGCCATAGTTGGCGGCGGCGCTCAGCGCGAAGGTGGCAAGGATGGAGCCGACATAGGACTCGTACAGGTCAGCGCCCATACCGGCAACGTCGCCGACGTTATCGCCGACGTTGTCCGCGATGGTCGCGGGGTTACGCGGGTCATCTTCCGGAATACCGGCTTCGACTTTACCGACGAGGTCGGCGCCGACGTCAGCAGCCTTGGTGTAGATACCGCCGCCGACACGGGCAAACAGTGCCATGAAGGAAGCGCCCATGCCGTTCATGACCATGATGTTGGCAAGCACGGTGGGATCGGTGATCTTGCCGATGTAGCGCAGGCCGATAAACCAGAGCGTGATGTCCAGAATGCCGAGGCCGACGACCGTGAAGCCCATGACCGTGCCGGAAGAGAAGGCAACGTTCAGGCCGTGGTTCAGGCTCTCGTGCGCGGCGTTGGCCGTGCGGGCATTGGCGGCAGTGGCGATCTTCATGCCGATCAGGCCGGCGAGCATCGACCAGATACCACCGGTCAGGAAGGCAAACGGCGTCACTCTGGAAAGCATCTGGCCCTTGGAAGCAAAGGCGATGATCAGCAGGATGACAAATACGACTGCAAACACTTTTGCAACAGTGGAATACTGCTGCTTCAGGTAGGCGTTGGCACCGGCGCGGATCGAAGAAGCGATCTTGACCATCTTCTCGTCGCCTTCAGAGCACTTCATAACTTTGCACTTCTGCAGGTAGGCGAAAATCAGGGCGAGCGCGGCTCCGACGAAGCCGATCCAGAATAGGTTATCCATGGTTTTCCTCACTCCTAATATTTTGGGCTTTGGCCGGCGTGCTCTCTTCCATACGCCGGTCAACTGTCTTGATGACGTACATATATTAAACTAATCTGATCATAAAAGCAAATACTTCTTGCAAAAACGATGAATTTTTTTGTGTTTTTTTCACCGGAACTGTTCACTTTGCGCTTCCGCAAAAAAAGAAGAGGGAGAACCGCCCGGTTCTCCCTCTTTCGGGGTGATTGCAGAAGTGATTACTTCTTGGCGAGACCCTTC
>HF985684.1 GCA_000432375.1 Firmicutes bacterium CAG:103
CCGTCTCCTCCGCCGGGGCGGCGGGGGCATAGGTGCGCGCGGGCGAAAATGCCGGCGCTGCGGGCGCGGCCGGGGCTGCTTTCGGCGCAGCCGGCACGAACGGGTCTGCCTTCGGCGCGGGCGCCGGTCTGGCCGTCGCCTTCGCCAGCGTGGTCACAGGCGCTTTTTCCGCTTCGAGCGCGGCGCGCGCGCCGTAATACACGGCGTCAAACACTGCGCGCTCGTGCGTGAACTTTACCTCGGTCTTGGCCGGGTGGACGTTCACGTCCACGGCCGCACAGCTGAGCTCCACATACAGCACGCACGCGGGGAAGCGGCCCACGAGCAGCGTGTTGCGGTAGGCCTGTTCGAGCGCGGCCTGCAGTGCGGCGGAGCGGATCCACCGGCCGTTGCAGAAGAAGTACTGCTGCGCGCGGCTGCCGCGCCCGGCGGCGGGCGAGGAGATGAAGCCGTGCACGCGCGCGCCGTCGGCCTCGCCCTCGCAGGGCAGCAGGCTCATGGCGAGGTCGCGCCCGAGCAGACTGTAGACGCAGCTGTCGAGCTTGTTGTCGCCGGGGGAGAAGAAGACCTCCTCCCCGTCGCGGATGCAGCGCACGGACACGTCCGGCCGGCCGAGCGCGCACCGCAGCGCGGCGGCGGCGCAGGCCGCGCCTTCCGCGCGGTCGGACTTCAGGAATTTGCGCCGCGCGGGCGTGTTGAAAAACAGGTCGCGCACGATCATCGTCGTGCCCTCGGGGCAGCCGGTCTCGTACATGTCCTGAATGTCGCCCGCGTCGAGCGTCATGTGCGTGCCGGATGCCGCGCCGCGCTGCCGCGTCGTGAGCGTGATGTGCGACACGGCGCTGATCGCGGCCAGCGCCTCGCCGCGAAAGCCCATCGTGCCGATGGCCTCGAGCCCCTGCTCGTCGTGCAGCTTGCTCGTCGCGTGGCGCAAAAACGCGATGCCTGCGTCCTCGGGCGCCATGCCACAGCCGTCGTCCGTCACGCGCAGATACGTCGCGCCGCCGCCGCGCAGCTCCACCGTCACGGTGCGGGCCCCGGCGTCAAATGCGTTTTCCACCAGCTCCTTGACCACCGAGGCGGGCCGCTCCACGACCTCGCCCGCGGCGATCAGATCCGCCAGATGCGGAGAGAGAATTTGAATATCGGGCATCGTTTGCCCTCCTTTAAGTACAGTCCATGGGGCGCGTGCGCCCCGCGCGTATATTATAAAGGATTGTCATTGAAAATTCCACCGCGAAATGCTACAATGTTCTATCACACTTCAAATTTTATCCGGCCAGGCCGGACAGGCAGGAGCATCGCATGAGCTATCAGAGAACGGAGATCCCCGAATCGGACATCCAGCACCAGTTGGATATCTGCGCGCAGCTGCGCGCGCACTTTACCGCCGGCGGCCGCCAGCCGCTGGCCATGGTCGATACCTACGGCTGCCAGCAGAACGAGGCCGACAGCGAAAAGCTGCGCGGCTATCTGCGCGCCATGGGCTTTGATTTCACACAGGACGAATTCGCGGCCGACGTCGTCGTCATGAACACCTGCGCCGTGCGCGAGCACGCCGAGACGCGCGTGTTCGGCAACGTCGGCGCGCTGACGCACACCAAGGCGCGCAACCCCAACCAGATCATCGCGGTCTGCGGCTGCATGGCGCAGCAGGCGCATGTGGCCGAGAAGCTGAAAAAGTCCTACCGCATCGTCGACCTCGTCTTCGGCCCGCATGAGCTGTGGCGCTTCCCGGAGCTGCTGCGCACCGTCTGCACCGAGCACCGGCGGGTGTTCGCCATCGCGCCGGCGGACGGCAGCGTGGCCGAGGGCATCCCCCAGCAGCGCGACGGCAGCGTCAAGGCATGGCTGTCGATCATGTACGGGTGCAACAACTTCTGCACCTACTGCATCGTGCCGTATGTGCGCGGGCGCGAGCGCTCCCGCCACCCGGACGAGATCGAGCGCGAGGCGCGCGAGCTCGTCGCGGCGGGCTATAAGGACATCACGCTCCTGGGGCAGAACGTCGACTCCTACGGCCGCGACCTCGACGAGGACGTGGACTTTGCCGACCTCATCCGGCGGCTCAACGCCATCCCGGGCGACTTTGTCATCCGCTTCATGAGCAGCCACCCGAAGGACGCGACGGAAAAGCTCTTTCGCGCCATGGCCGAGTGCGAAAAGTGCGCGCACCAGATGCACCTGCCCGTGCAGAGCGGCAACGACCGCGTCCTGCACGCGATGAACCGCGGCTACACGCGCGAGAAATATCTGGCGCAGGTGGCGCTCGCGCGGCAGTACATGCCAGATCTTGTGCTCACGACGGACATCATCGTGGGTTTCCCCGGCGAGACGGACGCCGAATTTGACGACACGCTCTCGCTCATCGAGACCGTGCGCTATGACGCGATGTTCACCTTCATCTACTCGCCGCGCGTCGGCACGCCGGCGGCGAAGATGCCCGACCCCTACACCCGCGCGCAGAAGCAGGTGCGCTTTGACGCGCTCGTTGCGGCGGCCAACCGCATCTCGGAGGAAAAGCACCGCGCTTATGAGGGCAGCGTGCAGCGCGTGCTCGTCGACGGGGCCGACGGCCGGGGCGACCATCCGCTCACGGCGCGCACGAAGGGCGGCCGCCTCGTGCATATGCGCGGGGACGCATCCCTTGTCGGCCGGTTCGTGGACGTGAAGATCACCGGAAGCAACACCTGGGCGCTCTATGGTGAGGAGGTATGACGCATGGCGGAACTGACGCCGATGAAGCGGCAATATTATGAGATCAAGCAGCGCAACCCCGACTGCCTGCTGTTTTTCCGGCTGGGTGATTTCTATGAGATGTTCGACGACGACGCGCGCCTGGCCGCGCGCGAGCTCGACCTCACGCTCACGACGCGCGACCGCAATGTCGAGGATCCGGCCGAGCGCACGCCCATGTGCGGCGTGCCGTACCACTCGGCCGAGGCGTACATCGGCCGCCTGATCGCCAAGGGCTACAAGGTGGCCATCTGCGAGCAGCTGGAAGACCCCGCGCTGGCCAAGGGGCTGGTCGACCGCGACGTGATCCGCATCATCACGCCCGGCACGGTCACGGCCTCGTCCATGCTCGAGGAGAACAAATCGAACTACCTCTGCGCGGTGTATCTCAGCGCGCAGTCCGGCGGCACGGCGTTCTGCGACCTCTCGACGGGGGAATTCTGCGCCGCGAACTACCCGGCCGACGCCGTGAGCCACATCCTCAACGAGCTCGGCCGCTTCGCTCCGCGCGAGGCCGTGTGCGCCGACGCGGCGGCGGAACATGACGACATCCGCACCTTCCTCACCAAGCGCCTCGGCAGTCTGGTCGAGGCGGGCGGCGACCGGTTTGAATATATGGCGGCGGCTGCGCGCGTGTGCGAGCAGTTCGGCGTGCAGAGCACGGACGCGCTCGGCCTCGGCGAGGCGCCGGCGGCCGTGTGCGCGGCCGGGGCGCTGCTGGCCTACCTGCACGAGACGCAAAAGTGCGACCTCGGCCACATCCGGCGGCTGGAGCTGCTGGGTGACGACCACTACATGGAGCTGGACTACACCACGCGCCGCAACCTGGAGCTGACGGAAAACCTCCGCTCCGGCGAAAAGCGCGGCAGCCTCCTCTGGGTGCTCGACAAGACGAAAACGCCCATGGGCGGCCGCCTGCTGCGCGCGTGGGTGGAGCGCCCGCTGCTCAGCCCCGTGCAGATCCGTCGCCGCCTCGGCGCGGTGGAGGAGCTGGTGGGCGACAACGTCCTGCGGGGCGAGCTCATCCGCTGCCTGCGCGAGATCGGCGACATGCAGCGCCTTGTCTCCCGCGCGGTGTACGGCTCTGCCAACGGGCGTGACCTGCACGCGCTGGCCCTGTGCTGCGCGCAGCTGCCGAACCTGACAGCGCTGCTGAAGGATGTGCACAGTGCGGCCCTGCGCGATATTGCGCAGATGGACACGCTCGCCGATCTCTGCGCGCGCATCGACCGCGCCATCTGCGACGAACCGCCGTTTTCCGTGCGCGAGGGCGGCATCCTCCGCCCAGGCTACAGCGAGGAGGTCGACCGCCTGCGCAACGTGCGCGACCACGGCGCGCAGACCGTCGCCGAGCTCGAGCAGCGCGAGCGCGAGCGCACCGGCGCGAAAAAGCTCAAGGTCGGCTACAACAAGGTTTTTGGCTACTACATCGACATTCCGAACAGCGCGGGCGTCACCGAGCTGCCGGACGACTATATCCGCAAGCAGACGCTGGTGTCGAGCGAGCGCTATTTCACGCGCGAGCTCAAAGACCTCGAGAACACGCTCCTGACGGCGCGCGAGCGCATCGCGGAGCTGGAGTACACGCTCTTCAACGAGGTGCGCCAGCTCGTCGCGGGCGAGGTCGCGCGCGTGCAGGCGGCGGCGGACGCCGTTGCCCGGCTCGACGCGCTGTGCTCGCTGGCGGAGACGGCGGTGAAAAACCACTACGTCTGCCCCGAGGTCGATCTCTCGCGCACGCTCGATATCCGCGAGGGGCGTCACCCCGTTGTCGAGCAGGCGCAGAAGGACAGTCTCTTTGTCCCGAACGACACGTTCCTCAACGACGCGGACGACCGCGTCGCCATCGTGACCGGGCCGAACATGGCCGGTAAATCCACGTATATGCGCCAGACCGCGCTCATCGTGCTCATGGCGCAGATGGGCTCGTTCGTCCCGGCCAAGAGCGCCATCATCGGCGTGGTCGACCGCGTGTTCACGCGCATCGGCGCGTCCGACGATCTCGCCGCCGGGCAGAGCACGTTCATGGTCGAGATGAGCGAGATGGCCAACATCCTCCGCCACGCCACGGCGCAGAGCCTGCTCATCCTTGATGAGATCGGCCGCGGCACGTCCACCTACGACGGCATGGCCATTGCCCGCGCGGTGCTCGAATACTGCGCCGACCCCCGCCGCCTCGGCGCCAAGACCATGTTCGCCACGCACTACCATGAGCTGACCGCGCTCGAGCAGACGCTGCCCGGCGTGCGCAACTACAACATCACGGCCAAAAAGCAGGGCGGCACGCTGCTGTTCCTGCGCAAGATCGTCGCCGGCGCGGCCGACGACAGCTACGGCATCGAGGTCGCCAAGCTCGCCGGCGTGCCCGACGCGATCATTACGAAGGCCAAGACCTACCTGCGCGAGCTGGAGTCCGGCGCGACGGAGCCCGCCGCGCCCGCCCACGCGGCGCAGGATGCGGCGCAGATGACGCTCGGCGACGCGGCCGGGGACGAAATCGCCGAGCAGCTGCGCAGCATTGACCTCAACACGATTACGCCGCTCGAGGCCATGCGCCTGCTCTTTGAGCTGCAGCAGAAAGCGAGGGGCTGACGTGGAACATCCCAACACGGCGTGGACAGACCCCATGCCGCGGGGCGCGCGCATCGCGGGCTGGGTGTATTTCCCCATCCATGCGGTCGTGCTGCCGCTGACGCTCGGCATGCTGCTCCTGGCGGTGCTCGGTGAGTTGCCGTCGGACATCACGTGCAACGTGGTGTATTATCTCTGCGGCCTCGTGTTCACGCTCATTGCCATGTGGCGGTTTCTGCGCCGCAGCTTTGACACGATGGTCGGCAGCATCCTGCGCTGCCTCGGCATGATGTTTGCCGCCTACGGCATCGACGTGTTGCTCTCGCTCGTGCTGCAGCTCGGCACGAGCCTCATCGGCGAGCTGCCCGTGCCGAATAACGATGCCGTGACCGGCCTCGCCCGGACGGACTACAAGCGCATGATCGCCGTTGCGGTGCTCATGGCGCCACTCGTGGAGGAATGCCTGTTTCGCGGCGTGCTCTTCGGCACGATCCGGCCGAAGAGCCGCTTTTGGGCCTATGCCGCGTCGATCGCGCTCTTCTCGCTCTACCATGTCTGGCAGTATGTGCTCGTGTATCAGGATCCGAAGCTGCTGCTCTCGGCGCTGGCGTATGTGCCGGTGTCGGCCGCGCTCACGTTCTGCTATGAGCAGACGCGCTCGATCTGGCCGCCGGTGTTTTTCCACACGTGCATCAACGCGCTCTCACTCACGGTGCTTGCCGGGTGAGGGCAGAAAAAACCGCCCCC
>HF985685.1 GCA_000432375.1 Firmicutes bacterium CAG:103
GTTCAGTGCCGGTGGAACAGGCCCTTTTTCTCATACGGGGCGCAGACGTAGCTTGTGAGCTCGTAGCCCGTCTTGGCGATGACCGGGCGCAGCTCCGCCTCCGGGATCTCCGTTTCGGAGAGAATGACCGTCTGGCCCTTGCCGTGCGAGGACGAGACCTTCTTGACCGGAAAGGCATTGCGCACCGCATCGTTGATGTGGCTCTCGCACATGCCGCACATCATGCCGTCGATCCCCAGTGTGATCTGATACATGGGATACCTCCTTGAAAAGCCGATTGGTTAGATATGTTTAATCTCAACTGCATGATAACACCGCCCCGCCCGGGTGTCAAGCCCTGCGGGGCAGAAAAAAGCGGACTTCCGCAGCCGGAAGTCCGCTCTGTTTTTCCATATCGGGTCACGGGTTCGGGAACACGACACGGATGGTCGTGCCCGTGCCGGGCGTGCTCTCAAGCTCGATGCGGCCGTGGTGATACTGCACGGCGTGCTTGACGATCGACAATCCGAGACCCGTGCCGCCGGACGCCTTGGAGTGGCTCTTATCCACGCGGTAGAAGCGCTCGAACACGCGGCCCTGATGCTCCGGCGCGATGCCGATGCCGGTATCGGCGACGGTGATGCTGCTGCCGCCGGCATCGGCGGCGACCGTCACGTCCACGCGCCCGCCGTCACGGTTGTACTTGATGGCGTTGTCGCAGAGGTTATAGACGATCTCATAAATCAGGCGGCGAACGCCGGGAATGACGGCCGGCTGCCCTGTGACGCTGACCGTAACGTTGCGCGCGGCTGCGGCGTCGTGCAGGTTCTCCGCCGCCTCCTGCGACACGGCGAGCATGTCGACCGGCTCGGTCGGCATGGCGTCGCCCTCGTCGAGCTGGGACAGGCGGATGATATCGTCGATGAGCGTGACGAGGCGCGCGGCCTCGGCGTGGATATGGCCGACGAAGCGCGGCAGATCCTTGGGCTTGACCATGCCGTTTTCGATCAGCTCGGCGCTGCCGATGATGCCCTGCAGCGGCGTTTTGAGCTCGTGCGAGACATTCGCCGTGAACTCGCGGCGGTTGCGCTCGGCAAACTCCTGCTCCGTGATGTCAAAGGCCAGAATGACCGTGCCGAGGAATTTCCCGTCGGACGTGATGCGGCTGATATCGAACTGATACACGCGGCCCGCGCGCTCGGCGCGCACCTCACTGTGGCCGTCCGCAGCGGCGGCCTGAATGGCGGCGCTGATCTCGTGGCTGCGCTCGATGGTGAGAAAATCACGGCCCACGCACTGCGCGTCCGCGCCGAAGAGCGCCTGCGCCGCGGCGTTGATGCTCAGGATGCTGCCGTGCTCGTCGAGCAGGACAAGGCCCTCGCGCATGCTGCCGGTGATCTGCGTGAACTCGTCGGTCTTTTCGCGCAGCTCGCGCAGCTGCGTCTGGATCTCGACGTGCTGGCGGTGGATGCGCTTGAGCAGCGGAGAGACCTCCTCGTAGGCATCGTTGTCGAGCGGGTGCTCGAGATCGAGGCTGTTGAGCGGGTCGACGATGCGCCGCGACAGCCGTCTGGCCAGCAAGCCGGAGAGGATGAGCGCCACGATGAGCACGATCAGCAGCGGCTGGATCATGCCGACGGCGATCATGCCGACCGTCGCGCGGCTGATGGAAATGCGCAGCACCGTGCCGTCGTCCAGACGCTGGGCGTAGTACATGGTCTTTTCCATGAGTGTCGAGGAATAGCGCGTGCTCTCGCCGGTGCCGGTCGCCAGCGCCTGACTGACCTCGGCGCGCGAGGCGTGGTTCTCAAGACTCTCGGCGTTGGTCTTCGTGTCGTACAGGACGCTGCCGTCGGCCGCGATCCATGTCAGGCGGCAGCGGTCGGCCATCAGCTGGGACAGATAGTCCGTGCCGCCGTCCTCGACGGCCGCTGCGGCGAGACTCAGCTCGTCGCGCAGCTGGTTTTCCTCCACGCCGCCGAAGTAATCGTACAAAAAGCCCATGATGATCAACAGGCTCGCCAGCAGCACGCACCCGGCCACGAGCAGGATGGATTGAAAGATCTTTTTGGTCATGTCGTTGCCTCCATGCGGTAGCCAACATTGCGCACCGTTTCGATCCGCCGTCCGTAGGGGCCGAGCTTCTGCCGGAGCGTCCGGATGTGCATGTCGACCGTGCGGGTCTCGCCGCAGTAGTCCATGCCCCAGATCTCCTGAAAGAGCTGGTCGCGCGTGAACGCCATGCCCGGATGGGACAGAAACAGGCGCAGGAGTTCAAATTCTTTATACGTAAGCGCGACACGCGCGCCGTCGACCGTGACCGTGTGTGCGTCGAGATCGACGACGAGCCCGCCGCTGCGCAGCTGATGCGCAGCCTTTTCCGGCTGGCAGCGGCGCAGCACCGCCTTGACGCAGGACACGAGCTCCATCACGCCGAAGGGCTTGACGAGGTAATAGTCCGCGCCGAGGTCGAGGCCGCGGATCTTGTCATACTCCGCGCCCTTGGCCGTGGCCATGACGACCGGGATGGTGCGCAGCTCCGCCGACGCCTTCATGCGCTGCAGCAGCTCGATGCCGTCCACGCCGGGCAGCATCACGTCGAGCACCACCAGATCGGGCTTCTCCGTCTGGAGCGCCGACCAGAATGACACGCCGTCTTCAAAGCCGCGGGCGTCAAACCCCGTGGATGAGAGCGTATAGACCTCAATGTCGCGGATGCTGGCGTCGTCCTCCACACACCAGATCATGGCTTACCCCTCCTTGTGTACCCCGGTGACCGAGAAGATCACCCACTCGGCGATGTTCGTCGCGTGGTCGCCGATGCGCTCGAAGTATTTGGCGATCATGAGCAGGTCGAGCGCGTACTCCCCGTCGTCGGGGTGGGCGGCGATCTTGTCGATCAGCCGGCGCTTGACCTCGTCGAAGGCGTTGTCCACGACATCGTCCTCGGCGATGACCGTCTCTGCCAGCATTGTATCACGCTTGACGTAGGCGTCAACACTTTCTGTGACCATATGGATGGTCGAGAGCGCCATTTCGCGCAGCAGATCGTCATTTCCCGCCGAACGGCCGGCGAGAAACTGGATGATCTCCGCAATGTCCTCGGCCTGATCGCCGATGCGCTCCATGTCCGTGATCATCTTCAGCGCGGCCGAGATCTGGCGCAGGTCGCGCGCGACGGGCTGCTGCTGGAGCAGGAGCTTGAGGCACAGCGACTCGATGTTGCGCTCCTTCTGGTCGATCTCGGCATCGAGCGGCGCGACGCGCTGCGCCAGCTCCGGATTCGCCTCCGTGAGGGCCTTGGATGCGAGTGCGATGACCTCCTCGCACAGTGCGCCCATCTCGATCATCTCCTTGTTCAGGAGCGCGAGCTGTTCATCAAACCGGCTTCTCATTAGCCAAACCTCCCTGTGATGTAATCCTCCGTGCGCTTATCCTGCGGCTGCGAGAACAGCTGCTGCGTGTCGCCGCACTCGACGAGCTCGCCGAGCAGGAAAAACGCCGTGCGGTCAGAGATACGCACCGCCTGCTGCATGTTGTGCGTGACGATGACGATCGTGTACTGTTCCTTGAGCTGCATGGCCAGCTCCTCGATCTTCGACGTGGAGATGGGGTCAAGCGCGCTCGTGGGCTCGTCCATGAGCAGCACCTCCGGCTCGACCGCGAGCGCGCGGGCGATGCACAGGCGCTGCTGCTGGCCGCCGGAGAGGCCGAGGGCGTTTTTCTTCAGGCGGTCTTTCACCTCGTCCCAGATGGCCGCGCCGCGCAGGGACTTTTCGACGATCTCGTCGAGCCTGGCGCGGTTTTTGATGCCGTGCGTGCGCGGGCCATAGGCGATGTTGTCGTAGATGCTCATCGGAAACGGATTTGGCTTCTGAAAGACCATGCCGATCTCGCGCCGCAGCTCGTTGACGTCCGTGCCGGGGGCGAAAATGTCCTGATCGCGGTAGCGCACATCGCCCGCGATCTTCACGCCCGGGATGAGGTCGTTCATGCGGTTGAGCGTTTTGAGAAACGTGGATTTGCCGCAGCCGGACGGCCCGATGAGCGCCGTGATGCTCTTTTCCGGGATGCTCATGCAGATGTCGTGCAGCGCCTGATGGTCTCCGTACCAGAGATCCAGACCCTGAACCGTCATAATATCGCTCATAGGCTTCTTTTCCTCCTGAAATATCTCTCGACAAGCATGGCCGCGCCGTTGATGAGCAGCGTAAGGATCATCAAAATGGCGGCGATGGCAAAGGCCACATCAAACCGGCCCTGCTCCTTGGCGTAAACGTAAAGCGCGACGGTGAGCGTGGCGCCCGCGCTGCTCAGTCCCTCGAAAAAGTCGTTGAGCGCGTGGGCAAAGCCCGCCGTGAACAGCAGCGCGGCCGACTCGCCGAGGATGCGGCCGACGGACAGGATGCAGCCGGTGATGACACCGTCCACGCAGCCGGGCAGCACCACGGTGCGGATGACACGCCACTTGCCCGCACCGAGGCCGAACGCGCCCTCGCGGTAGCTCTGCGGCACGGTTTTGAGGCTCTCCTGCGTGGTGCGCATGATGGTCGGCAGGTTCATGATGACGAGCGTGAGCGCGCCGGCCAGCAGCGATGTTTTCATATTCAGAAACTGGCAGAAAAACAGCATGCCCACAAGGCCGTAGATAATCGACGGGATGCCGGAGAGCGTCTCGGCCGCGTACTCGATGGCGCCGATGAGCCGGCGGTTCGTGGCGTACTCGGTCAGGTAGATGGCCGCGCCCACGCCGAGCGGCAGGACGATGAGCAGCGTCGCAACGACGATATAGAGCGTGTTGAGAATATCCGGCAGGATGCCGATGCGGTCGGACAGGTAGCTCGGCGCGGTGGACAGCAGCGTCCACGACACGTTCGGCAAGCCCTTGATGAGCACGTAGGCGATCAGAAACAGCACGAGCGCCGCCGTGATCATGGCCGCCGCACCCATGAGGATGCGCATGGTGAGAATATAGGCCCTGCGGCCGCCGGAAACGGCTTTCTTTTTCATTTGTCCCCCTCCTGATTGCGCTTGAGGAAGAAGTTGAGCGTGGCGTTGATGAGCATGATGAACAAAAACAGCACCAGCGCGATGGAAAACAGCGCCTGCCGCTGCAGGCCGCTGGAGTAGGACATTTCGCTGGCGACGGCGGTGGTCAGAAAGCGCACGCTCTGAAACAGGCTCGGCATATTCGGCACATTGCCCGACACCATCATGACGGCCATGGCCTCGCCGATGGCGCGGCCGACGCCGAGCACGACGGCGGCGGCAATGCCGCTCTTCGCCGCCGGGACGGAGACCTTGAAGTACGTCTCGATGGGCGTCGCGCCGAGCGCGAGCGATGCGTCCTCATACTCGGGCGGCACAGCCTCGAGCGCCGTGACGGACACCTTGATGATCGACGGCAGGATCATGATCGCCAGCACGACGATGGCGGCGAGCAGGCTCGCGCCGTCGGCCAGGTGAAACACCTTTCGGATGCCCGGCACGAGCACGAGCATACCCACAAGGCCGTAGACGACCGACGGGATGCCGGCCAGCAGGCTCACGGCCGATTCGAGCACGGTCTTGAGCCGCGGCGGGGCGACCTTCGCCAGATACACGGCCGTCAGGAAGCCCAGCGGCACGCCGAGCACGATGGCCCCGGCCGTGCCGTATACACTCGTCAGAATGAACGGTAAAATGCCGTACGACGGCTCTGCCGCCGTGGAGGCCCACGTCTTGCCGAACAGAAACGGGACGAGCCCGATCTTCTGGATGGCGGGGATTCCGGAGACGATCAGGTACACGCTGATGAGCAGCACACACCCGACGGTGATAAGGCCAAGGAGCAGAAACACGCCATGCACGACCGTCTCCAGAACTTGAGATCTCTTTTTCATATCCAGCACCTCTGTATATGCGAAAGGCGGCTGGTCTCCAGCCGCCTGTACGCTTGTCTGTGGCTCAGGCCACCGGGACTGCGCCCGCCGCGGAGATGATGGACGCGGCGTCCGCAGAGGTCGCAAAGTCGAAGAACTTCTGCGCGGTCTCGCTCAGGGCCACGCCTTCCTTCGTCACAAGGACGAACGGGCGCTGCACGAGGTAGGTGCCGTCCTTGACGGTCGCTTCCGTCGGGGCAACACCGTTGACGGTCAGGGCCTTGACACTGTCCTTGATGGCAGCCAGAGAGGCATAGCCGATGGTGTTCGGGTTCTGGGACACGGTGGTGATGACATCGCCCGTGGAGGTCAGCTCCTGACGGTACTGGCAGGCATCCTTCGTGTCGGTGATGGACTCGAAGCCGTCGCGCGTGCCGCTGCCGGCCTCGCGGCCGATGAGGACGATCTCGGCGTCGTTGCCGCCGACGTCCTTCCAGTTGGTGATCTCACCGGTGTAGATCTTGGCGATCTGCTCCAGGGTCAGGTCCTTGACGGGGTTCTGGGGGTTGACGATGATGGCGATGCCGTCGAGGGCGAGGGTGGTCTCCTTCAGGCCAGATGCCTTCTCGTCGTCCTTGAGCGCGCGGCTCGACAGGCCGATGTCGCAGCGGCCCTCGGAGACGGCCTGGATGCCGGAGCCGGAGCCGGTCGGGTTATAGGTGAAGGTCATGCCCTTGTTCGCTTCCATGAAGGACTCGCCGAGCGCGCCGATGACTTTTTCCATCGAGGTGGAACCGTCGGTCGAGACCGTGCCGCCGGCAGCGGCCGTGTTGTTGTCGTCCGCCTTCTGGCCGCAGCCCGCAAACAGCGAGAGCGCCATGACGGCAATGCACAAAATGGTAATGATCTTTTTCAAGATGAAGTGCTCCTTTCAAACTTCGATTTTGATTTTGGTTTTTTGTTCCCTACGCTTCACAGGATAAGCAGGGAATGTAAAAACGAAAAGAGCGCTTATGTAAAATGCATGTAAAATTGTAAAATGCCGCGACATGGCGCAAATTTCCCCGTGTTTATATACCATTTCCTTTATTCATGTTGAAAAACGGGCAAATTCCATTTGGCTGTCAGCGAAAAATTGTGAAAAAAACTGTGCAACTTTTCATCCCCCCAGGGTGCTTACGCGGCTGCTGCCCGTCCGGTATACTGGTGACAGCGCTCCGGAAACGGAGCAAACAACAGAAAATGAGGATGGAACGCATGAAAAAACGCAACATCATCTGCCTGCTGCTGGCAGTCCTGACGCTGCTGGCCTGCACGGCCTGCGGCGGGAAAACAGCAACCTCCGACACTGCCGGAACACGCACGATCACGGACAGCAAAAACCGCACCGTAACCATACCCGACAAGGTGGAGCGCATCGTGTGCGTCGGCGTCGGCGCGCTGCGCTACAGCTGCTATGTCGGCGCGGCTGACCGCGTGGTCGGCGTGGAGGACTACGAGACCAAGGCCGGCATGAGCCGCCTGTATAACTACGTAAACTTCGATAAATTCAAGGACCTGCCCGTCACCGGCACGAACGGCGAGCCGTATGTGGAGCAGATCATCGACGTCGCGCCGCAGGTCATCGTCATGAGCGCCTACGCCTCGTGCGATGCGGACGAGCTGAGCGCGAAGGCCGGCATCCCGGTCTTTGTCGTGCCCGGCAGCGACACCACGCTCGACGATGCGGCCTATGAGACCATCCGCATCCTCGGCGAGCTCTACGGGCTGGAAACGCGCGCGCAAGAGCTGACCAAGTACCTCAAGGGCATCCAGACCGACCTCGACACGCGCACGGCCAAGATTGCAGACGATCAGAAGCCGTCCGTCTATGTCGGCGGCGTGTCCTTCAAGGGGCAGCACGGCTTTGAGGGCACGGAGGCAGGCTACGGCCCGTTTGCGCTCATCCACGCCAAAAACCTCGCCGATACGACCGGGCAGACCGGCGCGTTCAACATCGACACCGAGCAGGTGCTCGCCTGGGACCCGGACGTGATCTTCCTGGACTTTAATGGTATGCCCCTGATCAACGAAGATTATCAGGCGAATCCTGCATTTTATAACAGCCTCACCGCCGTGCGCAGCGGCAAGGTCTATTCGCAGATCTCGTTCCGCTCCTCGGCCTCCAATCTGGAGACGGCGCTGGCCGATGCCTATTATGCCGCCTGCGTGCTGTATCCGGAGCAGTTTGCCGACATTGACCCCGAGGCCAAGGCCGGCGAGATCTTTACGGAGCTGCTCGGCTCCAACCCCTATCCCGATCTGAAGGAGGCCGGGTATGCATTCCGTGCCATCACACTCGGCGAGTAAGCCGCACGATTCCGACTACAGCCGCAACCGCGCCAGAAGCATCCGCTTTCTGATCCTGCTGGCGGCCATTCTGGCGCTCGCGTTCTTTTTGTCGCTGCGCGCCGGGTCTTACAACACGCCCGCCGCCGAGCTCATCCGGGGCATCTTCGGCCGGGCGTCGGACGCGAAGATCAATCTCGTCATCCGCAATAACCGCCTGCCGCGCATCTGCACCGCCATGGTCGCCGGCGCGGGACTGGGGCTGGCCGGGTGCATCCTGCAGGCCGTGCTGCGCAATCCGCTCGCCTCGGCCTCTACGCTCGGCGTGTCGCAGGGTGCGACGTTCGGCGCAGCCGTCGCCATCATCGGTCTCGGCCTGAGCCAGGCCGGCAGCTGGGCTATTCCGCTGTGCTCGTTTCTCGGCTCGCTGCTTGTCGCGGCCGTCATTCTGGGGCTGAGCCAGTTCAAGCAGATCTCCTCGGAGGGCATCGTGCTCGCGGGCGTCGCCATCAGCTCCATGCTGACCGGCGCGACCACGCTGCTGCAATACTTTGCCGACGAGGTCGCGCTCTCGTCGCTCGTATTCTGGACGTTCGGCGACCTCGGCAGCACGGACTGGCAGTCCCTGCGCGGCATGGCGCTGGCCGTACTGCTGCTGATCGGCTACTGCTACCTGCACCGCTGGGACTATAACGCCCTGCTCTCCGGCGAGGAGACGGCGCTGAGTCTCGGCATCCATGTGCGGCGGCTGACACTCACGAACGTTGTGCTCACGTGCTTTGTCTGCTCGGTGATCGTGTCGCACGTCGGCCTCATCAACTTCATCGGTCTCGTTGCGCCGCACATCGTGCGCATGGTCGTCGGCAACAACTATATCTATCTCATCCCCGGCTCCGTGCTCGCCGGCGCGGCGCTGCTGCTGCTGAGCGACCTGGCCGCGCGCGTGATCATCATGCCGGTCATTCTGCCGATCGGCGCGCTGACGGCGTTTCTCGGCGGCCCGCTGTTTTTGTACCTGCTGTTCAAGGGGAGGGGTCGGACATGATCTGTGTGGACCATCTCTGCTATCACTATAAGGGCGGGCGGCCGATCCTCCGCGATGTGAGCTTTGAACTGGAGACCGGGCACTTTCTGGCCGTGCTCGGCAACAACGGCGTCGGCAAGAGCACACTGCTCAAGTGCATGAACCGCATCCTCACGGCTGACAGCGGGCACTGCCGTATCGACGGTGAGGATCTGCTCACGCTCTCCCACCGGGAGATCGCAAAACGCGTAGCCTTCGTGGCACAGCACGTGCCCGACACCCAGATGACCGTGCACGACATGGTCATGCTCGGACGGCGGCCCTACATGACCTGGGGCGTGACGGAGCACGACCACCACGTCGTACACGAGGCCATGCGCTATCTGAATCTGGAGGACATGCGCGGCCGGTTCCTCAACCGGCTCTCCGGCGGCGAGCGGCAGAAGGTCATGCTCGCCCGCGCGCTGGCGCAGGAGCCAACGCTCCTGCTGCTGGACGAACCGACCAGCAATCTCGACATCCGCAATCAATATCAGGTGCTGCAGATCACGCGCGATCTGTGCCGCGAGCAGAACCTCACGGCGATGATCGTCATCCACGACCTGAACCTCGCGCTGCGGTTCTGCGACCGCTTTCTGCTGCTGCGCGAGGGCGAGGTGTACCGTTACGGCGGCGCGGAGATCTTCGACGCCGACGCCCTGCGGGACGTCTACGGCGTGACGGGCAGCATCGTGGACGTGCAGGGGCACAGGCTCGTGCTCATTGATGACGAAGAAAAGGAGACAAGATCATGACCAACTGGGAAACCTGCGTACAATTTCACGGCCACGCCTGCGGCGGGCCGACGGCCACGCCTGCGGCGGGCTGACGATCGGATATAAGGCCGCGTGCTACGCCGCCGAGCTGCTGGAGCTGTCCTTCTCCGGCGACGAGCAGGTCGTGTGCATCGCGGAAAACGACGCCTGCGGCGTGGACGCCATTCAGGCGCTGCTCGGGTGCAGCATCGGCAAGGGCAACCTGCTGTTTCATATGCGCGGCAAACAGGCGTTCTCGTTTTACAACCGCGCCACGGGCAAGTCCGTGCGCCTGGTGCTCCGGCCGCGGCCGGAGGGGATGACGCGCGAGGAATCCTTCGCCTACTATCAGGCGCAGAAACCGGCCGACCTGTTCGACGTCAAGCCGGCGACCATCCCGCTGCCAGAGCCGGCCAAACTATTTGACTCCTACCCGTGCGCGTGCTGCGGCGAGGTGACGGGCGCCAACTGGATTCGCCTCGTCGGCGGGCAGAAGCTGTGCCTCGACTGCGCCGGAAGCTACGACCGGTTCGACGTCTGAAAACAACAAAAAATCCGGCTTCCAGAACGGAAGCCGGAGTTCTGTTTATCCAAAACCTCGTAGAGTTTCGCCG
>HF985686.1 GCA_000432375.1 Firmicutes bacterium CAG:103
GCCGTCAGGCTGACTGAGGGATTGACACGTCAAAATCTTACACCGCAGCCGGTATCCACAACCCCTCCGTCAAAAATCGGAGATTTTTGCCATCTCCCCTTGCACGGGGGAGGCATTGGCAGCGCGCCGGTCGTGCGGGGTAAATCTGGCAAATGCCTTGCCCACGCAAATCTCCCGCAAAACGGAAAACGCCCCTGCCGGAACGGACAAACCGGCAGGGACGTTTCCATAGGAGAAATGGAGTTGGAAAAAGGAATTATCATGTTGCTTGGGGGAGAGATTGCGTGTTTTGTCAGCGGGCGGAGAGGCTCGTGTGCGGTCACGAAAATTCCCGCTTGCTATCTGACAGTGCCCATTATATAATGCCTTTATGGATAAGTAAAGCAAATGTTTCTGATAGTTAAATTAGCGTTTCTAATTTGTGAGGTGCTTATGAACCGATACATCGCCTTTTTGAAGGCCTTTGAGCGCAACAGTTTTTCGGACGCGGCGCGCGATCTCGGCTACACGCAGTCGGCCGTCAGCCAGATGATCAAGTCGCTGGAGGCGGAGCTGGGCGTGACACTGCTGGTGCGTTCGCGCTCGGGCGTGACGCTCACCTACGAGGGCCGCCACCTGCTGCCGTACATCCGCGACACGGTCAACGCCTACCGCATGCTCCAGTCGCAGGCGGCGGGCTTCAGTGGGCTGGAGCAGGGCACGATCCGCCTCGGCACGTTCACGAGCGTGTCGAGCTTCCTGCTGCCGCCGGCCATGGAGCGCTTCCGCCGGCAGCACAGCCGCATCCGCTTCGAGCTCTACCAGGGCCTGTATTACGAGATCGAGGACTGGGTGCGCGAGGGCGTGGTCGATTTCGGCTTCACGGACATGTCGCGCACGACGCCGTTTGCCTGCGAGCCGATCTATCAGGACACCATGCTCGCCGTCCTGCCCGAGGGCCATCCGCTGGGCGAGAACATCTTCATCCAGATCGATGAGCTGGCGGCCGAGCCCTTCATCCTCCTCGAGGAGGGGCGCGGCGGCGGCTGCATCCGCGAGCTGCTCGCGCGCCATCCGCAGATCAACGTGCAGTACCGCGTGGCCGACGATTACACGATCCTGAACATGGTTGAGAGCCGGCTCGGCGTGTCCATCCTGCCGGAGGCCGTGCTGCGCCGCAGCGGCCAGCGCCTCACCGCGCGCCGGCTCTCTCCGGAGCTGCAGCGCACCATCGGCGTCATCTATAAGCAGAAGACTGGCCTGTCCACTGCCGGGCAGCTGTTTTTGAGTGAGCTCAAGGCGTCCAGGATCCCACCGCGCGGCTGAATTTGCCGCATTTGGGTGTTTACACCGCCGGGCGGTTGTGCTATCGTAGAGCGGTACATTTGCAGGCGCGCCGTGCCCGGCATGGATACCTTATTTAAATAAGGCGGACACGAAATAAGGCGGACGCGGCGGGAAGGAGCGGATCATTCATGAGCATGACAGGCACCATCGTCAACGCGCTGGCCATCGTGGCCGGCGGTGCGGTCGGTCTGTTGTTTCAGCGGGGCATCCCCGAGCGCGTGAGCAAGACGGTCATGATCGGCCTCGGGCTGTGTGTGCTGTATATCGGCATCTCGGGCGCGTTTGCGTGCCAGAGCATTCTCATCGTCATCGTGGCCATGACGCTCGGCGCGGCCGCGGGCGCGCTGCTGAACATCGACGGGGCGATCCACTGCCTCGGCACGTGGGTCGAGGCGCACGTTCACCGGCACGAGGGCGGCCCGTCGCTGGCCGAGGGCTTCGTCACGGCGAGCCTACTGTGCTGCGTGGGCGCCATGGCGGTCAACGGCTCGCTCGACGCCGGCATCCGCGGCGACAACAGCATCCTGCTCACCAAGTCGATGATCGACCTTGTCTTCTGCGCCATGCTGGCCACAACGCTCGGCGCGGGCGTCATGCTCGCGGGCGCGGCGGTGTTCGTGGTCGAGGGGGCGCTCACGCTGCTGGCCGGGGCGATCGCGCCGCTGCTCTCGGAGGCGGCGGTCGCAGACCTCACGTGCGCGGGTTCGCTGCTCGTGGCGGCCATCGGCCTCAATCAGACCGGCGCGACGAAGATCAAGGTGGCGGACTATTTGCCGGCGCTGCTGTTCGTGCCACTCATCCGCTGGCTGGTCAGCCTGCCGGTCTGGCAGCAGATCGCCGCGTGGTTTTGAGCGATACCATTTAAATATAGAAACACCCCGCCGCGACCGGCGGGGTGTTTTTTTGCATATTCAGGAGAGGGCCAGCGCGCGGATGCGGCCGAGGCCCGGCAGCACGCGGCCGAACAGCGACACGAGCGGCCCGACGATCAGCGCCGACACGACCGTGCCGATGCCGAACGAGTTGATGAGCAGGCCGAGCGTGAAAAAGAGGTAGCGCAGGGCAATTCTTTTGGTGTTCTGGCCGCGGGGCGCGGGGGACATGGACATTCTTCTTTCTGATTTCTGAAAAATTTGCGGATATAGAAATAGCGTAGCCGTTTTTGAGACAGTTGTCAAGGTCTGTACCACGAGGAAGCGCAAAAAACGCACGCGGAGGGTTGTTTTTCCCGCGCGGTTGTGTTATGATACTCTTTCCCGCGGGAAGAAAGGGTGTGGGCACATGGGTTTCTGGCTCAACCAGGCGCTGGGTCTGCTCGGCAGCCTGATCGTGTTTGCTTCGGTACAATTCAATAACCGCCGCGTCATCCTCGCCGCGCAGGCCGCCGCCTGCCTGATGTGGATCGTGCACTACGGGCTGCTCGGTGCGACGACCGCCGCGACCATCAACATCCTGTCGTTCGCGCGCAGCGTCGTGTTCTACTTCAACGACCGCAAGTGGGCGCAGAGCCGCGCGTGGCTGTGGGCGTTTCTGGCGCTGTACGTCGTCAACACCGTCCTCACGTGGGCGGGGCCGATGAGCCTGCTGCCCGGCATCGCCATGAGCATGACGACGGTCGCGCTCTGGACGCGCGATATGCGCCGCACGCGCCTGCTCTACCTGACGAATTCGCCGTTCTGGTTCACGTATGATATCCTCGCGCGCTCGTACTCGTGCATGGTCATCGAGGCCATCGCCTTCGTGTCCTACGTCGTCGCCGTGTGGCGGTTCGACATCAAAAAACAGC
>HF985687.1 GCA_000432375.1 Firmicutes bacterium CAG:103
CACGCGGCGCGGCCGTTTCGGGTGCTGCGGGTGCGCTCTGCTCCGGCGCGGCGGGGATGTTTTGTTCGTTCATACTCTGTGCTCCCTTCTGCCCTCAGCGGGCGCTCGTTGTGATGACGCGGTTTTTCTCCGCCTGCGCCCGCAGCAGCGGGTCGGCGGACGTGTCCGTGCCCGCGTCCGGCGTCTCCGGCTGCGGCGGCACGATGCTGCTGCGCACGGCCTCAAGCACCTTGTCGCGCCCCGGAAACTGCATCATCTCCAGCATCGGCACGGCCTGCTGCGCGAACGCGGGGTTAAACACGCCCAGCTGATACAGCTGCCGTGCCAGCTCGTTTTGCGACGCGGTCGCGTACGGGCTCTCCTTCTGCGCGTGCACCGACACGTCGAATGCCGGCGCGCGCAGCAGCGCCATGCCGTCGGCGTCCATGCCCACGGTCCTGGCCTGCAACCCGGCGTTGGAGTACGTGCAGAACGCATAGCCCTGCGCGCCCGGCGCCGCCACGCGAAACGGCCGCGTCTCGGTGTAGTACGCGCGGATGAGCTCGATCACGAGCTCGACCACGCGCTCGAACGCGCGGTAGCTCGCGCGCAGCGTGTCGCGGCTGGACTTGCTGCCGGCCTCCTGCAGCGCTGCGATGGCGCTCGCCGCCGTTACGCCGCCGGACACGCTGCCCTGCGTCACGTCGCGGCTGTTGCTCGTCTCCTTGAGCTCGTCGATCTTTAGCTGCAGCATGTTCACCCACTGGCCGTCGAGGTTGTAGAGGCTGATCTGGCGCAGCCGTTCGTCGTCGATGCTGCCCTCGACCTCGACGAGCGGCTTCGACCAGTCGAGAAATTCCTGCGCGTTCACGCCGCAGCCCTTCTTGACCCAGAAGCGCGGGGTGGAGGCCTTCATGCTCATCTCCAGCAGGTTGCCGCTCAGGCGGTCGATGTACTGCTGCGGGTCTTTGCTCACGGCAATCATGCCGAAGCCGCACGGCGTGCCGGCCTCGGGGTAGAGCACGTCGAACACGACCGGGTACTGCCCGTGCGGGTAGAAGCCGCCGGCCATGGCGGGGTCGTTCTCGCTCGCGTAGAGCAGGTCGCGCCCGGTGAATTTGATCAGGTGCAGCGCCGTGCCGCCGCCGGGCAGCGGCTTTTTGTAGTACCAGTCGACGACGATGCTCTTGCTGGACGTGTCCACCGCGTCGTCATACAGATACTGTGCCAGCTCCACGCCGCAGCTGCCGGGCCGCGCGTCGGGCCAGGCGGCGGAAATGTCGTCGTTGTCCATGAGCGCGCACACGAAGAGGTTGCGGCTGGCCTGAATGTCCGTGATGCCCGGCTCCCAGAACAGGTTCAGCAGGTCGAGCTGGCGCACGGCCACGTCGCCGAGGCCGTTGCTCCCGGCGCTGTCCCAGAACACGCCGTAGGCCGCGCACCCGTGCTTGAGCTTGTACCACCACGCATCGGACCACACCTGCTCAAAGTGCGTCTTTTCCAGCACGGCCGGCACGATGGCCGACAGCGCCTTCGCGTCCGGTTCATCCTGCTCGCTGCGCGGCAGGATCACCGCTTCCGGGAAGCTGTCCATCGCGTCGGCGTGCTTCGAGACAATGGCGTTGAACAGCCACGCGCTCGTCGGCTCTACCACGTCGCCGCCCTGCTCGCGCCGGCGGTCGCGCAGATACTGCCAGTGCCGTAGGCGGTACCACTGCTCGTCGGCGATGATGCGCGCCTCGAGCGCGCGCTTGCCGTCCTTGTACCGGCGCAGAAGCTCCGTGCCGCGCGCCACGTCGTCCGGCGTGATCACGGGCGCGGCCATGTCCGGCCCGGCCGCCTCTGCCGCACCTGCCGCCGCCAGCATCGCCGCCGCATCCGCCGCGCGGTAGGGCATGGGGTTCGTTTTCTCGTTTGTCATAGACTCTCCTTTGCTGCCGTTTCCGGCGAAATGGTTTACATAACTTTTCGTATTTTGCGAGAAAAAGAGACTGCCGTCACAGTCTTTTTCTGTTTACATAACTAATCGCTGCTCAGCGGGTCGAACACTTTCGGCGTCCGTTGTACCACGGGCCGCGGCGCGATGGGGTCGGACTGGCACAGATACCGGATCTCGTCGGCGATGTGGTCCTCCTGCCGCGTGTCCACGTCCTCGGGCGCGTGTGCGTCGTAGCGCAGCAGCGGCAGCGTGCGCCGCGTGTCCCGGCAGTTGCGGAAGACATACAGCATTGGCAGCCCGGCAGCGTCGAACGCCAGCCGATAGTGCACCTGCATCCAGCCGGGCAGGCGCTTGTGATCGCCCGGCTCGAAGTACACGCCGTACCGGTCGGCAATGTCGGCGATGCTGTCGCCGCGCGATGCGTCCCAGATCGCGGGGTCGGCCACGCCGCGGATGTCCCGGCCGCGCAGATAGGGGTGCGTGGCCTCCGTGGTGCGGATCTGCTCGAAGATCTGCTCCGGCGTCCAGCGCACGCCGGTGTCCGGCTCGCCGGGCACGCAGCCGTAGAGCTCGAGGATGCGGTACAGCCGCCCGTCGAAGTCCACCGCCCACCAGCCCACGGAAAACGGCTTGGCGTACCCGAAGTCGAAGCTGCGGTACACCCGCCACGTGTTCGGGATGTCGAACGGCTCGATCACGTGCGTCCACTTCCCGTCGGCGTAGTGCGCGGGGTCGTCGCGCCACTCGGCGAATACCTGCCCCTCGTACACGTTCCAGTCTCCCTCAAGGTGCGCGCGCCGCCGTGCGGGCGGCAGCGCCTCCAGCCGCTTGAGATAGCCGGGGTCGCGCTGCATGAGCACCTGGTTGTCGTAGACCTTCGCCGGGATGAACACATAGTCCGCCGGGTCTTCGCCGTCGTGAAACGCGCGGTCGATGAACAGGCGCTTGATGTAGGCGTGGCCCGGCCCGCCGGGGTTGCACGTGTAGTAGATGCGCGGGGCGAAGTCCGTGCGCGTCGTGCGCAGGCAGGTGGCGATGAACGTCAGCCAGTCGGGCTCGAAGTTCGTCGCCTCCTCGAAGCCGATCACCTCGTACTCCTGCCCCTGATACTGGGCGCAGTCGCTGTCGCTGTCGCAGTAGCCCATCACGAGCCGCGACCCGTTCGGGAACCGGAACGCGCGCTCCGCGCCGCTCCACGCAGCATAGCCCGCCAGCTCCCGCTGCAGCGGCAGGATGTGGTTGGCGCGCAGCTCCGGCAGCGTCCGGCGCAGCAGCAGCAGCTTCAGCCCCGGATAGCGCATCGCCAGCAGCACGAGCTTGCGCCGCATGGCCCAGCTCTTGCCGCCGCCGCGCGCCCCGCCGTAGGCGATGTTGGCCGCCTCCGCGCGGAAGAACGCCTGCTGCCGCGGGTTCGGTGTCTCGCGCCGCAGTACCTTATAAATATAGGGTTCGTTTTTGCGTGCCATCGCGCCTCCTCACTACCGGCTCCACTGCTCGAGCGCGCCCTCGAAGCGCAGCACCTCCGGCTCGGCCGCGCCCTCGTCCTTCGCGGGCGCGGCCTTGCCCCGCTCGTGGCCGAGCACCATGCCCGCCGCCTTGAGCCGCAGCTCCGGCTTCACGGACGCATCGGCCACCATGGCCGCCAGCTGCTCGAGGATGCGCTCCTTCTCGTCCTCGAGGTCGATCATGTCGCGCGCTCCCGGTACGAGAGCACGTAGTCCTCGCCGTCGGCAGCCGCCGCGAATTCGTAGGTCTCCAGCGCGTCGTGCACGGCCTGCTTCGGCAGCCGCAGCGTCGCGCCGTCGCCGCAGCGCACGCACAGCGCAGCCAAAATCGCGCCCGACAGGCCCAGCAGCTCCTCATACGCCGCGCGCTGCTCGCGCAGCTTTCGCCGCAGGTCGGTGTTCGTCTGCTTTTTCATGTACCATCCTCCTTGTTTTCTTCCATGGCCGCCGCGCGCAGC
>HF985688.1 GCA_000432375.1 Firmicutes bacterium CAG:103
CGCCGTCATCGACGCCGGCGGCACGAACTTCCGCGTCGCCACCGTGCACTACGAGTTCGGCCAGCCGATCATCGAGGACGAGCGCACGCTGCCCATGCCCGGCTCGGAGCGCGACGCCGACTGGATGGACTTCATCCGGCTGGCAGCCGACGCGCTCGAGCCGCTGCTCGACCGGGTCACGCAGATCGGCATCTGCTTCAGCTACCCGGCGGAGAACACGCCGGAGCTGGATGCAAAGGTGCTCGGCATGACCAAAGAGGTGCAGCTGACCGGGTGGGAGGATCACCTCGTGGGCGCGGACCTGGCCGAGGAGCTCGAACGCCGCGGCTGCACGAAGCTGCCCATCACGGTCATCAACGACACCCCCGCCACGTACCTGAGCGGCTCGACCACCATCGCCAACAACTACGCCAACGGTTTTGCCGGGCTCGTCAACGGCACGGGCACGAACACATGCTGCCTGCTGCCGGTGCGCGCGATCGAAAAGCTCGGCCGCGACGCTGACGGCGAGATGCTCGTCAACCTCGAGTCCGGCTCGTTCACCGACGTGCCGCAGAGCGCGTTTGACAAGGCGCTCGACGCGGCCTCGGCCGCACCGGGCGCGTACCGGTTCGAGAAGATGACGAGCGGCCGCTACCTCGGCAAACTCAGCCGCCTGGCACTCATCGCCGCAGCGAACGACGGCCTGTTCGCGCCAGAGACGGCGGATAAGCTCCGCGCGCTCGACGTGCTGACCGCCGCCGACGCGGACGCCTTCGGCGCAGACCCGGACTGCGGCGCCATCGCAGCGCTGAGCGATGCGGCGGATGCCGACCGCAAGACCGCCGCCATGGTCATTCAGAGCGTGTTCGGCCGCGCGGCGAAAGCGATCGTCGCAAACATCGCGGCCATCGTCTTTCTGACCGACGGCGCGAAAAACCGCTACCGCCCGATGGTCGTGGCCGTGGACGGGTCGCTGTTTCGCTACTCGACGCTCCTGCGCCCGGCCGTCAGCGAAGAGCTCGAGGCATTTCTCGTGCAGAAGCACCAGCGCTACTGCGTGTGCAAGCCCGTACCGAATGCTTCCGCCATCGGCACGGCCGCCGCATCCCTGCTGCGGGACTGAAAACGAGCAAAAAAAGCCGGATGTCCGAGACATCCGGCTTTTTTGCACCTAAGTGGTGAAATTTTTGCGAATTTGCGCGCAGATTTCAGTGGAAGTGGGGGCTGCTCACGAATCCGCCTCCGGCCAGAAGAGCGCGTCGAGCGTGCAGCCCAGCGCCTGGCAGATGGAAATGCACAGGCGGATCGTGGGATTGTAGTCCCCCTTTTCGATGGCGACGATCGTCTGGCGCGACACGCCGACGGCGTCCGCCAGCTGCTGCTGCGACCAGTCGTGCGCGGCGCGGGCCACCTTGCGTTTCAGATTTTTCATGCGTCCTCCCGGCGGGCGCGCACGGCCGACACGATCGATGCCGCCGTGACCGGCACAAAGCCGGCGCCCAGAACAAGGTTCATGCTGCTCTCGCGCGTGAGCAGTCCGTTTTCCAGCAGCGGCTCCCCGTCGGCGATGCGGGCGATCGCCACGCCGAGATTGAGCGCGGCCACAAACACAAACGCCACGATCAGTGTGACCGGGCGCTCATGCATGCCGAAATAGGCATCACTGCGGATGGCCGCGATGACAAACACGTTGAGCGCGAGCAGAACGCCGAGAAAGCACGCCGTGTACAGATCGCACCAGCGCACCTCGGCGACCGAATCGAGCAGCGCCACGACGGCGAGATACCCCAGCAGCGTGAAAAACGCGCTGCTGTATGCCTTGGCGCGCGCAGCGAGCTGCCGCTCGTCAAACTCCGGCGCGTCGCCGCTCCGCTTCTTGCGCAGGGAGACCACTACGGCCCAAATGACGGCCGCCATGGCCACGCCGACGGCAGCTCCCAAAAGTCCAGTCATGTTGTGCATAGCCGAACCTCCTTTTTCATTCAAGCGAAGTGTATCACTTGTCATTCATAATGTCAGGTATATTTTACTAATCGTCGAATATTTAAGATTTCGTGGCGCAAAAAAGAGCACCGAACGGTGCTCTTTTTGAGGCTCTGTTTCGGGCCGCGGACGCTTTGGTGCGCTTCGGCCCGCAGCTCATTTGAGCGGCTTGTTGCGCTCGTCCCAGAGGTAGTTCGTGTTGCGCCACAGGAAGGTCAGCAGCTCATGCCGGTAGCACTCGGGGTCGACCTGCGCGGACATGGCGTGCTCCGCACCGGGGATGACGACGAGCCGCTGCGGCCGCCTGCAGGCGGCGAGGTTGCGCTCGCTGTGGTGCAGGGGGACAAAAGTGTCCGCGTCGCCGTGGAAAAACAGGATGGGCAGATCGAGCGCCGCCATGCCGGGCGTGGTATCGACGGCGGCGAAGTCCAGCCCGCTGCGGCGCAGGATGCGCACGCAGGCGCGCGCGAGCGGCTTTTGCAGCCAGCGCGGCGCATTTGTACCGTGGCACACGGCGTCCGTGACCTCCAGCTCGAAGCTGGAATAGCCGCAGTCGGCTATGACGCAGGCGATCTCGTCCCTCAGCTCCGGGAGCTGCGCCGCCAGCAGCACCGACGCCGCGCCCATCGATACACCGTAGAGCACGATGGGCCGCTGCACGCGCGAGTGCTCGCGCACCCAGTGCACCCACTGGGCGATGTCGTAGCGCTCGAGCTGGCCGAACGTGAGGCACTTGCCCTCGCTCAGGCCGTGCGCGCGCTCGTCGATGAGCAGCAGGTTGCAGCCGCCGGAGGCATACAGCGCCGGGAACTGGGCGGAAAAATCATGCTCGGCGTGGCTGTGGTAGCCGTGGCAGAGGATGACCGTGGCGTGGGCGTGGGGCACGCGGTAGAGCCGCGCGTGCAGGCGCGCGCCATCGAGCGCGGGGAGAAACACATCCTCGTGCGGCTGCTCCTGCATGGCCGCGACGCCGGCGCGCACGCGCGCGAGCGCCGCCCTGCCCGGCTCGGAGTCGGCCGTCCAGTCCTGCTTGCGCAGGATGTGCTGCTCCCACGCGGCCTGCGCGTCCGCGCCCTCCGACGCACGGCCGAGCGACTTTGCCAGCACGCGCTGCTCGATGTACCACACGAGCAGCCACACCAGCGCCGCCAGCACCGCCGCGCCCAGCAGGCACAGCAGCACGATCCAGACGGGCTTCATGCCCGCTCCTCCGGCGCGGCGCACAGATCGAGCACGATCTTCTGCGCCAGCAGCAGTCCCGCGCTGGCCGGCACCCACGGCAGCGAGCCGGGCACGCTCCGGCGGCCCGGCGGCGGAGCGCACAGCGCCTCGGGCGTCATGGCGGGCTCGGGGCTGAACACGACCGCGTGGTGCGTGATGCCGGCGCTGCGCAGCTCGCGGCGCATGACGCGCGCGAACGGGCAGCCGCTCGTCTGACTGATGTCGCAGAGTTCAAACCGGCTCGCGTCCATCTTGTTGCCGGTGCCGAGCGCCGACACGATCGGGATGCCGCGCGCGTGCGCGGTGCGGATCAGATCCACCTTGCACGACACGAGGTCGATGCAGTCGGCAATATAATCATACTCCGTGTCGAAAAACCGTTCCCGCGTCGCCGCCTCGTAGCGCTCGGCGCGCGCGTCGACGGCGATGCTGGGGTCAATATCGTGCACACGCGCGGCCATGACGGCCGCCTTCGGCTGGCCGATCGTGGAGTGCAGCGCGCAGCACTGGCGGTTGAGGTTGCTCTCGCTGACGGTATCCTCGTCCACGAGCGTGAGCGCGCCGACGCCGGCGCGGGCCAGCGCCTCGGCGCGCCAGCT
>HF985689.1:0-10161 GCA_000432375.1 Firmicutes bacterium CAG:103
CCTGCACCCGAGCCGCATCGTGGTCGGCCGCCCGCACGGCGGCACGGCAACGGAGGCGGACGCGCGCCGGTTCGCGTCCCTGCTGCAGCAGGGCGCGGCGGAGCAGGACATCCCCACGCTCTACCCGAACGCGACGGAGGCCGAGGCCATCAAGCTCTTTGCCAACACGTACCTCGCCGTGCGCGTGAGCTATTTTAACGAGCTCGACACCTACTGCGAGCTCAAGGGGCTCGACACGCGGCAGGTCATCGACGGCGTGTGCCTCGACCCGCGCATCGGCGCGCACTACAACAACCCCTCGTTTGGCTACGGGGGCTACTGTCTGCCGAAGGACACGCGCCAGCTCGTGGCAAACTTCGGCGACATTCCCAACCGCATCATCAGCGCCGCCGTCACGGCCAATGACGAGCGCAAGGATCACATCGCCCGTCAGATCCTGCGCAAGGCGGCGGGCGGCGTCGTCGGCGTGTACCGCCTGACGATGAAAGCGGACTCCGACAATTTCCGCGAGTCGAGCATCCGCGGCGTCATCGAGCGGCTGCGCCGCGCGGGCGCGAGCGTCGTCATCTATGAGCCGACGCTCAAGGCGGCCACCTTCGACGGCCTGCCGGTGATCGCGTCGCTCGCGGAGTTCAAGCGCATGTCGGCCGTGATCGTTGCCAACCGCGCCGAGTCCGCGCTCGACGACGTACCGGAGAAGGTATACACCCGCGACCTGTACCGCAGAGACTGAAAAAGGGAGGCACAGACGATGAAAGGCATCATCCTCGCCGGTGGCTCCGGCACGCGGCTGTACCCGCTCACGCGGGTCACGTCCAAGCAGCTGCTGCCCGTGTACGACAAGCCCATGATCTATTACCCGCTCTCGACGCTCATGCTCGCGGGCATCCGCGACATCCTCATCATCTCGACGCCCGACGATACCCCGCGTTTCGAGCGCCTGCTCGGCGACGGCAGCCAGTTCGGCATCCGCCTGTCCTACGCGGTGCAGCCGCACCCGGACGGGCTCGCGCAGGCGTTTCTGATCGGGGCAGACTTCATCGGCGGCGACACGTGCGCCATGATCCTCGGCGACAATATTTTCTACGGCAACCGCTTTCGCAGCAACCTGTGCGAGGCGGTCGCAAATGCCGAGGCGGGCTATGCCACGATCTTCGGCTACCACGTCAAAGACCCGGAGCGCTTCGGCGTTGTGGAGTTTGACCAGGACAAGCGTGTGCTGTCCGTCGAGGAAAAGCCCAGAAGCCCGCGCTCGAACTACTGCGTCACGGGCCTGTATTTTTACGACAACCGTGTCGTGGAAAAGGCGCGGCAGGTGCGTCCGTCGGCGCGCGGCGAGCTGGAGATCACGGATCTCAACCGGCTCTATCTCGAGGACGACCGGCTGAAGGTGCAGCTGCTCGGCCGGGGCTTTGCGTGGCTCGACACCGGAACGGTCGAGAGCCTCATGGACGCGGCGGTCTTTGTCCAGACGGTGCAGAACCGGCAGGACGTCATCATTTCCGCGCCGGAAGAGGTGGCCTATCACATGGGCTGGCTCACGAAGGCGCAGCTGCTGGCTGCCGCCGCGCAGTATCAAAACGCGCCCTACGGTGCGCATCTGCGCGCGGTCGCGGAGGACAAGCTGGTGTTTGAGAGGGAGCTGCATGACTAGATTCGTCACGGGCGGCGCCGGCTTCATCGGCGCGAATTTCCTGTTTTACCTGCGCGAGCACTATCCGGACGACCGGCTCGTGTGCATCGACAAGCTCACCTATGCCGGCAACCTCTCCACGCTCGCGCCGCTGCTCGGGCAGCCGAACTTCCGCTTTGCCAAGATGGACATCTGCGACCGGGAGGCGGTCTACGGCCTGTTTGAAGAAGAGCATCCCGACGTGGTCGTGAACTTCGCGGCCGAGAGCCATGTCGACCGCTCGATCGCCGACCCGTCGCTGTTCCTGCAGACGAACATCATCGGCACGTCCGTGCTCATGGACGCCTGCCGCAAATACGGCAATGTGCGCTTTCATCAGGTTTCGACCGACGAGGTCTACGGCGACTTGCCGCTCGACCGGCCGGATCTGCTGTTCACCGAGCAGACGCCGCTGCACACCAGCTCACCCTACAGCAGCTCCAAGGCCGCGGCCGATCTGCTGGCAGGGGCGTACGGACGCACATACGGCCTGCCGGTCACGATCTCGCGCTGCTCGAACAACTACGGGCCGTATCAGTTCCCGGAAAAGCTCATCCCGCTCATGATCGTAAATGCCCTCGCGGACCGGCCGCTGCCGGTGTACGGCCGGGGGCTGAACGTGCGCGACTGGCTGTATGTCGGCGACCACTGCCGGGCCATCGACCTTGTGGTCAACCACGGCCGCATCGGCGAGGTGTACAACATCGGCGGCCACAACGAGATGCGCAACATCGACATCGTGCGCCTGATCTGCCGCAAGCTCGGCAAGCCCGAGCGCCTCATCACCTACGTCGCCGACCGGCAGGGGCACGACCTGCGCTATGCCATCGACCCCACGAAGATCCACACGGAGCTCGGCTGGCTGCCGGAGACGCGCTTTGCCGACGGCATTGGCCGGACGATCGACTGGTATCTCGCCAACCGTCCCTGGTGGGAGGAGATCCTCAGCGGGGCTTACCGCACCGGCTATGAACGGCTGTGCGGCGGCAGCCCCACGCCGTGAGCGCCAAGATTCAAAAACCACAGGCCCCGGAGCGCGCTCCGGGGCCTGCGGTTTTCTTTATGCGGTCTCGCCGTTATGGTTCGCTGCCCAGCCACTTTTCCAGGCACACGAGCGCGACGCCGTCGATGCCGTTGAACGTGCACGGTGCGATCCCGGCCTCGCGGTAGCCGAGGTAGGCGTAGAGCCGGCGGGCGTTGGCGTTTTTCGCGTTCGTGTCGATGCGCAGCTCCGGGCAGCCGTGCTCCCGGGCGTATTGTTCATAAAAACGCACGAACTGCGTGCCGTAGCCGTGCCCGGTGGCCGCCGGGTCAACGACGAGCGTGTGCAGCACGAGCACCTGCTCCGGCGCTGCGTCGTGCGCCCACGGCACCTCGGCATACACCGGCACCTGTTCGCGGTTGATGCGCCCGGCGGCATAGACCGTGCCGTCGCTCTCCAGCACGAACAGCTCGCCGGCGTCCAGCGCGGCCTGTGCGGTCGCGCGCGTCGGGTACACGCCACGCGCCCAGCCGATGCTGACGGTGCCGGCCTCCTCGGCCGTGTGGATCGCGTCATAGATCTCTTCAATGCGCGCAAGGTCGTGCGCAGCTGCGGGGCGGATGATCGCCATGGGTACTGCCTCCTGTCTTATGTCACAAAGATATCTTCCGGGATCAGCGCGGCGAGCGCCCGCTGCCCGGCCGGGGGGTGGTGCACGCCCGGGGTGTGGTGCACGCCGTCGGTCGTGTAGGCCGGGACGAGCGCGTCCGGATCGTTGGGGTCGGCCAGAGCGTCGAGCGGGATGTACCCGTCGGCGGGGCAGTCCGCGCCCTGAAACCAGGCGTTGAGCTCCAGCCGCAGCGCGTCATATTCCGGCGACCACTGAATGTCGTCCCCGCGGCCGAAGAGGTTGCGCGTGTAGCCCTTCCACGGCGTGAGCTCGCAAAACCAGATGCGCATGCCCTGTGCGTGGGCCATGTCGGCAAGTGCGCGGTAGCCCGCCGTCATCTGCGCGAACGTCACCGGGGTCAGCAGCCCCTGCTTGCTCTGGCAGTGCGGGTGGATGAGATCGTTCGCGCCGAGCTTGACGAGCACCATGTCCGCTCCCGCCTGCGCGAGCACATCGCGCGCAAAGCGCTTTACGCCCGCGCCGCCGAGCAGCTTTGCCGCGCGGCCCACGCCGTCGGCCACCAGCCGGTCGCCCTTGATGGCGGCCTGCGTCACGCTTACGTTTTCAATGCCATCGGCGCGCAGGCGCGCGGCCAGCAGGCGCGGCAGCTCGTTTGCCACGGTCGAGTCGCCGAAGATGACGCACGCGTGCGTCCCGGCCGCGGCCAGCACGTCGATCTCCGTGAGCGCGGGGATGACCTCATACGCGCCGGAGTCCGCCGTGTGCTGCATCGGCACGGCCATGTGCAGCAGAGTGCGGCGCGTGCAGTTGCCGAGCTCGGCATGGCTGCATCCGCCGATGAGTCCAATCGTGCGCATGGCGTTGATGCCGCGGTAAAAGACCGTCACGGCCAGCGTCTGCCCGGCGGCGACCGGCAGCGCGGCCGCGTCGGACGTGCAGCTTTCTCCTGCGCCGATGCGCACGTGCGTCTGCCCGCCGAAGGTCACGGTGCGCAGCGTGGCGGGGTCAATGCCGCGTGCATCGTCTGCGCCGATGGCAATGGTACAGGCCGCCACGTGCAGCGGCAGCACGCCGAAGATGTTCGAGAGCGTCAGGCGCACGTGCGTGCCACCGGCCGTGAGCTGCACGGCCGTGCGCGCGGATACATCCGCCACGGCCACGCCGAGCCGGTCGAGCACGCCGGACTCGGACAGGCTCGCGTCGATGGGGCTGGTGCTCCACGCGCTGACCCAGCGGGCGGCAGTTTTGGGATCGTCCATGGCAAAACCTCCGAAAACGCAAGGATATGTAGTTACAATAGGATGGTTTTCCGTAAAAGTCAACCGTGATCGTGCTCCCGGCTTTACAACATCTGCCGGGGTGTGGTATCATGCGGACAGAAACAAATCTGCAAACGAGGGGGGACGCCTGTGTCAGACGCCAGAGAAACACCGGCGGCGCAGCCGCCAAAAAAACGCATGAGCCGCGGCACGCGCGTGCTGGTCATCATCGTGTGCGTGCTGCTCGCCATCGCGCTCATTCTGGTCGCCACGGTGCTGATCCTGTCGGCGGTCGGCCGCAGCGCGCTGACCAATGACGACGGGATGAACATTGCCCGCGACGACGTGGAGGCGCTCGGCTCCGGCACGGTGCGCTACAACGGGCAGCTCTACCGCTACAATACCGACATTGTCACGATCCTGCTCATGGGCGTGGACGAGGAGGTCAAGCAGGACGCCGACGGCGTGTACGGAAACGCCAACCAGTCGGACGCGAACATCCTCGCGGTGCTCGACCTGCGCAATCAGGAGATGACGCTCGTGTCCATCTCGCGCGATGCCATGTGCACGCTCGACATTCTCGACAGCACCGGCGCGCACGTCGGCACGGCCACGGCGCAGCTGGCGCTGGCCTATTCCTACGGCGACGGGGCAGAGCGCAGCTGCGAGCTGACGAGCGCGGCCGTCTCGCGCCTATTTTACGACCTGCCCATCCCGGCCTACGGCTCGATCTACATGCAGGGCATCCGCCAGCTCGTTGACAGCGTCGGCGGCGTGACTGTCACGCCGGATGAGAGCTTTTCCGGCTTCGCCGCCGGGCAGCCCGTGACGCTCACCGGTCAGCGCACGGAGAATTATATCCGCTACCGCGCCGACTCGACCGAGGGCAACAACCAGCGCATGCAGCGGCAAAAGCAGGTCGTGCTCGCGCTGGTGAACAAGATGCTCGCGCAGGTCAAGGAGGACCCGGCGAGCGTGCTGGCGCTCTATAACGATGTTCGGCGCAATATCACGACGAACATCAACACCGCCATGATGGTCTATCTGGCGCAGCAGGCAAGCGGGATGCACTTCTCGGGCGATATTGTCAACGTGCCCGGCACATCGGTCATGGGCGCGCAGAAGCACGCAGAGTATCAGGTCGATCCCGACGCGCTGCTGGAGATGATCCTGAACATTTTCTATGAGCCGGCAGAAGGGTGATCGAAAACGGATATTTTTTGAAAATAGTCCTTGCATTTTGCGCCGCTTCGGTGTAAAATCATACTACCTTTAGAAACTGCAAGTCTATGAATGGAGGAGTTACACAATGAAGCGCTTTGTGGCCATTCTTTTGATACTCGTGCTCGTGTTTGCACTGTCGGCGACGGCGTTTGCTGCCAGCAATGTTACCAGCCCGGAGAAGGACAACACGAATCCGAACGTCAACCCCGATTCCGGCAAGACCTCTCCGCAGACCGGTGAATCCTTCAGCATCCTGTGGGTGATCCTGGCGGCCGTTGCTGCGGTCGGAGCGGTGCTGTTTTGCGGCAAAAAGCTGGTTCGCGCCAAGTAAGATGGCATAATGACAATAACAGAGCTCCATGATCCGATCATGGAGCTTTTGTTTTTATGAGGTGAACGATGAAAACGAAAAAGATCCTTGTGCGCAGCGTGCTGGTGCTTGTGGCGCTCGCGGCGCTGTGCGCGTGCGCGTGGTGCGTGTGGTACATCATTCAGTACTACCAGGGTCAGTCCTTCGGCGACCGGATGCGCGCCAACGCCCCGGACGACACCGGCAGCTTCCAGCTCGAGCGCGTGAAGATCCCGGTCGATTTCGACGAGCTGCAGGACATGAACCCGGATATCTATGCCTGGGTCACGATCCCGGATACGGACATCAGCTACGCCGTGCTCCAGCGTGAAGGGGACGAGGAGTATTACTCCAAGCACAGCGAAAACGGCGCGTACTACAGCGGCGGCAGCATCTTCAGCCAGGACTACAACCAGAAGGATTTCAGTGACCCCATGACCGTGCTCTACGGGCACAACCTGCGCAACGGGCGCATGTTTGCCCAGCTCAACGATTTTTCGGACGCCGAGGTCTTTGAGGCGCATCGCTACATCTATGTCTATCTCCCGGACCGGATGCTTGTCTATGAGATCTTCGCGGCCTATCCGCACTCGAACGAGCACCTGCTGCTGTGCCACGACTTTGCGGACGCGGACGATTTCACGGCGTATTTTGACGGCGTGCAGGCGCAAAAGAGCCTGCAGGCCAACTTCCGCACCGACGCCTGGCCCGAACCGGGCGACCGGGTGCTGACGCTCTCGACGTGCTTCCGGGGCGATAACCACCAACGCTACCTCGTGCAGGGCAAGCTCGTGGCGGAGGCCCACGCCAAATAACTGCATACGAAAAGGAAAACCCGGCAGAGCAAATGCTCTGCCGGGTTTTCGCGTGCGGAAGATCAGCCGTGCAGGCCGTTTTCCTGACGCTCCATGTTTTCGATGACGACGTCGTGAATGTCGCCCAGGCCCGCGCAGTATTCGAGCACCTTCCAGGGCGTGTTCGTGTGGAAGTGGATCTTGATGAGATCCTCGTCGCCAACGGCCAGCAGGCAGTCGCCCGCGATGTTGCGCTGGATGTAGTCGTGGATGGCGTCCTCGTCGAGGCCGTGACCCTCGATGAGCAGCTGGGTGTCAAACCGGAATTCGAGCATGCGTTGCTTCCTCCTTATTCATCGAGCTTGAGCACGGCGAGAAATGCCTCCGTGGGGATCTGAACCGTGCCGAGCTGGCGCATTTTCTTCTTGCCTTCCTTTTGCTTTTCGAGCAGCTTTTTCTTGCGCGTGATGTCGCCGCCGTAGCACTTGGCGAGCACGTCCTTGCGCAGGGCCTTGACGGTCTCACGCGCGATGATCTTGCCGCCGATCGCGGCCTGCACCGGGATCTCGAACAGCTGCCGCGGGATGTTCTCCTTGAGCTTCTCGCACAGCTTGCGCGCCCGGCCGTAGGCCTTGTCCTTGTGGGCGATGAAGCTCAGCGCGTCGACCTGGTCGCCGTTGAGCAGCATGTCCACTTTCACGAGTTCGCTCGGGTGGTAGCTGGAAAATTCGTAGTCGAGCGAGGCGTACCCCTTCGTGCGCGCCTTGAGCGTGTCGAAGAAGTTGTAGACGATCTCGTTGAGCGGCATCTCGTAGTGCAGCTCCACGAGCCGGCTGTCGAGATACTGCATATTTTTGTACTCGCCGCGCAGATCCTGGCACAGCGGCATGATGTTGCCGACGAATTCCTGCGGCGTGATGATCGACACGTTCACGAACGGCTCTTCCGCGACCTCGATGGACGCGGGGTTCGGGTAGTCGTGCGGGTTGTCGATCATGAGCACCGTGCCGTCGGTTTTCGTGATGCGGTAGATGACGCTCGGCAGCGTCGTGATGAGGTCAAGGTCAAACTCGCGCTCGAGCCGCTCCTGAATGATCTCCATGTGCAGCATACCGAGAAAGCCGCACCGGAAGCCGAAGCCGAGCGCAACCGACGACTCCGGCTCGAACGAGAGCGAGGCGTCGTTGAGCTTGAGCTTTTCGAGCGCGTCGCGCAGATCGGGGTACTTCGAGCCGTCCTCGGTGTAAATGCCGCAGTAGACCATCGACCGCGCCGGGCGGTAGCCGGGCAGCGGCTCAGCGGCGGGGCGGGCCGTTTCGGTCACGGTGTCGCCCACGCGCGTGTCCTCCACGTTCTTGATGCTCGCCGTGAAGTAGCCCACGTCGCCGCAGCCGAGCTCGTCGCACGGGTCGAGACCGATGGGCCGCAGGTGGCCGACCTCCAGCACCTTGTACGACGCGCCGGTGGACATCATCGTCACCTCCATGCCGCGCCGGAGTGTGCCGGCCACGATGCGCATGAGCACGATGACGCCGCGGTAGCTGTCATACTGGCTGTCGAACACGAGCGCCTGCAGCGGGGCGTTCGGGTCGCCCTTCGGGGCGGGGACGTGGTCAACGATGTCGTCGAGCACGGCCTGGATGTTGATGCCCTGCTTGGCCGAGATCTCCGGCGCGTCCATAGCCGGGATGCCGATGATGTCCTCGATCTCGGTCTTGGTGCGCTGGGGGTCGGCGGCGGGCAGGTCGATCTTGTTGATGACCGGCAGGATCTCGAGATCGTGCTCGAGCGCCAGGTAGGTGTTGGCGAGCGTCTGCGCCTCCACGCCCTGCGAGGCGTCCACGATCAGCACGGCGCCCTCGCACGCGGCGAGCGAGCGGCTGACCTCGTAGTTGAAGTCCACGTGGCCCGGCGTGTCGATGAGGTTGAGCGTGTAGGTCTTGCCGCCGCGGTGATACGTCAGGCCGACGGCGCGCGCCTTGATCGTGATGCCGCGCTCGCGCTCGAGGTCCATGTTGTCGAGCAGCTGCGGCTCCATCTCGCGCGCCTCCACGGCGCCGCACAGCTCGATGAGCCGGTCGGACAGCGTGGACTTGCCGTGGTCGATGTGTGCGATGATCGAAAAATTACGGATGTCTTCTTGTGGGATCATAGGGCAATCTCCTCCAGTGCGGCCTCGGCGCGGTCGGCGGCGGTGCGCACGTCCTGCACGAGCACGCGCAGCGCCTCGAGCTGCTCGGGCGTGCACGTCGGGCTCGGCGCGCGGCCGAGCAGAAAGTCCGCGCTCACGCCGTAGTAATCGCACGCCCGGCACACGAACGCCAGCCCCGGCTCTCGCGCGCCGTTTTCATAGTGGGACAGCAGCGCCTGGCTGATCTTCAGATCGGCCGCGACCTTGCGCTGGGACAGCCCGCGCGCGTGGCGCAGCTCCGACATGACGGCAGCAAAATTGCGTTCCATGCCGCACCTCCTGTAACATTCATGATAACGGACTGTATTTTACCACGCCCGCGCCCAAACGGCAACAGCCTCTTGATAAAATCGCGCGCAAGACTTGAAAAACGTCGAAGGGGGTGTTACACTATTTACTTGTAAAACCATGTTCACAGCAAACAGAAAATAGATGAACATATTGGAGGAAAGCACCATGTTTGAAAATCTGGTTGAAGTTCTCAAAGCCAATCCGCGCAAGATCGTCTACACCGAGGGCACCGACGCCCGCATCCTCGAGTCCGCTGCCCGCCTGAAGCAGGGCGGCTTCCTGACGCCGATCCTCGTCGGCAACGTCGATGACGTGAAGGCTGCGGCCAAGGCTGGCAGCTTCGACATCGAGGGTCTCGAGATCATCGACCCCGCCAACTACGACAAGATGGACGAGATGGCCCAGTGCATGTTTGACCTGCGCAAGGGCAAGATGACCATGGAAGAAGTCCGCGCCAACCTGCAGAAGGGCAACTATTTCGGCACGATGCTCGTGAAGATGGGCGTGGCCGACGCGCTGCTCGGTGGTGCGACCTACTCCACCGCGGACACCGTCCGTCCGGCGCTGCAGCTCATCAAGACCAAGAAGGGCGCCCACCTCGTGAGCTCCTGCTTCATCATGGTCCGCGGCGACGAGATGCTTGCCATGGGCGACTGCGCCATCAACATCGACTATCAGGACACCGTCGACAAGGCCACCGGCGAGGTCACGTTCTCTGCCGCGCAGAAGCTGGCCGAGGTCGCCATCGAGACCGCCAAGACAGCCGAG
>HF985689.1:10172-10722 GCA_000432375.1 Firmicutes bacterium CAG:103
CCGCCGAGACCTTCGGCATCGACCCGAAGGTCGCCATGCTGAGCTTCTCCACCAAGGGCTCCGGCAAGGGCGGCACGGTCGCGCTCAGCCACGACGCCACCGTCATCGCCAAGGAGCTCGCGCCCGAGCTGAAGCTCGACGGCGAGATGCAGTTCGACGCGGCCGTTTCCCCGGTCGTCGGCCAGCTGAAGTTCCCCGGCTCTCCGGTCGCGGGCCACGCCAACACCTTCATCTTCCCGTGCATCGAAGCCGGCAATATCGGCTATAAGATCGCGCAGCGCCTCGGCGGCTTCGCGGCCTACGGCCCGATCCTGCAGGGCCTGAACGCCCCGATCAACGACCTGTCCCGCGGCTGCGACGCCGAGGAAGTCTACCAGATGTCCATCATCACGGCGGCTCTGGCCTGATCGGTTTTTCGTCCAAAACGTGTTTCCGGCGCTGTTAACGATGACAGCGCCGGTTTTTTGAAAGGGGAGAGCGCCTGTGGAGCGCGAGGACTATATGCGCGCAGCGCTCGCGCTCGCGCACGAGGCGGCGGCCGACGGCGAAG
>HF985690.1 GCA_000432375.1 Firmicutes bacterium CAG:103
TCAGCTCCGCCGACAGGATAGCCCGCGCGCGGGCGCTGTCGAGCGGGCGGCGAAAAATCGCGCCGGGGCGGGAAAAATTCTGAATTTTGCCTGAATTTTTGCTTTCGCTGTAGCTTTTGCGCGCGCGCGCCCTTATAATGTAAGCGCGGACGAAAAGCCGTCACAACCATCCGCATCCGACGAAAAACCATCACCAAAAAGGAGTTTGCATATGGGACTGATCAAAGCTGCCGCGGGCGCTGCCGGCGGCGTTCTGGCCGACCAGTGGAAGGAATTTTTCCTCTGCGAGGCCCTGCCGGCAAACGTGCTGGCCGTGAAAGGACAGAAAAAGGCCACCCGCCGCTCGAGCAACACGCACGGCGACGAGAACATCATCACCACCGGCTCGCGCATCGCCGTCGCCGACGGGCAGTGCATGCTCATCGTCGAGCAGGGCAAGGTCGTGGAGGTCTGCGCCGAGCCGGGCGAGTACACGTATGACGCATCGACCGAGCCGTCGATCTTCGCCGGGAACCTCGGCGAGAGCATCGGTGAGGTGTTCCGCAACATCGGCAAGCGCTTCACCTTCGGCGGCGAGGCCCCGAAGGACCAGCGCATCTACTATTTCAACACCAAGGAGCTGACCGGCAACAAGTACGGTACGCCGAGCCCCGTGCCGTTTCGCGTGGTGGATCAGCGCGCCGGCATCGACATCGACATCGGCATCCGCTGCTTCGGCGAGTACAGCTACCACATCGCAAACCCGCTGCTGTTTTACACCAACGTCTGCGGCAACGTGACCGAGGACTACACGCGCGACACGCTCGACAGCCAGCTCAAGAGCGAGCTGCTCACGGCGCTGCAGCCGGCGTTCGCGCGCATCAGCGACATGGGCATCCGCTACTCGGCGCTGCCCGGCCACACGCGGGAGATCGCCGCGGCGCTCAACGAGGAGCTCTCGGCCCAGTGGCGCGACCGCCGGGGTCTGGAGATCGTGGCCTTCGGCGTCTCGTCCGTGAAGGCCGACGAGGCCGACGAGCAGATGATTAAGGACATGCAGCGCGACGCGGCCTACATGGACCCGACGCGCGCGGCGGCGATGCTCTCGCGCTCGCAGGGCGATGCGATGAAGGCGGCCGCGTCCAACACGGCCACCGGCCCGGCCATGGCGTTCATGGGCATGGGCATGGCCGGCCAGGTGGGCGGCGTCAACGCGCAGGACCTCTATGCCATGGGCCGGCAACAGGCGGCCCAGCAGCCCGCCGCCCCGGCGGCCGGGAGCTGGACGTGCGTCTGCGGCCAGACGGGCAACACCGGCAAGTTCTGCGGCAACTGCGGCCGGCCGCGCCCGGCCGCGCCGGAGGGCTGGACGTGCGTGTGCGGCGCGGTGAACAAGGGCAAGTTCTGCTCCGAGTGCGGCCGCCCGAAACCGGCCGGCACACCGAAATACAAGTGCGACAAATGCGGCTGGGAGCCGGACGACCCGACTCACCCGCCGAAATTCTGCCCCGAGTGCGGCGACCCGTTTGACGATGGGGACATCCAGTCGTAACCCCCGACTGGACGAAAGGAGGCATGCGCCATGCCGACCCAGGTAACGAACTATCAGTGCCCGGCCTGCACCGGCCCGCTGCACTATTCGGCCAAGAGCGGCAAGCTCGCGTGCGACTACTGCGGCTCGTCATTCGACGTGGCCGAGATCGAGGCGCTCTATGCCCGCAAGGAGACCGAGGCCGCCGCAGCCAAGCAGGCGGCCGACGCGAAGGCCGAAGCAGCGCAGGCTGCCAAGGCCGAGGCTGCGGAAGCCGCCGCGGCCTCCGGCGGCTGGGACACCTCCGACCTCAGCCGCGACTGGGGCGCGGAGGCGGACGGCCTGCGCGTCTACAGCTGCCCGTCGTGCGGCGCGGAGCTCATCTGCGACCAGAGCACCGCGGCCACGGCCTGCCCCTACTGCGGCAACCCGGCGATCGTGCCGGGGCAGTTTTCGGGCGCGCTGCGGCCGGACTATATCCTCCCGTTTCGCCTGAGCAAGGACGACGCCGTGCAGGCGCTGCGCGCGCACTACAAGGGCAAGCCCTTCCTGCCGCGCTCGTTCACGTCCGCCAACCACATCGAGCAGATCCAGGGCGTGTACGTCCCGTTCTGGCTGTTTGACGGCGGCGCGGAGGGCGCGGCCAGCTACCGCGCCAGCAACACGAACGTGTTCGAGACCGGCGACTATGAGATCACCGAGACGCGGCACTACCACGTGGTGCGCGCCGGGTCGCTCGCGTTTGAGAAGATCCCGGTCGACGCATCCTCCAAGATGCCGGACGACCACATGGACTCCATCGAGCCGTTTGACTATGCCCAGCTGCGCCCGTTTTCCACGGCGTACCTGCCGGGCTATCTGGCGGATAAATACGACGTGACCATCGACGACAGCCGCGACCGGGCGGACACGCGCTGCCGCGAGACGCTCGCGCAGGCCCTGCGCGACACCGTCACCGGCTACGGCGCGTGCGTGACCGAGCGCGAGGACATCGCGCTGCGGCGCGGCAAGGTGCACTACGCCCTGCTGCCGGTTTGGATGCTGAGCACGAAGTGGCGCGGGCAGGACTTCCTCTTCGCCATGAACGGCCAGACCGGCAAGCTCGTCGGCGACCTGCCGACGGACCGCGGCCGCTTCTGGGGCATGTTCGCCGCCATCGCGGCCCCGCTCACCGTGGCGCTGACTGCAATTTTGCAGTTCCTGCTGTAAGGAGGCGACGGATATGAAACGCAGACTTTCCGCCCTGCTGCTCGTGCTGCTGCTGGCCGTGACGCTCGCAGTACCGGCGCTGGCCGCCGGGGACTGGGTCACGGACGAGGCCGGCCTGCTCACCGACCAACAGATCAGCCAGCTCTCGCAGCGCGCCGCCGCCCTCGCGCACAGCAGCGGCGTCGGCGTGTACATCCGCACCGTGGACGACTATGCCGACTACGGCTTCACCGACGTGGAGACGGCGTCCTACACGCTCTACCACAACGACTCGCTCGGCGTCGGTGACGGGCGCGACGGTGTGCTCCTGCTGCTGAGCGTGTCGAACCGCAAGTACGCCGCCTTCGTCTACGGCGACAAGGCAGAGCTCCTCTTCCCGGACTCTGCCCTGCAGCAGCTCGAGGACGGCTTTCTCGACGACTTCCGCAACGGCGACTGGTACGGCGGCTTCTGCGACTACATCGACGGCTGCGCCGACCTGCTCAGCGGCGAGTCCTATACCGGCAGCGACTCTGACTATGCCTACAGCCCCGGCCATGACGCCGACGTTGACCCCGGCTTCTCCGCGCCGTCGCTGCTGCGCAATTTGGGCATCGCGCTCGTGATCTCGTGCGTCATCGCGCTCATCGTCTGCCTGATCCTCAAGGCGAAGATGCGCTCCGTGCGCCGCCAGACCGAGGCGCGCGCCTACGTCACGCCCGCGGGCCTGCACCTGACGCGGCGCGACGATGTCTACACCCACACGACCACGACGCGCCGCAAGATCGAGCGCGACAACGACCACCACTCCGGTGGCGGCGGGTCGAGCTTTTCCGGTGGCGGCGGCCACGGCCGCAGCGGCAGCTTCTGACGCACCAAAACGCAAAAACGCTGTCCCATTTTCGGGACAGCGTTTTTTCATGCCTCCGTGACGGGGATGCGGATCTCGGTCACGAATTTTTCCGGGTCGCTCGTCAGGCCGTAGTCGATCATCGTGATCTCGCGCGAGAAGTCCGCCGGGGCGAGCGCGTGCGCGCGCAGGTAGTCCATCAGGCGCGCATACTGCGCCGGGGCTTCGGGGTGGCTGCCGCGAAAGCACACGGCGGCGCACGTCGTCTCGGGCAGGGTGGTCACGTCGCCATCGAAGGCGTCCTCGTCGTCGAGCACGAGAAACGCGCGGTCATACGGCGCAAACGCCCCGGCCAGCAGCCGCTCGGCCGAGAGGCCCACACCCACCTTGCCGAGGAACACCACGGCCTCCGCCTGCGAGCGCTCGAGCATGCGGATGGACGGCTCCATGTCGAGAAAGCTGTGCAGCTCGAGCGCGCCGGACACCCACACAATGCGGCACGCGGGGCTGCGCACGAGGCGGATGGCGCCGAGCTCGGCTGTCTGCGCATCGTGCAGCTGGCGCAGGCGGTTGTCGATCTTGCGCTCGACGCGCTGCAGCTCCGCCTGCTTGCGCACGACGGCGGCCTTCTGCTCGCGCAGCAGCTGCTCGATGCGCCCGACGTCGCGGTTGCGCAGAAAGGCGCGGATCTGCCCGAGCGGCATATCCAGCGCGCGCAGGTAGCGGATGGTGTTGAGCACCTCAAACTGCCGCGGCCCGTAGTAGCGGTAGCCGGTCGCGGGGTCGGTGTATTCCGGCGTAAGCAGGCCGATGGTCTCATAGTGGCGCAGGCTGCTCACGCTCAGGTGAAATAGCTGCGCCACGTCGCCGATGGAAAACAGCTCCTGTGTCCGCGCCATGTCACGCCTCCTCCGGCACGAGCCGGCCGCGCCGGCGCAGCACGAGAAACGCGATCACGCAGATGATGACCGACAGCAGCGAGCCCGCCGCCGTGGCCAGGCCCATGGGCAGCAGCGTCGTGGGAAACCACTTGCTCATCAGGTACGCGCCCGGCACGCGCACGAGCACCACGGCCGTGATGTTGTGCAGAAACGACAGCTCCGAGCGGCCGATGGCGCAGAAATACCCGCTGAAGCAAAAGTGCAGCCCGGCAAAGCAGCAGTCGAGGATGTACCCGCGCAGGTACTGCCCGCCCGCGGCGGCGACGGCCGCACTGTCCGTGAACAGGCCCGCGACGGGCTCTGCCACGAACTGGATGACGATCGTGATGAGTACGCCGAAGCCGAACGCGACGGCGATGGCGTACCACAGCGTCTGCAGCGCACGGCGGGGCTTGCCCGCGCCGATGCATTGCGCACCGAGGGCCGACACCGTCGAGAGCATGGACGACGGCACGAGGAACAAAAAGCTGATGATCTTCTCCACGATGCCGACGGCGGCGGCGTCCGTGAGGCCGCGGCGGTTGGCGATGACGGTGATAAACAAAAACGCGATCTGGATCAGCCCATCCTGCAGCGCGACCGGCACGCCGATGCGCAAAATGCGCCCCATGACCGCCCGCCGCGGGCGCAGATCGCTCCGCGTGAGGGCGATGCCGTCGCGCTCGCGGCGGATGACGGCCAGCGACACGACCACGCTGGCCGCCTGCGCCAGCGTCGTGCCGAGCGCGGCGCCCGCCGGGCCCATGTGCAGCGCGCCCATGAACAGATAGTCGAGCGCGATGTTTGCCGCGCACGCGATGGCGATGAAGTACATCGGGCGCTTCGAGTCGCCCAGACCGCGGAAGATGGATGCGATGATGTTGTACACCGTGATCAGCGGCACGCCGAGAAAGCAGATGCGCAGGTAGGCGACCGTGCCGGGCACGGCCTCGGCCGGCGTGGACATGACCGCCGCGATCGGCCGCGCGAGCGCGAGCAGCAGCCCCGTCAGCACGACGCTCAGCGCCAGAAACAGCGTCGTCGTGTTGCCGATGTAGCCCGCCGCGCCCCGGCGGTCGCGCGCGCCGACGGCCTGACCGATCGTGACCGTCGCGCCCATGGCGAGGCCCACGATCATGACCGTGAGCATGTGCATGACCTGACTGCCGACGGACACGGCCGTCGTGCTGGCCACGCCCTCGTACTGGCCGATGATGAACAGGTCGGCCATGCCGTAGAGCGTCTGCAGGAAGTACGAGAGCAGATACGGCAGCGAAAAGCGCACAATGTTGCCAAAGACGCTGCCGGTCGTGAGATTTTTCTCCATGGCGTTTGCCCCTTTGCGTGGAATACCGTCATTGTAAACTCTACAACGATTGTAGAGTCAAGGTCTTGTTTTGCCCCGGCGCGGATTTTTTTCGCGCCGGGGCTGCATTTTTCAGAACGTCAGGCGCATCTGATACCAGACGACGCCGCCGTGGGTAGAGCTCGACACGCCCTCGCTCACGAAGCCGAACTTCGCGTAGTAGTGCACGAGCCGGTCCTTGCACGTGAGCACGAGGCCGCGGCGGCCCTGCGCGCGCGCGTCGGCGATGGCGCGCTCGATGAGCTGCCCCGCGCAGCCGTGCCGGCGGTAGTCTGGCAGCGTATTCACGCCGAAGATCATCTGCCACGCGCCGTGCGCGTCGTGCAGGGATGCATCGGCATAGAGATCATCCGTGAGGTCGGTGCGGTCGGTGACCATGCCGTCCACGAACGCGATGAGCGTGCCGCCGTCAAACATCAGCCAGAAGTGGTCGCCATAGTGCGCCAGCCGGTCAGCGAGTTCTTCCCGTGTCGCGGCCTCCGCCGCCGGGAAGCACGCTGCCTCCACCGCCGCCACGGCGTCGAGATCGGCGAGCGTCGCCGTGCGAATCATCCTAGTATCCATCGTTATGCCTCCGTTTCGTCCAGCAGCAGCGCCGCCAGCTCCGCCACCGTGCGGCAGTAGTGCGGGCAGATGCGCTGCATCGTTTCGATGATGTGCGGCACGGTGTGCGTCCACCCCGCCGCGATGAAGTCCACGCCCGCGCGGTCAGCCATGTCCTTGCCGGGCTTGAGATCGTCGATGACCACGAGCTGCTCCGGCCGCAGGCCGAGCTCCCGCTCGATCTGGTAGATGGGCCACGGCGCGGGCTTGCGCCGCTCGGGGTCTGAATCCCAGCCGTAGATGCGCTCCGGCGTGGGCAGGTCGTGCGCGCGGTAGTCGCGCAGGATGTTTTCCGGCACGGAGTGGCTCACGACGCAGATATGCCCGCCCGCGGCGTGAAACCGCTGCAGCAGGTCACGCATACCGGGGAACGTGTCGGGCACGTGCGTGCGCACATAGTCCAGCCACGTCTGGTACTGGATGTCCATCTCCGCATCGGAAAAGCCCAGAATATCGCTGCACAGCGCGCCGAAGCCCGGCTCGAACGAGTAGGAAAAAAAGTCGTCGAGCGTCATGTGTACGTCCGGCCGCAGCTTTTGCAGCGTCTGCACGAAGGCCGGGTAATTGACGGTCGCGGTGCTGTTGACGACCGTGTCGTCATGGTCGAGCACCAGACATTGGTAGCGCATGCGCGCCGCCTCCTTTGTCTCACATTGCACAGCATTTTACCACGAACCCCTGCGAAATGCCACCACCGGGCGCAAAAACGCCCGGACGAAGTTTTCCCCCGTCCGGGCGGATGCCGTTGTGCACATTGCCGTCAGAAGCTGCCGGCGGCCGTGCTTGCCCCCGCGCCCCAGAGCAGCACGCGCAGCACGCCGATGAGCGCGAGGTGCGCGGGATAATAGACGTAAAAGAGCCAGCCCATGCCGCGCCATTTGCCCCGCGTGCCGTCATAGCACCGCAGCAGCGGGATGGCGAGCGCCGTGCCGAGCTGCACGAGCGCATATACCTTATCTATAAAGAAGAAATACACGAGCGCGTACACGGCCGACCACACCATGAGCCAGCCCATCTGCTTTCGGAAGTCCCCGCGCGCCTGCCCCATGAACAAGATCGCCATCGCGGCCACGCAGCTCCAGTCCGACGGGAACGTGACCGCGCAGATCACAAACGTCAGCGCGATCTTGACCCAGTCTTTCAGCCGCGCGTCGTCGTGGATGACGAGCAGCACCAGCCCCCACGCGAGCGACCACACGACGCCCGTCTGATTGAACGGCCCGGTGGACAGCGGCACAAACGGGATGCCGAAGCAAAAATCATACGCAAAGTGCGAGATGAGCGCGAGCGCGAACAGGCGCGCGGCGTACTTTTTCACATCGTGCGTGTAGTGGTAGCCCTCGACGATGAAAAACCACATGATCGGCGCCGTCACGCGGCCGAGCACATGGCACACGAGCACCCACCAGTCGGTGGCGTAGCCGGGCCAGAGCGTCCACGTGAGGTGGTCGAGCGTCATGGCGAGGATGGCGATGCCCTTGAGCGCGTTGCCGCTCAGGGCCGGTCTGCGGGTCTGGAGCATGGGCTGCACCTCCGGAAAACGAGTTTTCTCTTTTTCAGCATAGCAAATCCGCCCCGCCGCGTCAATGCCCGCGGGCGGGCCAGCGTGTCAAAAA
>HF985691.1 GCA_000432375.1 Firmicutes bacterium CAG:103
CGAAACTCTACGAGGTTTTTGAAAAACCGGCCGGGCGCGTCCATTGAGATGCGCCCGGCTTTTTTGCGCCCTGCCGCGCCGCCTTACGAAGATGTAAGCCAACTGTAAGCCAAAACGATGGCGGTGTGATGCCGTCCGGCGCTATACTGATGCCAGAAACCGGGGCGGGAGCGCCCCGATGGGAGGCAAGGATCATGACAAATCTTCTGGGCAGTATCCGGCTGGCGGCTTATGCGTTTCCGCTCATCGCGGCGCTGGTGGCCGTGCCGTTTTTTGACCGGCAGGTGCGTGCGCGCTGCTTCAACTGGGTGCGCACCGTGTTCGGCGGTCTGTTTTTGTTTTACGTGCTGTGCGTGCTGGCGCTCGTGTTCTTCCCGCTGCCGGATGCGGCGCAGGCGGCGCGGCTGAGCGGGCATGAGATCCAGCTCGTGCCGTTTCAGTTCGTGGCCGATTTCCTGCGCGAGACGCCGCTCGTGCTCTCCGATGCGCGCACGTATCTGCCGGCGCTTTTTGACCGCACGGTGCTGCAGGTCGTGTGCAACATTTTGATGCTGCTGCCGTTTGGTATGTACCTGCGCTATGTCTGCGGGCTGGATCTCGGCAAGGTCGCGCTCGTGTCGCTCGCGTTTTCGGCGTTCATTGAGCTGGGGCAGCTCACGGGGCTGTTTTTCATGTTCCGCGGCTCGTACCGCCTGTGCGACGTGGATGACCTGATGCTCAACACGCTCGGCGGCCTGCTCGGCGGCGAGCTGGTGCACGCGCTGGAAGCGTATCTGCCGCCGCTCGATGCGTTCGACCGCTTCCCGGGCAGCAGCGCACTGGCGATGCAGAGGCTTGGATAAACATATTCCAACGAGGACCCAGCGAAGCGGTTCTCGTTGGGAAAAAAAACAGCATGGCGTCGGCCATGCCGTTTTTTTGCTGCCGGGGCATTATGCCTCCTCCGTGTCGCCGTCGATCTCGTCGCGGCCGCGGAAGAGCAGGGAAATGCACCAGATCGCGGCCAGACCCACGAGCGTGTAGATCACGCGGGCGACCACGGAGGCCTGCCCACCGCAGATCCACGCCACGAGATCGAACCGGAACAGACCGATGCTGCCCCAGTTGAGCCCGCCGATGATCGCAAGGATCAGCGCGATGCGGTCGATCACCTGCATATGCTTCCATCTCCTTTGCTGTGTACTCCCGGTCAGTATGCCCCGGCGCGCGAAAAAAGATTCCGCCGCCGACAAAACAAGTGTCCGACCGACACCGTTCGCTCTTTACATTTTGCGCGCCCGGCGCTACAATACCATTACAGCTTATCCAATTGACTTCCGCAGTTTGGAAGCCACGGCTCATATCTTTATCCCACGACCCTGTTTTTGGCGGACTGTTTTCAGTCCGCCCTCTTTTTTTCTGCGCGCGCCCGATTTCGCCGCGTTTTGCGCAATATGTGGATTATTTTTGTGTTGTAAAACACAAGATATGGAGGGTGTGCTATGCAGTTTTCCAACCATCGCAGCCGCGCGGCCCGCGGCAGCATCGTGTATCTGGCGGTGGACGCGATCGCGCCGAGCGCGGTCCAGCCGCGGCAGAATTTTTCCCCGGCGCAGCTCGAGGAGCTCTCGCGCAGCATCGCCGAGTACGGCGTGCTCAGCCCGCTGACCGTGCGGCCGCGGCAGGGCGGGTATGAGCTCGTGGCCGGGGAGCGCCGCCTGCGCGCCGCGCGCATGGCGGGGCTCCATGAGGTGCCGTGCATCATCATGGAGCTGGATCTGGAGGAGGCGAGCTTCATCGCGCTGGTGGAAAATCTCCAGCGCAACGACCTGGACTTTCTCGAGGAGGCGCGCGGCATCGCGCAGCTCATCCGGCTCTTCGGCCTGAGCCAGGAGGAGTGCGCGCGGCGGCTGGGCAAGTCGCAGTCGGCCGTGGCGAACAAGCTCCGCCTGCTGCGCCTGCCGGAGGATGTGCTCAACGCCATGCGCAACGCCGGACTCACCGAGCGGCACGGCCGCGCGCTGCTGCGCCTTGAGACGCCGGCCGAGCAGCGCGAGGCGCTGGCCTATATCCTCAGCCGCGACCTGAACGTCGCCGCGACGGACGCCTACATCGAGCGCCTGCTCGAGGCCAAGACCGCGCCCGAGAGCGAGCAGCAGAAGACCTTCATCCTCAAGGACGTGCGCGTGTTTCTCAACACGATCTCGCACAGCCTCGACCTCATGAAGCAGGGCGGCATCGACGCCGGCATGCACCGGCAGGAGACGGACGAAGCGCTCATCCTGACGATCAACATCCCCAAGGCGCGGCGCAGAGAGCCGGCGCCGAAACAGGGCGAGCCCGTGCCGGTCGGGTAAAAAAATCGCGCGCAGCGCTTGACAGCGGCGCGGCGGCTTCCTATACTCTTACATAAAGAAGGGGCCGCCCGGTAGGGCGGACAAAGGAGGTCACTGCATGAAAACGCTGATCCTGTTCGCCTCGCGCTACGGCGCGACGGAGGAGATCGCCTATATGCTCAAAAGCGCCGTCGGCGGCGACGTGACGGTGCGCAACATCCGCGAGCGCGGCATCACGCTCGACGGGTACGACACGGTCATCATCGGCAGCTGCGTGTACATGTTCAAGCTCGATAAGCACATCCGGCATTTCCTGCGCCGGAACGAAAAGACGCTCATGGGCAAGCGCCTCGGGGTGTACCTGTGCTGCTACACCACGCCCGGCACGGAGGGGTATCTGGAGCACTTCTTCTCGCCGGAGCTGCTTGCGCACGCGGCCGCGAAGGACATCCTTGGCGGCAAGATGCAGTACGAGAAGATGAGCTATGCCTACAAGCAGCTCTTCGGCGCGCTGATGACATCGCCGCAGTACCGCGCGCAGTATGCCGAGCCGAAACTCGACATCGCGCGCATCGACGCCTTCGCCGCCGCCATGCGCGGCTGAGCGGCCGGCAGAAAAAATCACCCGCATCCGGGTCGGATGCGGGTGATTTGAGACTGTCGGAAAACCCGGAGGGTTTTCCGACAAAGGGCTTGCAGTCTGCTGCGC
>HF985692.1 GCA_000432375.1 Firmicutes bacterium CAG:103
CGGCGCCGACCCCTACGGCGGCGCGTGCGGGGAGCTGTATATGGACTGCTTTGACCGCGGCGGCTTTCCGGGCAAGGGCATTCTCGACGTGCGCGCGCTGCTCGACTGCTGCGGCGGCGGAGTCATCCCCGAAGGGCGCGTGCTGAGCCACGACGCGCTCGAGGGCGCGTACCTGCACGGCGGCTTTCTCGGCGACGTGGAGCTGACGGACACCTTCCCCGCCGCCCCGCTGGCCTGGGGCGCGCGGGCGCACCGGTGGATCCGCGGCGACTGGCAGAACGCGCCGTGGATCTTCTCCCGGCGCGCGCGGGCGCTGCACCCGATCGACCGGTTCCGGCTGGCGGACAACCTGCGGCGGTCGCTCGTCGCCCCGGCGACGTGGATTTCCATTTTCCTCGGCTGCGTGCTGCGCTGGCCGGGTCTGCGGCTGGCGGCGTATGCGGCGCTGCTGGCGCTGGCGCAGGGGCTGATCCGCGCGCTCGGCCAGCCGATCGTGCACCCGGCGGACACGCGCGTGCGCTACCACAGCGACGTGCTGCACGGGCTGGCCAGCGCTGTGGCGCAGACGGTGCTGCGGCTGATTTTGCTGCCGTGGGAGGCAATTTTGAACGCCTCCGCCATCGTGACGGCGCTGTGGCGCATGGCCGTGTCGCACCGAAACCTCCTACAGTGGCAGACGGCGGCGCAGCGCGCGGGCAGGCGCGACGGGCTGGGCGCATATTGGCGCGCGCTCTGGCCGGCGAGCGCGCTGGGCCTGCTCACGGCCGTCCTGACGCCGAGCCCGACGGGGCTGGCCGCCGGCATCGTGTGGATGCTCAGTCCCTTCGTACTGGCAGCGCTCGGCGCGCCGAACGCGGCCGGGGCAGCGCCGCTATCGCGCGCGGCGCAGCGCGAGCTGCTGGGCTGGGCGAAGGCGACGTGGCAGTATTTCGAGACGTTCTGCACGGCCGAGGATCACTACCTGCCGCCGGACAACGTGCAGTCCCAGCCGCCGACCGGCACGGCGCACCGCACGTCGCCGACGAACATGGGGCTCGCGCTCGTGTCCGCCCTCGGCGCACACGCGCTGGGCATTGACGACGGGCAGGGGCTGGCGCTGGCGGAGCGGATGCTCACGACCATGGAGCAATTACCCCGCTGGAACGGGCACTTTTACAACTGGTACCACACGTGCACGCTGCGGCCGATGCCGCCGCTGTACGTGTCCACGGTGGACAGCGGCAACTGCGCCGCCGCCCTGCTCACGGCGGCGAACGCCCTGCGCGGCTGGGGGCGGGACGAGCTCGCGGCGCGGGCGCAGATGCTCTGCGACGGCATGGACTTCGGCCCGCTCTACGACCCGCAGCGGCGGCTGATGCACATCGGCATCGACACCGGCAGCGGCAAGTGGTCGGAGAGCTATTACGATCTGCTCTCGAGCGAGGCACGGCTGACGTCTTACTTCGCCGTGGCGCGGGGCGACGTGCCGCGCGAGCACTGGCGCGCCCTGTCGCGCGCGCAGGTGCAGAAAGACCACTACCGCGGCTGCGTGTCGTGGTCGGGGTCGATGTTCGAGTACCTGATGCCGGAGCTGTTTCTGCCGCCGGTGCGCGACTCGCTGCTGTGGGAGAGCGCGAAGTTCTGCCTGTACGTGCAGCGGCGGCGCGTGCGCCCGGGGCAGGCGTGGGGCGTGTCGGAGAGCGCGTACTTCGCGCTCGACAGCGCGCTGAGCTACCGCTACAAGGCGCACGGCTGCGCGGCGCTGGCCCTGCAGCCGGGCATGGACAGGGAACTGGTGCTCTCGCCGTACAGCAGCTTTCTCGCGCTGGCGGTCGAGCCGCGCGCGGCGATGCGCAACCTGCGCAGACTCGCGGCGCTCGGGCTGCTGGGGCAGCACGGATTTTTCGACGCGCTCGACTGCACCCGCGCGCGCACGGGCGGCGGCGGGCAGATCGTGCGCTGCGTGATGGCGCACCACCAGGGCATGAGCCTGCTGGCGGCGTGCAACGCGCTGTGCGGAGATCAGGTGCGGCGGT
>HF985693.1 GCA_000432375.1 Firmicutes bacterium CAG:103
GCTGGGCTGCCGTGCGGCCGCGCCGGAGGAGATCCTCGGCGGCAGCAAATTCGTGTTTCTCGGTGTCAAGCCGCAGATGATCGACGGCGTTGTGCAGTCGCTGGCAGCGCCCATCGCGGCGTCGGAGAGCATTTTTGTGTCCATGCTCGCCGGTGTGCAGCTGGAGCGGCTCGAGCGGCTGCTCGGCGCGGATAAGAAGATCATCCGCATCCTGCCGAACACGGCCTGCGCCGTGGGGCAGGGCGTCGTGCTCTATTGTGCCAACGGCAATGTCACGGACGACGATCTCGCGGCGTTTTGCGCGCTCATGGCGGCCGCGGGCATCGTCGACCCCATTCCCGAGGCGTTGATCGACGCCGGTTGCGCCATCACCGGCTGCGGCCCCGCGTTTGCGTATATGTTCATCGAGGCGCTGGCCGACGGCGGCGTCAAATGCGGCCTGCCGCGCGCAAAAGCCATCCGCTACGCGGCGCAGATGCTCGCCGGCAGCGCGGAGATGGTGCTGCAGTCCGGCAAGCACCCGGAGCAACTCAAGGACGAGGTCTGCAGCCCCGGCGGCAGCACGATCGCCGGCGTCGACGCGCTCGAGCAGCACGGTTTTCGCG
>HF985694.1 GCA_000432375.1 Firmicutes bacterium CAG:103
AGCTTTGGCTTTCTCTCCTTTTTTCGTTCGTATTCTGTACACATTTGGGTCGGAATGCCTTGAAATCAGGCGATCAAACAGGTATAATCAAAATATTAGCAGAGCCATTTCGCACGCCGGGCAGCGCGGTTTCCCGTCCGGCGGCTGCCGATATGCAAACACAGAAACAGAAATAGGAAAGTAGGTGGCGGTATGGACAACGCTCCTCCGTATGTGATCGAAATGCTTCACATCACCAAGGAGTTCCCCGGTATCAAGGCCAACGACGACATCACCCTGCAGCTCAAAAAGGGCGAGATCCACGCCCTGCTCGGTGAAAACGGCGCCGGCAAATCCACGCTCATGAGCGTGCTCTTCGGCCTGTACCAGCCGGAGGCGGGCGAGATCCGCAAAAACGGCAAGCCCGTCAAGATCGACAACCCCAATGATGCCACCGCGCTCGGCATCGGCATGGTGCACCAGCACTTCAAGCTCATCGACGTGTTCACCGTGCTCGACAACATCATCCTCGGCGCGGAGACGACGAAGCTCGGCTTCATCCAGCGCAAGGAAGCGCGCAAAAAGGTCGAGGAGCTCTCGGAAAAATACGGCCTGAAGGTCGACCTCGATGCCAAAGTCGAGGACATCACCGTCGGCATGCAGCAGCGCGTCGAGATCCTCAAGATGCTCTACCGCGACAATGAGATCCTCATCTTCGACGAGCCGACCGC
>HF985695.1 GCA_000432375.1 Firmicutes bacterium CAG:103
GCGGCTTCTGCCGCGGCCATGACGCCGTCACCCTTCAGGGCCGAGATCTCCACGACCTTGCAGCCGAGCTGCTGCGACAGCTGGCTGATGTTGATCTGGTCGCCGCTCTTGCGCACGATGTCCATCATGTTCACGGCCATGACCACCGGGATGCCCAGTTCGGTCAGCTGCGTGGTCAGGTACAGGTTGCGCTCGAGGTTCGTGCCGTCCACGATGTTGAGGATGGCGTCCGGGCGCTCGTCGATCAGATAGTTGCGGGCGACGACCTCTTCGAGCGTGTACGGGCTGAGCGAGTAGATGCCGGGAAGGTCCATGATGACAACGTCGTCATGCTTTTTCAGGCGGCCTTCCTTTTTCTCGACCGTGACGCCCGGCCAGTTGCCCACAAACTGATTGGAGCCGGTCAGCGCATTGAACAGCGTCGTTTTGCCGCAGTTCGGGTTGCCGGCTAAGGCAATCTTGATTTGCTTTTCCATTCGGATGCTCCTTTGCGATATTCTCCTCTGCTGATGGGGGATCCTACCTTATGTAATAAATTTTGCTTACGGATGATTATGCCTGGATCTCGATCATCTCGGCATCGGCCTTGCGCAGGCTCAGCTCATAGCCGCGGACCGTGACTTCCACCGGATCGCCGAGCGGTGCGACCTTGCGCACATACACTTCGGTGCCCTTCGTGATGCCCATGTCCATGATGCGGCGCTTGATGGCGCCTTCACCATGCAGCTTCACCACCTTGACCGTTTCGCCGATCTTGGCTTCTCGCAGCGTTTTCATCGTGCTTCCTCCCTTAAATCATGATTTTGCGTGCCATTTCATCGCTGATGGCAACGCGGGATTCTTTGACCTTCACGATCAGATTCCCGCCGATCGCCGATACGACCGTGGCCGTCCCACCGGGGACGAAACCCAGATCTTCCAAGTGCTTTCTGGTCTCCGGGTTTCCGCCGACTTTCAGAATCAGTGTCTCCTCGCCGACATTGGCGAGATTCAGCGGCATCATAGATATCCCTCCACTGGTAACGGTTAGAGCGTGCTAACCTTGGATGAAAAAAGAACGGTTATATTTGTTTAACATGAGTTAAACTTCCTTAACCTTGCTAAAGTTTAATCTATCTAACAGCCCGTGTCAAGGGGTATTTGTAAAAATTTTTGCATTGCTTGCATTTTTGGTTAAGGTGTGCTAACCTAGAAGCAATTTTACGAAAAGGTTGGTGGAATCCGCTATGCAGATCTTGAGAGCTGCGGAAGACTATCTGGAAGCAATGCTGATGATGCAGCAGAAACACGGTTACATCCGCTCGATCGACATCGCGGAGCACCTCGGCGTGACGAAGCCGAGCGTGACCTACACGCCCAAGCGCCTGCGCG
>HF985696.1:0-5629 GCA_000432375.1 Firmicutes bacterium CAG:103
ATAAAAACGGCCGCTTCGGCCGCTTCCTTGCCTGCCCTGGCTACCCGGAGTGCAGCTTTACGATGCCCATCGTCGTCGAGATGCCCGGCAAGTGCCCGGCCTGCGGCGGCCGTCTGCTCAAGCGCACGTCCCGCAAGGGCTTTGCCTACTACGCCTGTGAGCGCGGGCATGATTGTCCGGGACATGGCGAGGGTGAGGGCGGCGAGAGCATCCAGGGCTTCATGACCTGGGACGTGCCGACGAAGGACTACTGCCCCGAGTGCGGCAAGACCATGTTCAAACGCGCCGGCAAGGGTGCGAACAAGCCGTTTTGCATCAACCCCGAGTGCCCGAATTATCTGCCGCCCGACAAGCGCGGCTACAAGCGCAAGCCGAAACCGGCGGACGACGCGGCCGAGCCCAAGGCTGAGGCGGAGTCCAAGGAGACGAAGCCGGAGACCAAGAAGCCGGCGGCAAAAAAGTCCGCTGCAAAGAAAACTGCTGCCAAAAAGCCCGCGGCAAAGAAAACGGCCGCCAAAAAACCGGCAGCCAAAAAGACGACGAAACCCAAGAAGGAAGCATAATTGGAAAGGCGGCCTGACCGGCCGCCTTTTTCGAGGAGGAACGCTATGACCCCAGTGACCGTGATCGGTGCGGGCCTGGCGGGATGCGAGTGCGCGTGGCAGCTGGCCGGGCGCGGCATCCCGGTGCGCCTGATCGAGATGAAACCCAAGAAAATGACCCCCGCGCACGTATCCGAAAACTTTGCCGAGCTCGTCTGCTCCAACTCCCTGCGCAGCGATGAGCTCACGAACGCCGTCGGGCTGCTCAAGGAGGAGCTGCGCCGGCTCGACTCTGTCGTGCTTGCGAGCGCGGATCACAACCGCGTCGCCGCCGGCGGCGCGCTCGCCGTGGACCGCGAGGCGTTCGCGCGCGAGATCACGGAGCGCATCTGCGCGCATCCGAACATCACCGTCGAGCGCGCCGAGGCCGACGCCATCCCGGACGGTGAGGTCGTCATTGCGACCGGCCCGCTCACGAGCGATGCCATGGCGGCCGAGATCCAGCGCCTCTGCCCGGAGTTCGACCTGCATTTTTACGATGCCGTTGCCCCCATCGTCACGCTCGAGAGCGTGGACATGGACAGCGCCTTTTTCGCCAGCCGCTACGACAAGGGCACGGCCGACTACGTCAACTGTCCCATGGATCAGGCGGAGTACACCGCCTTCGTGCAGGAGCTGCGCAACGCAAAGGAAGCGCCCATCCACGGCTTTGACGACGGTGCAGTCTTTGAGGGCTGCATGCCGGTCGAGGTCATGGCCCGCCGCGGGGAGGACACGCTGCGCTACGGCCCGCTCAAGCCGGTCGGCCTGCGCGACCCGCGCACCGGGTGCGACAACTATGCCGTCGTGCAGCTCCGGCGCGACAACGCCGAGGGCACACTGTATAACATTGTCGGCTTCCAGACGCACCTGACGTTCGGCGAGCAAAAGCGCGTCTTTTCCATGATCCCGGCGCTGCGGAATGCGGAGTTCGTTCGCTACGGCGTCATGCACCGCAACACCTATTTAAATTCCCCGCAGCTGCTCGACCGGTATTATCGTCTCCGGCGCGACCCGCGCATCCGCTTCGCCGGGCAGATGACCGGCGTCGAGGGTTATGTGGAGTCGTGCGCGTCCGGCGCGCTCGTCGGCATCGAGACGGCCGCGCAGCTGCTCGGCCTGCCGCCTGTCGATTTCCCGCAAGAGACGGCCATCGGCGCACTGTCGCTGTACATTTCCGGCGGCAGCGTCGGCGATTTTCAACCCATGAACATCAATTTTGGCATCATCACACCGCTGGATCACCGCGTGCGCGGCAAGCGCAATAAGAACGCGGAGATCTCGGCGCGCAGCCTGCAGATCCTGGACGGGCTGAAACAAAAGGAGGTTTTTCATCTATGAGAATTCTTGTGGACGCAATGGGCGGTGACCTCGCTCCGGACGAGATCGTCAAGGGCGCGGTGCACGCGCAGCAGGAGCTGGGCGCGGAGATCGTGCTCGTCGGCCAGCGCGCCGCCATTGAGGCCTGCCTGCGCAATGAGCAGGCCAAGCTCGAGATCATCGACGCGAGCGAAGTCATCACCATGGACGACGACCCCAGCACAGCCACCCGCCGCAAGAAGGACGCTTCCATGACAGTCGCGCTCAATATGCTGCGCGACGGCAAGGGCGACGCGGTCGTCTCTGCCGGCAGCACCGGCGCGCTGCTCACCGGCGCTACGCTCATCGTCAAGCGCATCCACGGTATCCGCCGCGCGGCGCTGGCCCCCGTGCTGCCGAACGGCGACGCGGGCGTCATGCTCATCGACTGCGGCGCCAACGCCGACTGCACGCCGGAGTATCTGCTGCAGTTTGCCTATATGGGCAGCTATTATGCCCGCACCATGCTCGGCATCGCCGCGCCGCGCGTCGGCCTGCTCAGCAACGGCACCGAGGATCACAAGGGCTCTGAGCTCCAGCACGAGACGTTCCCGCTGCTCAAGGCGGCGGACGCCGCCGGCCGCATCCGCTTTGTCGGCAACGTTGAGGCGTCGCAGGTGTTCAGCGGCGATGTGGACGTCGTCGTCACGGACGGCTTTACCGGCAACGTGCTGCTCAAGGGCATCGAGGGCAGCATCAAGTACATGACGCGCCAGCTCAAGGGCATTTTCATGAAAAACTTCAAGACCAAGATGGCTGCCCTTGCCATCAGGGACGAGTTCCACGCGCTCAAGGCATCGCTCGACCCGAACGAGGTCGGCGGCACGGCCATGCTCGGCATCAGCAAGCCGGTCATCAAGGCGCACGGCTCGTCTGATGCGCGCGCGATCTACAATGCCATCCGTCAGGCGATCGCTTTTGTCGATTCCGGCATTATTGATGATATCACGGCCAACATCTCCTATATGCGTGTGGACAAGCACGCGGCGAAGGAGTGCGACTGATGGAGGCGCTGGAGGCCCGCCTGGGCTACACGTTCCGCGACCGGGCGCTGCTGGAGAATGCGCTCATGCACAGCTCCTATGCCAATGAAAACCGCGCGCGGGGCTATACCAGCAACGAGCGGCTCGAGTTTCTGGGCGATTCCGTGCTTGGTATGGTCACGGCGACGCGGCTCTATCAGCTCTATCCCGACATGCCGGAGGGGAAAATGAGCCGCCTGCGCGCCGAGCTCGTCTGCGAGCAGGCGCTGCACGGTGTGGCGCTCACGCTGCATCTGGGCGACTATATCCGCCTCGGCCACGGGGAGGAGCGCAGCGGCGGCAGAGAGCGGCCGTCCATTCTCGCCGACGCGGTGGAGGCGGTCATCGCCGCCATGTATCTTGACGGCGGGCTGGAGCCCGCGCAGCGCTTTATCCTCACGCACATCCTCAACGGTCTGGCCGAGGGGGAGATCCACCACGTCGAGGACTATAAGACCGAGCTGCAGGAGCGCGTGCAGCGCCACGCCGGGCAGACGCTTTCCTATACCGTCTGCGCCGAGAGCGGCCCGGACCATAACAAGACATTCACCATGGCCGTGCTGCTCAACGGCAGCGAGATCGGCCGCGGCACCGGCCGCACGAAAAAGGAGGCGGAGCAGTCCGCCGCCCGGTGCGCGCTCGAACAGATGCCGCAATAACGGCATGCAGCCGCCTGCGAAAACGCAGGCGGCTGCATTTTTTCACATCTGAAAAAATGCGCTCCGGCCGTTGCAAAATGGCATTTTTGGCGGTATACTCTACTTTGTATTACTTTGATTTGAGATATCAGCGGCGTCTCTGCACGCGCAGACGCCGGATATGCGAGGGATTTTGTGTACTTAAAAGCATTGGAGATCCAGGGCTTCAAGTCCTTCCCGGACAAGACGCGCCTGAATTTTGACCAGGAGATCACGGCGATCGTCGGCCCGAACGGGAGCGGCAAGTCGAATATATCGGACGCCATCCTGTGGGTCATGGGCGAGCAGCGCACGAAAACGCTGCGCGGCGGCAAGATGGAGGACGTCATCTTCGGCGGCACGGAAAAGCGCAGCCCCATGGGCTTTGCGCAGGTGTCGCTCATCCTTGACAACAGCACCGGCATCTTCGACACCGAGAACACCGAGGTCATGATCACCCGCCGCTATTACCGCAGCGGCGAGAGCGAATATTATATCAACCGCGAGGCCTGCCGTCTGCGCGATATCAACGAGCTGCTCATGGACACCGGTCTCGGCCGCGACGGGTACTCGATCATCGGGCAGGGCCGCATCGCCGAGATCGTTTCCGGCAAGAGCAACGAGCGCCGCGAGATCTTTGAGGAAGCGGCCGGCATCTCGCGCTACCGCTACCGCAAGGAGGAGTCGGAGCGCAAGCTCGCCCGCACGGAGGAAAACCTCCTGCGCATCAACGACAAGGTCGATGAGCTGGAGCTGCAGGTCGAGCCCCTGCGCAAGCAGGCCGAGACGGCGAAGAAGTATCTCCGATTGCGCGACGAGCTCAAGAGCGCGGAGGTCTCCGTCTGGATGGAGACGCTCGACCGTCTGCATGCGCAGGCCGAGACCGTCAACCACGACTACCAGACCGCGAAGGAAAACCTCGCCGGCGCGCAGCGTGAGCTCGAGCAGCTCTATGCCGCGTCGGAAAACATCGCGCAGAAGATGCGCGAGAAGGACCTTGAGTCCGAGCGCACGCGCGAGCAGATCTCCGAGGCCGAGAGCGCCGCTGCCGAGTGCGAGAGCGCCGCGGCCGTCGTGCGCACGAACCTGCAAAACAGTGCCGACAGCATCGCGCGCCTGCGCGTGGAGGTGTCCGAGCAGACCGACCGTGCGGACGCCCTGCAGGCACAGATCGACGCGCAGCAGCGCCGCCTGCAGGAGATTGAGGCCGAAAAGGCGCAGCACGCACAGGAGATACAATCCGTGCTCGCCGAGATTGACCGCAACGCGGCCTCCTCCGGCGAGGCCGAGCGCGCGTACACGGAGCTGCTCGCCAAAGAGAGCGCGCAGAGCAGCGCGCTGGCCGAGTGCCGCACGCGCATCACGCTCCTGGCGGATAAATCGCAGGAGCTGCTCGATCAGGAAAACGCCGTCGCCACCGCCGCCGCGGAAGCGGCCGAGCATCTGGCGGCGCTTGAGACGCAGCAGCAGGAAAAGCAGACCGCGCAGCAGCAGGCGCGCACCGCGTGCGACGCCCTGCGCGCGGAGCAAAGGGAAAAGGCCCAGCGCCTTTCCGCCTGTGAGCAGGCGCTCACCCGACAGCAGGAGCGGCTGTCCGGTCTGACGGTTGACCTGCGCAGCACTGAGTCGCGCATCCGTATGCTCACGGAGATGGAAAAGGACTTCGAGGGCTACAACCGCGCGGTCAAGGCCGTCATGCACGCGGCCGAAAAGGGGACGCTGCGCGGCGTGCGCGGCCCGGTCGCAAACCTCATCAAGACCGGCGACCGCTACGCCCTCGCCATCGAGACGGCGCTCGGCGCCGCGGCGCAGAACATCGTTGTCGATACGCAAAGCTGCGGCGCGCAGGCCATTGAGCTGCTGCGCCGGCGCGAGACCGGCCGCGCGACGTTCCTGCCGCTCGATACCATCCGTCCGATGCACTTAAACAGCGTGCCGGATCAGGAGCCGGGCTATGTCGGTGTGGCCGATACGCTTGTCACCTGCGCCG
>HF985696.1:5640-19003 GCA_000432375.1 Firmicutes bacterium CAG:103
TCACCTGCGCCGCCGCTTACCGCAATATCGTCAGCAATCTCCTCGGCCGCACCGTCGTGGCCGAGACGATGAAAGATGCCATCGCCATCTCCAGGCGCTATGATCACCGCTACCGCATCGTCACGCTCGACGGGCAGCTCGTCAACGCGGGCGGCTCGCTCACCGGCGGCAGCGCCGCCAAGGGCAGCGGCATCCTTTCCCGCGCAAACGAGCTCAAGCGCCTGCGCGCGGCGCTCGACACGCTCACGCTGGAGAAAAAGCAGTGCGAGGCCGAGCTTGAGGACGCGCAGACGGCGCTCGACGCGGCCCATGCGCAGCTCGACACCGTGCAGGCGCAGCTGGAGCAGGCGATCGAGACGTTGCACAAGGCGGAGTCCGAAGCCGCGCAGGTCGCGCTGCTGAAAAACGCCGCGCAGGAGACCATTGCGGGGCAGAATGCGTCCATCGACGCCTGCCGCGCGCAGCAGAAGGCGAATCAGGATCGCATCGCGGCCGCCCGCGCCGACGCGCTTTCGGCGGAGCAGGCGCTCGCCGCGCTTCGCGCAGAGCGCGACCGGAGCGAGCTGGGCCGCGGCGCGTTTGACCGCCGCCGTCAGGAACTGGCCGATCAGCTGGCCGGCCTGCGGGCGGAGTCGGCGTCTCTGGACGCCGAGCGCGAGACCATCACGCGCACGACGCAACAGATCCACGACCTCTTTGAGGAAATGACCGGCGACCGCACGGCCCGCCTCGCCCAGATCGAGCAGGCCGAGGCCGGCACGCAGCAGCTGCAGCAGACCCTGCAGATGCATGAGCGCCGCCTGGCCGAACTGCGCCAGCGCGCCGAAACGCTGCGCAGCGACCTCGCCGCGTGCAGCAGCCGCAAGCTGGAGCTCGAGGGCCAGCGCACCCGCACCGACCGCGACGCGCAGGCGCGCAACCGCGACCTGCTGGATATGCAGGGGCTCGTGTCGCGCTTCGAGCAGAAAAAGCTCTCGGCCGACATGGAGGAAAAGCAGATCCTCGATAAACTCTGGGACAATTATGAGCTCAGCCGCACGGCGGCCGAGGCGCTGCGCCAGCCGATCGAGAACATGACGAAGGCCAACCGGCAGATCGCCGAGCTGCGGCGCAATATCGGCGCGCTGGGCACGCCGAACCTCGGCGCGATCGACGAGTTCACGCGCGTGAACACGCGCTACACCTTCCTCACCGGCCAGCGGGACGACATTCTCAAGGCCAAGCGCGAGCTGACCGGCATCATCTCCGACGTGACGGGGGAGATGGAGGGCATCTTCACCACGCAGTTTCAGGCGATCGACCAGGCGTTCCGCCAGACATTTCTGGAGCTGTTCGGTGGCGGCAAGGCCGCGCTCGTGCTTGAAGACCCGGAGCACGTGCTAGACAGCGGTATTGAGATCAAGGTGCAGCCGCCCGGCAAGGCGCTCTCGACGCTGAGCCTCATGTCCGGCGGCGAGATGGCGTTTGTGGCCATCGCACTCTATTTTGCCATTTTGAAGGTCCGGCCGACGCCGTTTTGCGTCATGGACGAGATCGAGGCTGCGCTCGACGAGGCAAATGTCACGCGCTATGTGCAGTACATGCGCCGCCTCGCCAAGAACACGCAGTTTCTCGTCATTACGCACCGCCGCGGTACCATGGAGGAGGCCGACCATCTGTTCGGCGTGACCATGCAGGAAAAAGGCGTGTCCCGCGTCATCGAGCTTTCGCTGGATGAAGCGGCTAAAACCATATCGTAACGGAGAAGATAGTTCTATGGGATTTTTTGATAAGATCAAACAGGGCCTGACCAAGACCAAGACGAAGATGGACGCCCAGCTGACCGGTATTTTTGCCGCCTATGAGCCGGGGGACGAGGAATTTTTCGAGGACCTTGAGGAGACGCTCATCCTCGCCGACACCGGCGTGGAGACGACGACCAAGGCCATCGCGCAGCTACGCAAGGCCATCGAGCTCAAGAAGCTGCGCACCGGCGCGGAGGTGAAAAAGGAGTTCGTGCAGATCCTCACGCGCATCCTCAAAGTGCAGGACACCATGCTCCTGCTCACGACGCAGCCGTCGGTCGTGCTCGTCGTCGGTGTTAACGGCGTCGGCAAGACGACGACGATCGGCAAGCTTGCCGCCCAGCTCAAGAAAGAAGGCAACCGCGTTCTGCTCTCGGCGGCGGACACGTTCCGCGCCGCGGCGGCCGACCAGCTCACCGTCTGGGCGCAGCGCGCGGGCGTGGACATCGTCAAACACGAGGAGGGATCCGATCCCGCCGCCGTGGTGTTCGACTCCATTCAGGCGGCGAAGGCCCGCGGCACGGACGTTGTCATCATCGACACCGCCGGCCGCCTGCACAACAAAACAAACCTCATGAACGAGCTCAATAAGATCACCCGCGTCATCCGCCGCGAGCTGCCGGAGGCCGATATCGAAACGCTCATGGTGCTCGATGCCACGACCGGCCAGAACGGCCTCATCCAGGCCAAGCAGTTTCTCGACACGGCCGACCTCACCGGCATCGTGCTCACAAAGCTCGACGGTACGGCTAAGGGCGGCATCGTCTTTGCCATCGCAAACGACCTGCAGCTGCCGGTGAAATATGTCGGTGTTGGCGAGCAGATCGACGATCTGCTCGAGTTCAAGCCCGCGGAATTTGTGGAGGCGCTGCTGTCATGATCCTTGCAAGCAACAACGCACATAAGCTCGAGGAGTTTCGCGCTATCTTTGCGGACATGGGCATCGAGATCATCCCGCAGAGCGCGGCCGGCTGCCACTTTGAGGTGGACGAGACGGGGGAGACCTTCGAGGAAAACGCCTACCTGAAGGCCATTGCCGTGACCCGCGCGACGGGGCAGCCCGCCGTCGCGGACGATTCCGGCCTTATGGTCGATGCGCTCGGCGGCGCGCCCAGCGTGCACTCGGCCCGCTATACCGGCCGGCACGAGGATTCGGACGCCGCGCGCTACACGCTCCTGCTCCATAACCTCGGCGACCGCACCGACCGCACGGCCCGGTTCGTGTCGTGCATCTGCTGCACGTTTCCGAACGGCGACGTCCTGCGCGCCCGCGGCACGTGCGAGGGCAGCATCCTGTTTGCGCCGCGCGGGGAAAACGGCTTCGGCTATGACCCCGTGTTTCAGCCGGACGGCTATGCCTGCTCCATGGCGGAGCTGCGCCCGGAAGAGAAAAACGCCATTTCCCACCGCGGGAATGCGCTCAAAATCCTGAAAGAAGAATTGAGGAACTACTATGCTGACAAGTAAACAGCGCGCCCAGCTGCGCGGTCTCGCCGCGACGGAGGACACCATCGTCCACATCGGCAAGGGCGGCATCACGGACAACATCATCACCCAGATGAGCGACGCGCTCAAGGCGCGCGAGCTCGTCAAGGGCCGCGTGCTTGAAAACTCGCTCCTGTCCGCGCGCGAGGCGTGCGACCGGCTCGCCGAGGTCTGCCGCGCAGAACCCGTGCAGGTCATCGGCTCGAAGTTCGTGCTCTATAAGCGCAACGAGCAGAAGCCGAAGATCGAGCTCGTGAAAAAGGCACGCAAATGAAGATCTGCATCTATGGCGGCAGCTTCAACCCGCCGCATCTGGGACATACGGCCGCGCTGCGCGCGGTGCGCGCGGCCATCCGGCCGGATCTGACGCTCGTCATTCCGGATCGCATCCCGCCGCACAAGGAGCTCACGGCGGGCAGCCCGGAGCCGGCGGAGCGCCTGCTCATGACGATGATGGCCTTCGCAGACGAGCCGGGCGTGGAGGTCTCTGACATGGAGCTGCACCGCTCCGGCAAGAGCTACACGGCCGACACCGTGCGCGAGCTGAGCGCGTGCAATCCGGACGCGGAGCTGTATCTCGTCATCGGCACGGATATGCTCACGACGTTTGAGCAGTGGCACGATTTTCGGTATCTGCTCGCTCAGGTGACGCTTGTCGCGCTCGCCCGCACGGGCGATGAGCATGCGGAGGTCGAGCGCTTCAGCGCCTACCTGCGCGAGACGTATGATGCGCGCGTCATCGCCCTGCCGGCCGAGCCGGTCCCGGTCACGAGCACGGCCGTTCGTGCGCTGCTGCCGCAGCGGCGGGGCAGCGAGTACCTCGCGCCGAATGTGTATGCGCACATCATCCAGCAGCGGCTCTACGGCGCAAAGCCCGATCTCAACTGGCTGCGCGAGCAGGCTTACCCCATGCTCAAGCCGCGGCGTATCTCCCATGTCTGGGGCTGCGAGCACGAGGCGCGCCACCTCGCCGAGCGCTGGGGCTGCGATCCGGATGCTGCCGCAGAGGCCGGAATTTTGCACGATTGCACGAAAAAATTAGAGCTATCTGACCAATTGCTATTGTCTGATAAATATGGTATCATAAACGATACGGTCGAAACGGCCAACACCAAGCTCCTGCACGCCAAAACCGGCGCTGCCGTGGCCAGGGATCGTTTCGGCGTACCACTTGAGATAGAAAATGCCATCCGCTGGCACACGACCGGCAAGCCCGATATGACCACGCTCGAAAAGGTCCTGTATATGGCCGACTATATCGAGCCGTCGCGGGATTTTGACGGCGTGGACGAGCTGCGGCGGCTCGCTTACACCGATCTGGATGCGGCCATGGTGCTCGGGCTGAAGATGAGCCTGGAGGATCTGAAGGCCGGCGGCATCACGCCGCACGAGAACACGGTGCAGGCATTAAACTGGTATCAGGGCAGGGAAAAAGAATATGAAAAGACGACAGAGTGACGATCGCTATCCGGGCGATTACGGCGGATATGACGATCAGGGTTACGACCGTTACGACGGCGGCTATGACGATTCCTACGATGACGGCAGCGGCTTTCAGGACGACCCGTTTTCCGAGGCATCTGCGGCGGTGAACCACCGCGTGCAGGCGCAGCAGTCGCAGGCAAAGCGCAAGAAAAAGAAAAAAGTGCGCATCACGGTCATTGTGGTCGTGGTGCTGGCGCTGCTCATCGGCGAGTTTGCGATCCTGATGAACCACTGGGTCAGCCCGCCGAGCCTGAGCGACGGCGATTCGGACGGTGTGAACGTCAGCGCAGACGGCCGCAAGAAAGGGTGCTACACGTTCCTCATCGCCGGCAAGGACCGCGCGGCCGGCCTGACGGACACCGTACTTGTCGGTATGCTCGACACGGAGAATCAGTCTCTGAAGTTTGTCAGCATCCCGCGCGATACGGCCGTGAACGTGTCCTATAAACCCAAGAAGATGAACCAGTACTACGCCGCGGCCGAGAACAACGGCAAGGACGGCGTGGAGGCGCTCATCGGCGGCGCGGAGCAGATTCTCGGCTACCGGGTCGACAGTTATGCGCTCTTTGACGTGGAGGTGTTCGTCGAGCTCATTGACGCCATGGGCGGCATCGATTTTGACGTCCCGGTCGATATGGACTATGACGACCCCGGTCAGGATCTGAGCATCCATGTCCAGAAGGGTTATCAGCACCTCAACGGCTATCAGACCATGGGCGTGTTCCGCTTCCGCAACACGTATGCCAACGGCGATATCGGCCGCATCGACGTGCAGCACCAGTTGCTTAAGGCCATGACGAGCCAGTTTTTGAAGCTGCACAACATCCCAAATCTCAACAAACTCATTGACATCTATGAAAAGGACGTCACCACAAACCTGTCGGCAGGCAATGTGATGTTCTATGTCAAGGAGTTTTTGAAGCTCGATGAGAGCGCCATCTCGTTTGAGACGATCCCCGCCAATTACAGCGGCACCAAAAACGGTATGTCCTATGTGTTCATCCACGTGGACGAGTGGCTGGATTATCTCAACACATGGCTCAACCCCTATACGGAGGAGATCACGTCCGCGGATGTGGACATTCTCTATGAATCTAATGGGCAGGTCGTGGCCACTTCCGGCACGGTTCAGGGCCCAAACAAATGGTAACAAAAAGGAAGGATGTAGCATTATGATGCCTGCTAACGAGCTTGCTGCGGTCATCGTCAAGGCGCTGGACGCAAAAAAGGGCGAGAACATTCAGCTGCTCAAAACCCAGGACCTGACGACGCTGGCAGACTATTTCGTCATCTGCACGGCCAGCTCCTCGACGCACGTGAAGACCCTGACCGACGCCGTGGAAGCGGCGGCGGACGACGTGGGCGAACCCGTCCTGCGCCGGGAGGGGCACCGCAGCGGCAGCTGGGTCCTGCTCGACTATGGCTGCGTGATCGTGCACGTGTTCCAGGACGAGGCCCGCAAGTTTTACGATCTGGAGCGGCTCTGGAGCGACGCGGAGGTCGTGGACATTTCCGATATGCGCGCCTGAGCGCCAAAATAAAACCAACCGGGGCGGATGCTTGTTCCGCCCCGTGACCTACTTATGATTTTTTGATTTTTCAGAGAGAAGTGAATGCTATGAAGTACGATTTCCAGGCGATCGAGAAAAAATGGCAGGCGCGCTGGGAGGAAGAAAAGCCCTTCGCAGCCGTCACCGGCGACCCGCGGCCGAAGTTTTACGGCCTGATCGAGTTCCCGTACCCCTCCGGCCAGGGCCTGCACGTCGGCCACCCGCGCCCGTTCACGGCGATGGATATCATCTGCCGCAAGCGCCGGATGCAGGGCTACAACGTTCTGTTCCCGATCGGCTTTGACGCCTTCGGCCTGCCGACCGAGAACTACGCCATCAAGAATCATATCCACCCGGCCGTCGTGACGAAAAACAACATTGCCAACTTCACCAAGCAGCTCAAAATGCTCGGCTACAGCTTTGACTGGGACCGTGCGGTCGATACGACCGATCCGAGCTACTATAAGTGGACGCAGTGGATCTTCCTGCAGATGTATAAGCACGGTCTGGCCTATAAGACCACCATGCCCGTCAACTGGTGCACGAGCTGCAAGTGCGTGCTGGCGAATGAAGAGGTCGTCAACGGTGTCTGTGAGCGCTGCGGCAGCGAGGTCGTGCGCAAGGAGAAGAGCCAGTGGATGCTCGCCATCACGAAGTATGCCCAGCGCCTGATCGACGATCTGGACGATGTGGATTACATCGAGCGCGTCAAGACCCAGCAGCGCAACTGGATCGGCCGCTCCACCGGCGCGGAGATCACGTTCAAGACCAATGTCGGCGACGATATCACCGTCTACACCACCCGTGCCGATACGCTCTTCGGCACGACGTACATGGTCATTTCGCCGGAGCATCCGCTGCTCAAGCAGTGGCAGCCGCACATTGCCAACTGGGACGCCGTGGCCGCCTATCAGGAAGAGGCTGCGCACAAGTCCGATTTTGAGCGCGGCGAGCTCAACAAGGAAAAGACCGGCGTCCGTCTCGAGGGCATCGAGGTCATGAACCCCGTGACGCACAAGGCGCTGCCCATGTTCGTCTCGGACTACGTCCTCATGGGCTACGGCACCGGCATCGTCATGGGCGTTCCTGGCCACGACCAGCGCGACTGGGAGTTTGCCACGAAGTTCGGCCTGCCGATCGTCGAGGTCGTCGCCGGCGGCGACGTGACGAAGGAAGCCTTCGTCGCCAAGGACGACAGCGCCGTCATGGTCAACTCCGGCTTCCTCAACGGCATGACCGTTAAAGAAGCCATCCCCGCCATGAAGAAATACGTCGTGGAGCAGGGCTTCGGCAAGGAAAAGGTCAACTACAAGCTGCGCGACTGGGTCTTCAGCCGCCAGCGTTACTGGGGCGAGCCGATTCCGCTCGTCAACTGCCCGAAGTGCGGCTGGGTGCCGATCCCGGAGGATCAGCTCCCGCTCGTGCTCCCGCAGGTGGACAGCTATGAGCCTACCGACGACGGCGAGAGTCCGCTCAGCAAGATGACCGACTGGGTCAACACCACCTGCCCGCAGTGCGGCGGCCCTGCCAAGCGCGAGACCGACACCATGCCGCAGTGGGCCGGCTCGAGCTGGTATTTCCTGCGCTACATGGATCCGCACAATGACAAAGCGCTCGCTTCCAAAGAGGCGCTGGACTACTGGAGTCCCGTCGACTGGTACAACGGCGGCATGGAGCACACCACGCTCCACCTGCTCTACAGCCGTTTCTGGCACAAGTTCCTGTATGATATCGGCGTCGTGCCGACCAAGGAGCCGTATCAGAAGCGCACGAGCCATGGCATGATTCTCGGCGAGGGCGGCGAAAAAATGTCCAAGTCCCGCGGCAACGTCGTCAATCCCAACGACATCGTCGATCAGTACGGCGCGGACACCATGCGCCTGCACATCATGTTCATCGGTGATTTTGAGAAGGCTGTCACCTGGTCCAACGAGGCCGTCAAGGGCTCGAAGCGCTTCCTCGACCGTGTCTGGAATCTGGCCGAGAGCTGCACGGACGATCCGGCCATCTCGGGCAAGAACGAGGCGATCATCCACAAGACCATCAAGAAGGTCACGGAGGATATCGACGAACTGAAGATGAACACCGCCATCGCGTCCATGATGACCATGGTCAACGAGTTTGCTGCCAACGGCTGCACGAAGGGCGACATGGAGCAGCTGCTGCTCCTGCTCAGCCCGTTTGCGCCGCACATTGTCGAGGAGCTCTGGGAGCAGCTCGGCTTTGCCGCCAAGTACGGCAAGATGTGCTGCCAGTGCGACTGGCCGACGTATGACGAGACCAAGACGGTCGACACGACCGTTACCATGGCCGTGCAGGTGCTCGGCAAGCTCAAGGGCACCGTCACCGTTGCCAAGGACAGCGACCAGCAGACCGTCGTCGACGCGGCGCTGCAGCTCGACAAGGTCCAGCGTCAGATGGAGGGCATGCAGATCGTCAAAGTCATCCACGTCCCGAACAAGCTCGTCAACCTGATTTTGAAGCCGAAGGCATAACTTCATCTTGACATCGGCGGTAATTGCAATTATAATATTAACGCTAAAGCCATGCATGATGGCCCTTGAAGCGCCGCAAGGCGTATTTGGAGGGAGGGAATAAAATGTCTGAAATCTACGTCAAGGAGAACGAGTCTCTGGACAACGCGCTCAAGAGATTTAAGCGCAGCTGCGCCAAGGCCGGCGTCATGTCTGATCTGCGCCGCAAGGAGTACTACCAGAGCCCCAGCGTTCGTCGCCGCAAAAAGTCGGAGGCTGCTCGCAAGAACAAGAATAAGCGTTACTACTAATGCAAACAAAAAATCCTGCATCTTCGGATGCAGGATTTTTTTCTTGCTTTTTCAGGTCTGCGGTTCGTACACCGGCAGATCCACATACGTCGGTGCGTGCGCCAGCGCCGGGATCAGCACGTCGATGGCGTCCGCCATGCGCAGCTTGAGCGTGGACGTGTTGATGCACGGGTGGCAGCAGAGGTACGCATCCTGCAGCAGGTCGCGGTCGATGAGCAGGCGCACGCGCCCGTCATGGTCGTTCATCAGCCCCAGCACGCTCACAGAGCCGGGCGCGATGTCCAGCAGCTCGAGCATATGCTCCGGGGAGGCAAACGACAGCCGCGCGCTGCCGATCTGGTGCGAGAGATCCTTCGTGCGAAACGGCTTGTGCCCCGGCATCAGCAGCAGATAAAATGCCGTCTGCTGCCGGTTCGTGAGGAAAAGATTCTTGCAGATCCCGGCGCCGAGCACCTGCTCCACGGCGGCGCAGGCTTCGATCGTGTCGGCAGCGTCGTGATCGGCCCGGTCGTAGGCGAGCCCCAGGCGGTCGAGCAGGTCGTAGCAGCGCAGCTCCTTGTCCAGACGCTGCCCACTCACTGGGCGGCCGTGATATAAATTCTGGTCAACATACATAGCGGTAACTCCTTAAAAATCGGTCTGCCGCCATTATAGCGGCTTTGGCGTGCGGGTTCAAGTCCCGCACGTCCGGTTGACAGGTCGGGTCGAAACGGGTACAATATACGCTGTGAAACTGTGCAGAAAGGAATGTCCCATGGCATATCAGCTCATCGCCGTCGATATGGACGGCACATTGCTCAATTCCAAAAAAGAGATCACACCGCGCACGGAGGCCGCTGTTACGGCAGCGCTTGCGCGCGGGTATCACGTCGTCATGACGACCGGCCGCTGCTACCGGCAGATCGTGCCGTATATGGCGCAGTTTCCGGCCATGCGCTATGCCATCACGTCCAGCGGCGCTGCCGTGGCCGACTGCGCGCAGGATCGGATCATTTCGGCGCAGAACCTCCCGGCAGATGTCGCGGCAGAGCTTGTCCGCGCGTTCGAGGGGCTCGACGGCTTCCCGATCCTCTTCTTCAACGGCGAGGCGCTCTACCGCCCGGAGCTGCTCGATGACCCGCAGCACTTCGGCATGGATGCCTATGTGGACAATTTCAAATCCCACTGCACGGCCTGCGAGGACATGGAGCGGCGCTTTCTCGCAGCGCCCTATCCCGTGGAGAAGCTGGATTTTTACTTTGTCGATTCCGCCGAGCGCGCCAAGTACCTCGCGCGTGTGCAGGATGTGCGCGCCTGGGTCGTCCCGTGCGAGAGTGCGGGTGTGGAGATCAACGCCATCGGCGCCGATAAGGGGAGCGGGCTGCAGGCGCTGTGCCGCTGCCTGAACATTCCCATCAGCGCGACGATCGCCATCGGCGACTCGGAAAACGACCGCCCGCTCCTGCGCGACGCCGGCCTGCCGCTCGCAATGGGCAACGCGATCGCGGACGTGAAGGCCGCAGCGCGGTATGTCATGCCCGACTGCGACCACGATGGCGTGGCCGAGGCTATTGAGCGCTTTCTGCTCGCGCAAAGTTGACCCCGCGCGCGAAGCGTTGTATGATAAGAAATGACCCCATTTTTGGGGCAGTGTAACAGGAGGCAGTGTCCATGGACAACATTCAGCAGCTAAAACAGTGGATCGACGGCAGCGACCGGATCGTGTTTTTCGGCGGCGCCGGCGTCTCGACCGAGAGCGGCATCCCGGATTTTCGCAGCGTGGACGGCCTGTATAACCAGAAGTATGACTATCCGCCCGAGACGATCCTGAGCCATTCCTTCTTCATGGCGCACCCGGAGGAGTACTACAAATTTCACCGGGATAAGCTCGTCGTCGACGGGGCCAAGCCCAATCGCGCCCACCTGCGTCTGGCGGAGCTGGAGCGCGAGGGCAAGCTCCAGGCGGTCATCACGCAGAACATCGACGGCCTGCATCAGGCGGCCGGGAGCAAGAATGTGCTCGAACTGCACGGCAGCATCCACCGTTGCTACTGCATGCGCTGCGGCCGGCCGTATCCGGCGGAGCGCGTCAACCACGGCACCGGTGTGCCGCACTGCGACTGCGGCGGCATCATCCGGCCGGACATTGTGTTTTATGAGGAGTGCCTGGACGACGATGTCGTGTCCAAGGCGGTCCATTACATCCGCGAGGCGGAGGTGCTCATCGTCGGCGGCACGTCGCTGGCTGTGTACCCCGCGGCCGGACTTTTGAATTACTACCGGGGCAGCAAGCTGGTGCTCATCAACCGCAGCGCCACGCCGTATGACGATCAGGCAAATCTCATCATCCATGAGAAGATCGGCGAAGTCTTTGCCCAGGTATAACGGAGGAAACAGGTTTTCATGCGAATTGACGTAATGGGCGTCGGGTTTGACAGCCTGACGATGGACGAAGCGGTCGCGCGTGCGCGCGACCTGATGGCGGAGCGGCGCGCGGCCTACGTCGTCACGCCGAATCCGGAGATCGTGATGCTCTGCCGTGACGATCCCGCGGCCATGCAGGCCGTACAGGGAGCGGATCTCGTGCTGCCGGACGGCATCGGCGTGATCTACGGCGCGAAGATCCTCGGCACGCCGCTGCGCGCGAAGCTGCCGGGCATCGACTTTGCCTCGGCGCTGATGGCGCAGATGGGGCAGGAGGGCAAAAGCGTGTTCCTGCTGGGCGCCAAGCCCGGCATCGCGGATGCGGCGGCGGAGAAAATGCGTGAGCGTTTTCCCGGCCTCGTCATCGCCGGGACGAACGACGGCTATTTTCAGGACGACGACCCCGTGGTGGAGAAGATCAACGCTGCGCAGCCGGATCTGCTGCTCGTGTGCCTTGGCGCGCCGAAGCAGGAGCTCTGGATGCAGCGCAACGCACCGCGCCTGCGCGTCGGCCTCATGGCCGGCCTCGGCGGCAGTCTGGACGTGTTCGCCGGCAATGTCAAGCGTGCGCCGAAGCTGTTCCAGAAGCTCGGACTCGAGTGGTTTTACCGGCTCATCAAAGAGCCGAAGCGCATCGGCCGCATGATGAAGCTGCCGAAATTCCTGTTTGCGGCCATCGGCTGCAAACTTCGGGGGAAGAAACACCATGGCGAAGGGTAAACTGATTGTACTGGAGGGCATTGACGGCAGCGGAAAATCCGCGCAGTACCGCCGCCTGTGCGCTCGTTTTGACGAGATGGGCATGGCCTATCATCACATCGTCTTTCCGCGCTACGACCAGGAGTCGTCGGCGCTCATCCGCATGTATCTCAACGGCGCGTTCGGCGCGCATCCGTCGGATGTCAACGCCTATGCGGCGTCCACGTTTTTCGCGGTCGACCGCTATGCGTCTTACCGCACCGACTGGGGCGAGATCTATGAAAATGGCGGCCTGATCCTCTCGGACCGCTACACGACCTCAAACGCCATCCATCAGGGTTCCAAGCTGCCGGAGGCGGAGCTGCCGGCCTTCTTTGACTGGCTGTACGATCTGGAGTACGGCAAGATGGGCCTGCCGCGCCCGGATCTGGTGCTCTATCTGGACGTGGACCTGCCGACCTCGCTCAAGCGGATGCAGCACCGGCAGGAAAAGCAGAATACCAAGGCCGATATTCATGAGCAGGACGTGTCCTATCTGGAAAACTGCCTGCGTATCGGCCGCCTCGCTGCCGCGCACTATGGCTGGACGATCGTGCCGTTTATGAAAGACGGCGCTGAGCGCGCGCTGGAAGAAAAGCACGAGGAGATCTTCTCCATCATCCGCAGCGCGCTGTGAGCATTTCCGGGGAAAAGGATGCCCTGCGCGCGCAGCTGCGCGCCCGGCTCTCGCAGAGCGACCCGGCGGAGAACGCCGCGTGCGATGTGCGCATCACGCTGCAGGTGCTCTCGCTGCCGGCGTTTCAGGCGGCGGAGCGGATCTTTGCCTATTGCAGCGTCGTGCCCGAGGTGGACACGCACGCCATCCTTGCGCAGGCGCGGCGGCGCGGCAAGACGGTCGCGCTTCCGGTCACACAGCCGGATGGGCAGATGCGGTTCGCGCGCTTTGACGGTGCGCTCGTGCCCGGGCGCTTTGGCATTCCCGAACCGCCGCGCAGCGCGCGGACGCTGCTGCCGCAGCCCGGCGACCTGATGCTCGTCCCGGCGCTGGCGTATGACCGCGCAGGGCGGCGTCTCGGCCGCGGCGGCGGGTACTATGACCGCTTTCTGGCGCGTGTGGACTGCTGCACCGTGGGGCTGATCCGCGCGGCGTTCCTGCTCGACGCGCTGCCGGC
>HF985696.1:19025-19541 GCA_000432375.1 Firmicutes bacterium CAG:103
CCGAATGGAACGATGTGCCGGTTTCCGCCGTCATAACCGAGGACGGCGTTTTGCGCCCACAGGAAAAACCGGGGCTCCCGGAGGAGCCCCGATCGGTGTCAGGCCGTTAGCAGCCGCAGCCGCAGCCGTTGTTATTGTTGTTGTCGCAGCCGCAGTTGCCCCAGCCGCCGCAGCAGAAGAGCAGGATCAGAATGAGGATGATCCAGAGACAGCTATTATTATTTCCGCAGCACATAACCAAAACCCTTTCTCCGCGCAACTGATTTTTGCGTGGCCAGACCCCGCGCGGTGCATGGATCTGGCGCAATGTTTTCCGGCGTGACCGGAGAAACGGCGCCGTTTCCGTCCGTCGCCTTATCTTATGCCCCTCGGGGCATGGGGGTTCCTGCGCCGTGTGGGCGGCAGGAACGAATTCCATGTTGACAGGGAGACCGAACCATGTCTGATCACTTTAAGAACTTTGATGAGCTGTTCCGCGACGAGCAGGATTCGTCCCGCCCGCAGCGTTCGGCAGCC
>HF985697.1 GCA_000432375.1 Firmicutes bacterium CAG:103
CGGACGGGATGGGCTGCACCGCCGGCTCTTGGGCCGGGCCGAGCGTGACCACGAGCCACGGGATCACGAGCGAGAGCACCACGAGCAGCAGCGACAGCAGGAAAACTTTGCGCACGCGCGCTGCCTCCTTTCTGCCCTGCGGAGGCGTTTTGCGCCTTGACGCAGGGGGCAAATCAGTATAAAATAAGTCTATTCAATATGTATTGGGACAGGTAGTTTGTTATGCGCAAAAATGCTTGGGTAATCTGCTGCTGCACGGCTGTGCTGGCAGCGTTCGGGACCTTTTTCCGCTGGCTGCAGGATCAGGTCTGTTTTGAAGCCGAGACCGGCCTTGCCGTGCGCGGCAGCATCTGGCCGTACGCCGTCGCGCTGATGATCGTCATCGCCGCGGTCGTGCTGGCCGTGGTGTGCTTTCGGATGAAAAACCAGCCGCATACGTATTTCCCGGATTCGCTTCCGGCCGCGCTTGCCGCGTCGCCGCGTGTGCGCACCATCGGCGGCATCGTGCTCGGCGCATTGCTGGCAGTCGGCGGCCTGTGGCTGCTGCTTGGCAGCGGCACGCTCGCGTTGCCGGGGCTGCAGCGGGTCCTGGCCGTGCTGGCGATCGCGGCTGGCGCGGCGTTCGCGCGTCAGATGCTCGCCCCCGGCGATGCCGAGACGGCGTCCGGCGCGGTCGTGTGCGCGTCCATGCCGATCGTGCTGCTCGCGTTCTGGCTGATCGTGAGCTACAAGGTCAATATCATCAACCCCACCGTCTCTGCCTACGCGGTCGAGATCCTGGCGCTGTGCGCCGCGCTCATCGCGTCTTATGAGTTTGCCGGCTTCGCCTACGGCCGCCCGAAGGCGATCAAGAGCATTTTCTGGAGCCAGTTCGCGGCCTTCCTGTGCATCACGGCGCTGCCGGATGACCGCGCCGGCGGGCTGCAGCTCATGCTGGCGGCCATCGCGGGCATTCTGCTGTTTCAGTCCTACCTGACCGCATCCAACATCCGCCCGGCCGTGTCCGGGCCGGTCGGCGGCGCGCAATAAGCTGTGAAAAGCCCGCATGGCGCTGCCATGCGGGCCTTTCCATATAGAGACCGGCATCCGCCGGAGAGGAGAAACGTCTATGAACAACATCCTGGCCCAGCTCAACAGCGTACCCATGTACGCGATCTGCGGCGGCATCATCGCGTTCGTTGCGGTGGTGTGCGTCATTTTCCTCGTGCGCTCTTACCGCGCGGGTCTTGCCATCGGCATCGACCCCGCGCGCATGAAGCGCGCCATCACGTCGAGCGCCACGTTCTCTGTCTTGCCGAGCGTGGGCATCCTGCTTGGCGTCATCGCCCTGTCCGGCAGCCTCGGCACGCCGTGGCCGTGGCTGCGCCTGTCCGTCATCGGCGCGCTGCATTATGAGACGCAGGTCGCGCAGGCTGCGGCCGAACAGGTCGGCATGCACGCCCTGTCCGCCGCCGAGATGACGCCGCAGGGCTTCACGACGATCGCCCTGCTCATGAGCGTGTGCATCATGTGGGGCATGATCCTGTCGATCTTTTTCAACAAGCGCTACCTCAAGCGCCTCGGCAACGACGGGGCCAAGTCCGCCTCCGGCGTCGGCTTCGGCGACAGCGCCATGACGGCCATGTTCATCGGCCTCGTGTGCGCGTACATCGGCAGCTACATCGGCGCGTTCGTGTCCGGCGAGGGACTGTTCACCTGCACCGGCGACTGGACGCCGCTGATCGTCGTGGCCGTGTCGGCTGCGGTGATGGCGCTGTTTGTGTACCTGTCGGAGAAAAAGAACATGGCCTGGCTGGAGAGTTTCTCGATCGCCGGCAGTATGCTCATCGGCATGGCGGCGGCCGTGCTCGTGCGGCTGTGAGGAGGGGACATCATGAACGAAACCGAACGCAAAGCATATCTCGAACAGTTCAACCGCCGGACGCACGTCCTCGGCCGCATCGTGAGCGCAATCACGCTCGTGCTGCTCGTCGGCGCGCCGTTTCTCATCGGCACGTTCCTCGGCGCCATGCCCGACATGGGCGCCGTCGCCAAGGGCTTTTTGTCCGTCGGCCTCGTGTGGACGGTCAGCAGCGTGGCGGAGTTTCTCATCTACACGCCCATGCTCGGCGCCGGCGGCGGCTACCTCGCCTTCATCACCGGCAACCTCATCAATATGAAGATTCCGTGTGCCGTCAACGCACGCGATATCGTCGGCACGAAGACCGGCACGGCCGAAAACGAGATCATCTCGACGCTCTCGATCGCAACATCCTCGCTCGTGACCATCGTCGTGCTCGCGCTCGGCGTGGCGCTGCTCGTGCCGCTGCAGCCCGTGCTGCAGAGCCCCGTGCTCCAGCCGGCGTTTGCCAACGTCGTCCCGGCGCTCTTCGGCGCGATGGCGTATCAGTACTTCCGCAAGAACGTGCAGGTCGCCGTCGCTCCGCTGGTCGTGATGAGCCTGCTGTTCATGCTCGTCCCGTCGCTGACGAGTTCCACGAGCTTTATGATCATTCCGAGCGGCGCATTGGCCATCGGCATTGCCTACAGCATGTACCGCAAGCAGAAAAAGGAGGCAGATGTCAAATGAAGTTCCGTCCCGGTTATCTCGCGCTCGCGCCGCTGGCCCCGTTGGGGGCGGCCGTGGCGCACGCTGCGCTCACACCGCGCAAAACGTCCGCTTATCAGCCGCAGCCGGATCCCGACCGCGCCATGGCCTACGCCAAGAAGCTCTCGGCCATGATCCGGTGCGATACCACATCCTACGCCAACGTCCGCGAGCCGGAAAAGTTCGAGCGCTTCCACGCGCTGCTCGCCGGGCTCTTCCCGCTCGTGCATGAAAAGCTGGAGCGCACGGACATTGACGGCAACCTGCTCTATTACTGGCCGGGCCGCGCGCACGACCGTCCGATCGTGCTCATGAGCCATCAGGACATCGTGCCTGCCGAGGGCACGTGGGAGCACGCGCCGTTTTCCGGCGACATTGCCGACGGCAAGGTCTGGGGCCGCGGCGCGTCGGACACCAAGTGCTCGGTCATGGCGTTTTTCCAGGCGGTCGAGGAGCTGCTCGCCGCCGGATACGAGCCGGCCAACGATGTCTACATCGCCTCGTCGTGCACGGAAGAGTGGGCGGGCGACGGCGCGCCGAAGCTCGTCGCCGAGCTCAAGCGCCGCGGCGTGCGGCCGTTTCTCGTTTGCGATGAGGGCGGCGGCATCATCACCGAGCCGATCGGCGGCATCCCCGGCAACTTCGCCATGGTCGGCGTGTTTGAAAAGGGCAAGGCGGACGTGAAATTCACCGCCCGCAGCACCGGCGGCCACGCCAGCGCCCCGACGGCGAACACCCCCATTGCGCGCCTGTCCGCGTTCGTGACGGATGTGGAAAAGCACGCGCCGTTCCGCAAGAAGTTCCTGCCCGAGGTCACGGCCATGTTCACGCGCCTGGCGCCGTATGCGCCGTTTGGCCTGCGGCTCGTAATGGGCAATCTCTGGCTGTTTGCCCCGCTGATGAAGGTCGTGCTGCCGCGCGTGTCGGCGCAGGCGGGCGCGATGCTGCGCACGACGATCGCGTTCACGATGCAGTCCGGTTCGGATGCGTACAACGTTCTGCCGCAGGAGGCGACGCTGGGCGCGAATATGCGCTTCATCCCGCACCAGGGCGAGCAGGAGAGCCTGGCCATCATCCGCCGGCTCGCCGAGAAGCACGGCCTGGAGATGGAGGTCGTGCACACGAACGACTACTCCGAGCCCGTGGACATCCACGGCGAGGCGTTCCGTCAGGTAGAGCGGGTCATCGGCGAGACGTTCCCCGGCCTGCCCGTCAGCCCCTATGTCATGACCGGCGCGACGGACGCGCATTTCTATCAGGAGATCTGCGACAGCTGCGTGCGCTTCGCCCCCGTGATCTACGGCCCGGAGCAGATGAAGGGCATGCACGGCATCAACGAGAACATCGAATACAGCTGCCTGCCCGGCGCGGTCGATTTCTACAAGAATCTCATCCGCGCGCAGGAACAATAAAAAAACAAC
>HF985698.1:0-7825 GCA_000432375.1 Firmicutes bacterium CAG:103
CGGTGGCTCTGCTGAATAGACTATCTGAATAAGGCGGTGAAAAAATGTCTTTACCGAAGTATAATGAGCTATATCTTCCTTTTCTAACAGTAATACAAGATGGTGCTGTCTATTCTACAAGAGAAATTAAGGCCAAGCTGGCATCCTATCTTTGTCTTTCAGAAGATGATCTCTCACTTTTACTTTCTAACAGTATGCAATCCGTCTGGTCGACAAGGGTCGGTTGGACAAATACATACTTGAAAAAAGCAGGACTTGTGATCGCGCCGAAAAAGGGCCATTGTCAAATAACCGATGAGGGGAAGCGTTTGCTAGAAAGTGATGTTGATATTACAAATCACTATCTTCAGCAGCATTATCCCGCCTTTGAAGCGTTTGTAAAAGGAAAAAAGAGCGAAAATACCGATTCCGATGCAACAGTGCAGCGGGATGCTTCCGAAACACCGCAGGAAACATTTGAGCGAGTCTATTCCATCATCAATGAGCAGCTGGCAGATGAACTGCTTGCTGCTATTATGGATCAAACGCCAACATTCTTTGAAGCTCTTGTTGTGGATTTAATGAAAGCTATGGGATATGGCGACGGATTTGTTACAAAAACAAGTGGTGACGGCGGGATTGACGGCATTATTCACGAAGATAAGCTTGGGTTTAACTTGATTTATATTCAGGCAAAACGCTGGGCCACGGACACGACCATCGGAAAGCCGGAAATTCAGAAATTTGCCGGTGCGATGATGAGACCGCCAAAAGTGGATAAAGGGCTTTTTATTACGACTGCCAAGTTTTCTCAAGGTGCAAGAGATTTTGCGAACGCGCAACATATCATTCTTGTTGATGGTGAAAAGTTGACCGAACTCATGATTGAATATAATTTGGGCGTATCCGCGCAAAAAACATATCAAATCAAACGCATTGACAGCGATTATTTTCTGGACACTTAATAGATGCAAGAAAACAGCATTTTTTGCAAAAAGTCTCTTGCAATGCACCAGATGTTGTGATATAGTAACTCCGTTATATTAGATGATTTTCCCTACCATGAAAGGATGAATACCATGACTACTTTGGAACTGATTCTGACGATTATCCAGCTGATTTCCGGTCTCGCCGTGACCGTGATCGTGCTGATGCAGTCCGGCAAGAGCGCCGGCCTGTCCGGCGTCATTGCTGGCGGCGCGGAAACGTTCCTTTCCAAGGGCAAGGCCAAGACGCTCGATGCCAAGCTCGCCAAGGCGACGAAGTGGTTCGGCCTCGTCTTTGTTGTCCTGACGCTGGTGCTGACCGTCCTGATGCACAAGGGCGCGTAATTTCCGGCACACAGCTGCAGAAAAGCGCATTCCCCGGCATTGCTGGGGGATGCGCTTTTTCACTTTTTGGTTGGATTGCCCGGTATCAGTCCGGGTACTCTGCGCGGCTGCCGCCGATGAGCTTCGGCCGCGTGCGGGCGGCATTGACCGGCGCTTCTCCGATCGTCTTGACCGACAGGCGCAGCGGCACGGCCACGTGCTTGAGGTGCATGCCGATCATGGTATTGCCGATATCGAGGCCGGCATCGGCCTTCACAAATTCGACCGCGACGGGATCGTCCATCGCCTCATAGACCGCCGTTGCGAACGAGCCGCCGGCTTTTGGCCGCGGGCGGACGCAGACGATCTCGTATCCGAACCGCTCCGCGTCGGCGCGCTCCATGATCAGGGCGCGGTTGAGGTGCTCGCAGCACTGCGCCTCCAGGCAGAGGCCGCGCGCTTTCAGGATCGGCAGGATCTCATCGACCACGGCTTTTGCCGCCTCGGGCGTCGAACCCTTGCCGATCTTCTGCCCCATGATCTCGCTCGAGGAGCAGCCGATCACGACCTGCTGGCCGGGCGTGAGCGCGGCAACGTCCAGCAGTTCAAGCAGCGCTGCGCGGGCGGATTTGCGGATCTCTTCATACATGAATGGTCATCTCCAGACAGTTATTAAAAATTCTTATTTCCATTGTAGCACGGTGCGGGGCATTTGACAATCCTCTGCAAGGCGTGTATCATGAATGTTGACCAAATTATTGTAACAGGAGGGAATTGCGTTTTGAAACGTTTCAATCGCATTTTTGCTTGTCTTCTCGCCGTGGCGCTGCTCGCCTGTGCCTGCTCCGGCTGCGGTAAAAAATCCGAGGAGCCGTCCGTCAACGGTGCCGACGCGAAAAACGAGCACTACTATGCCCCGCTGACCGGTGAACCGCTGAGCAGCAAACCCGCAAACACCCGGCCGTTTGCCGTCATGATCAACAACATCGTCTTCGCGCAGCCGCAGGTCGGCATCAGCAACGCAGACATGATCTACGAGATCCCGGCCGAGGGCGGCATCACGCGCATGATGGCCATTTTCAGCCACCTGTACGATGTGGAGTCCGTCGGCAGCATCCGCAGCCTGCGCCCGTATTATCTGAGCGTCGCCCTGTCGTATGACGCCATTGTCATCCACGCCGGCGGCAGCGAGCAGGCCTACAGCGACGTCAAGACCTATAACGCCGACCATCTGGACGGCGTGCGCGACGGCAACACCAGCTCCATGTTCTACCGCGACGCCAGCCGCGGCCAGCACGGCTCGGAGCACACGCTGTTCTTCCACGGCGCGAACGTGGAAGCGCTCGTGGATCGGTACAAGTTCCGCACCGAGCATGAGAGCAGCTACAAGACCGGCCTGAACTTTGCCGACAATGCTGTCGACCAGTGCACCGGCGGCGCGGCCGAGAACGTGCAGGTGACGTTTAACACGTCCAAGAGCACGTCCTTCACCTACCACGCTGACAGCGGCAAGTACACGGCCGTGCAGTACAAGGCCGACTATAAGGACGGCGCGACCGGCGAAGCGGTCCCGTTTACCAATCTGCTCATCCTCTCGGCCGATATGAAAACGGTGGACAGCTACGGCCGTCTAGCCGTTGACCTCATCGGCAGCGGCACCGGCTACTTTGTGACCGGCGGCAAGTATGTGCCGATCAAGTGGGCCCGCAGCGATATCAACAGCTGCTTTACTTACACGCTCGAGGACGGCACGGCGCTGAACCTCTCGCGCGGCACGACCTATGTCGGCGTGATCCCGACCAACGGCGGCAGCGCCAACTTCAGCTGAGAGCAAAATCAAACCATTTTGCAGCACTATGTGCGTGGGAAATCGCGCACATAGTGCTTTTTTCTTCCGCAGCATGGTTGCCTGTTTTCTCAAATCTCTGCTATAATGGCTGCGCAGCCGGATGCAGCTGCAAGTGCACAGAAAGGAAGATCGCTATGACCTACAATTTTGATGAGATCATTGACCGCCGCCACACCAACGCGCTCAACACGGATGGCTTCCGCGGCTATATTTTTCACGCCGGTCCGGAAAAGGTATTTGCCTTCAAGGATGAAGAATTTGTCCGCATGTGGGTCGCTGACATGGAATTTGCCGTTGCGCCGGAGATCCTAGATGCGCTGCGCGCGCGGATCGACCGCCGCATCTTCGGCTATACCGGCCTGTATGACGACGAATATTACCGCACGTTCTCCAAGTGGTGCCGCGATCACTATGACTGGAGCTTTCCCAAGGAGCAGCTGTGCGTCTCGCCGGGCATCATCCCGGCGCTCTACCAGCTGACGGAAACGCTTTGCGGCCCGGACGAAAAGGTGCTGCTCAACACGCCGGCCTACGGTTATTTCCTCCACGCGGCGGAGTACGCCGGCGTGGATGTACTGACTTCCCCGCTGCACAAGAAGGCTGACGGCACATTCGAGGTGGATTATGAGGACTTCGAGCGCAAGTGCGCCGATCCCGCGTGCAAGCTGGTGTTCTGGTGCAATCCGCACAATCCCACCGGCCGTATGTGGACAGAGGAAGAACTGCACAGGGTCGCCGCGATCATCGAAAAGTATAACCTCTGGGTGGTGTCCGACGAGATCCACTGTGACCTGATCCGCTGCGGCCGCCGCCACATCCCGATGGCAAAGGTCATGGATCGCTATCCCAAGCTCATCACCTGCATGGCGCCTACCAAGACCTTTAACATGGCGGGGCTTGCGTTTTCCAATATCATCATCCGCGATCCGGCGCTGCGCGCCCGTTTTCAGGAGCGCGACAAGCTGTTCGGCATGGTCAACCCCATGTCGCTGACGGCGGCGCAGGCGGCCTATTCGCGCGGTGGAGCGTGGCATGAAGCACTAAAGCAGTATTTGGACGAAAACTTCGCATTCGTCAAGGCGTTTCTGTCCCAGGAGCTGCCGGAGGCGGTCATGTACATTCCGGAGGCGACGTATCTGGCGTGGGTCGATCTGTCGCGCTGCCTGCCGGACGTGGCGGACCTGCCGGACTTCTTCGCCAACAAGGCGGGCGTTCTGCTCGAGGGCGGGGATTCTCTCTTCGTCGGCAACGCAAAAGGCTATGTGCGCCTGAATCTTGCGATGCCGCGCGCGATCATTCAGACCGGTCTGGAGCGGATGCGCGATGCGATCCGCGAAGAGCAGGCAAAGCATTAAAAACAAAGCAAAAAGCCCGATATGGCCAGCGCCATATCGGGCTTTTTCCCGTTTTTATTCCCACGTCTTCCACACATCCGGGCAATAGCCGACGGTGGCCTGCCGGCCGTTGCGGACGATGGGCGTCTGCAGCAGGGACGGATCTTCGAGCAGCCGCTCGATCTTGTCCTGCTCATAGGCCAGGTGCTGCACAAGCGCGTAGTCCGCCGCCTTGGGATTGAGCATGGTATCCAGCCCAACAGCATTTTTCACGCTCGTCAGTTCGCCGCGGCTCATCCCGTAGCGCAGCAGGTCAATGGCCTGGTACGGGATGCGGCGCTCCTTAAAATAGCGCTCGGCCTTTTTCGTGTCAAAGCATTTGGATTTGCCCCAGATCTGGATCTTCATGGCGCACTCCCCTGCTCAGACTTCAATGATCACGGGCAGCACCATGGGGCTGCGGCGGGTGGTCTTATACAGATAGCCGCTGATGTTCGACTTCACGCGGCCCTTGATGGTCGCCCAGTCGTGCTGTTTCTGCCGCTCGCAGCTGGCAAGGCTTTCATTCACAACACGCTTGAGCTCGCCCATGAGTGCCTCCGCCTCTTTGACATACACAAAGCCGCGGGTGATGATCTCAGGATCAGCGACCGGCCTGCCGTTTTCGGACGAGAGCGTGATGATGGCCATCACGATGCCGTCCTCGGCCAGATGACGGCGGTCGCGCAGCACGGCGCTGCCGACGTCGCCGATGCCGGTGCCGTCGATATACACATCGCCCGCTGGGACATTGCTCGTCGCGCGCATACTGCGCTTGGTGATCTCGATCACTTCGCCGTTTTTAGCCACGAGCACATTCTTCGGCTCCACGCCCATGAGCTTGCCGATCTCGGCATGCTTGCACAGCATCCGATACTCGCCGTGCACGGGGATAAAGTAACGCGGCTTCGTCAGCGCGAGCATCATCTTCAGCTCCTCCTGGCAGGCATGACCGGAGACGTGCAGCGGCGTGTTGCGGTCATAGATAACCTCCGCGCCCTTCTGAAACAGCTCGTCAATGACGCGGCTGATCGTGATCTCGTTGCCCGGAATGGCCGAGGCAGAGATGATGATGCGGTCGCCGGCGTCGATCGTGACCTGTTTGTGCTCGGAAAACGCCATACGGTGCAGCGCAGACATCGGCTCACCCTGGCTGCCGGTGCAGACGATAACGGTCTTGCTGCGCGGCAGGCTGCCGATCTGCGACATGTCCATCATGACGCCGTCCGGAATGTCCACATAGCCGAGCTCCGTCGCAACGCGCATGATGTTTTCCATGCTGCGGCCGGTGATGCCGACCTTGCGCTTATACTTTGCCGCCACGTTAATGATCTGCTGCAGGCGATGGACATTGGACGCAAACGTCGTGACGATGATGCGCTTGTTACAGTCCTTAAAGAGCTCATCAAAGCAGTCGATCACGCGCGCTTCCGAGGCACAGTAGCCGGGACGCTCCACGTTCGTGGAGTCCGACAGCAGCGCGAGCACGCCCTCGTTGCCGAGCTGGCCGAGACGCGGCAGGTCGATCATGCCGCCCTGAATGGGCGTAAGGTCGATCTTGAAGTCACCCGTGTGGATGACGGTGCCGATCGGCGTTTTGATCGCCAGCGCAACGGAATCGGCAATGCTGTGGTTCGTATGGATGAACTCCACCTCGAAGCAGCCGAGCTTAAACTTATCGCCCGGCTTTTTCGTGAAGATCTGCGTATGGTAAAGCAGGTCATGCTCTTCGAGCTTGAGCTCAATGATCGCCGCCGTCAGAGGCGTTGCATAGATCGGCATGTCAAGCTGCTTGAGCACATACGGGATCGCGCCAATGTGGTCCTCGTGTCCGTGCGTGATGACCATGCCGCGGATGCGGTTTTTGTTGGCCTTCAGGTAGCTGATGTCCGGGATGACCATGTCAACGCCGTAGAGGTCCTGATCTGGAAAGCCCATGCCGCAGTCGACAAGGAACATATCCTTGCCATACTCGTAAACGGTGAGGTTCTTGCCGATCTCACCGAGCCCGCCGAGCGGGATGATTTTCAATTTAGATGCCATTCGTATCTCCTTTACGTTCGCTTTCAGGCAGACTGCTCCCCCGGAAGCTGGTTGATTTTTCGAAAAATATGTATGAAATGCGTTGCCCGCGGCGGCGGATAACCAGAGTATTCCCAGAAATCCGAGCCGTCAAACCTGTTACATTTCCATTCGGCCGGCCAGCGCCCGTAGGAGCGTGGCATCGTCCGCATATTCCAGATTGGAGCCGACCGGAATGCCGTAAGCCAGACGTGTGATCTTCACGTCAAACGGCTTGAGCAGGCGCGCGATGTACATCGCAGTCGCCTCACCTTCCGTGTCGGGGTTGGTGGCCATGATGACCTCCGTGATCCCGCCGGCAGCCACACGCTTGACCAGCTCCTGGATCCGGATATCGTCCGGGCCAATGTGATTCATCGGCGACAGCACGCCGTGCAGGACGTGATAGACACCGTTATACTCGCGGCTGCGCTCAAACGAGAGCACATCGCGCGGCTGCGCCACGACGCAGATAGTGCTCTGGTCGCGCTTCGGAGAGGCGCAGATGGTGCACGTCTCCTGATCGGTGAGATTCTGGCAGATGCTGCAGCAGTGGATGTTTTTCTTGGCGTCCACAATGGCCGCGGCAAACTTCAGCGCCTCCTCTTCCGGGAGGGACAGAACATGAAATGCCAGCCGCTGCGCGCTCTTGCGCCCGACACCGGGCAGCGCGGCAAACTGGTCGATGAGGTTTTCAAGTGCATTCGGAAAAAATGACATGGGAATACCGTCCTGAATCAAGCATTGCGGATGGCGGCGATGGCGGCCGCACGGTCACTCTGGCGGAACACGGCGCTGCCGGCGACAAGCACGTTTGCGCCCGCCTGTTTTACAAGCGGGGATGTCTCCGGGTCGATCCCGCCATCAACCTCCAGCTCGCACGCGGGGTTGACCTGCGCGATCCGCTCATGCAGCTGCGCGATCTTCGGCAGCTGATCGGCCATGAAGCGCTGGCCGCCGAAACCTGGCTCCACCGTCATGACCAGCGTCAGATCCAGCAGCGGCAGATACGGAATGAGCACGCTCTCCGGCGTTTTCGGCTTGATGGCAAGCCCGACCTTCCTGCCGTGCGCCTTCACGTCCTCGATCGCGGCAAAAATGTCCTGCGGCTCGTCCGCCTCGACATGGAACACGACGAGATCCGCGCCGGCATCGCAAAATTCGCCGACGTAGCGGTGCGGCCGGTCGATCATCAGATGCACATCCAGAAACATCTGCGTATGCTTGCGCACGGACTTCACGACCGGAATGCC
>HF985698.1:7834-8831 GCA_000432375.1 Firmicutes bacterium CAG:103
GACCGGAATGCCGATCGAGATATTCGGCACAAAAATGCCGTCCATCACGTCAATGTGGACATAGTCCGCACCGCCGGCCTCAATCTGGCGAATGTCCTCGCCGAGCGTGCAGAAGTCCGCCGAGAGAATGGAAGGTGCAAGTTTTGTCATGGATGCCACTCCGATCTATGGATATCCGGCAAGCCGGACACGATCCGCATTTCTATAACTAAATTATTATACACCTGTTACGGTTATCCTGCAAGTACCGTCGGCAAAAAATCGCGGCTTGACGAACGCCGCCGCCTGCGCTATCATGTGCTTCAGATACTTCAAAGAATAGGAGCGAAGCAAATGTCTATCGAAGCAGGAAGAGCGTATTTCCGGCAGTTTGGTATGGAGGACCGTGTGCAGGAGTTCACGGTCTCGAGCGCGACCGTTGATCTGGCGGCAAAGGCTCTTGGTGTTGAGGGTGCGCGGATCGCAAAAACGCTGTCGTTCAAAACGGCGGACGGCTGCATGTTGATCCTCGCCGCCGGCGATGCGCGCATTGATAACCATAAATTCAAGGAAAAATTCCACATGAAGGCCAAGATGCTGTCGGCCGACGAGGTGCTGGAGCTGGTAGGCCATCCGGTCGGCGGCGTGTGCCCGTTCGGCTGCAAGGAAGGCATCCCGGTGTATCTGGACGTGTCGCTGCAGCGGTTTGAGACGGTGTTCCCCGCCGTCGGCAGCCCGTCGAGCGCGATCGAGCTGAATCTGGACGAGCTCTACAAATATTCCAACGCCCTTGAGTGGATCGACGTCTGCAAGCTCCCGGCCCCGGCCGAGGCGTGAGCCAGGCGCAAAAAAGCCTGACGAACCATCGTTCGCCAGGCTTTTTTATTTGCGATTCGCAAAAGATCACGCCAACAGCTTGGTCATGCTCTTGAGGCTGATGACCAGTGTGGAGGCGTTGTGCAGCAGCGCAGAGGTCGCAGGCGGCAGAACACCGGCCACACCCAGGCAGATCAGCAGG
>HF985698.1:8839-22893 GCA_000432375.1 Firmicutes bacterium CAG:103
CAGATCAGCAGGAAGTTGAAGCTGATGATCTTGCGGTAGTTGCTGTGAATGCGCTCCATGAGTGCGTCACTCAGGCGCTTGAGCGTCAGCAGGGCGTACAGATCATCGGCGCCGACTGTAATATCGGCCACTTCGCGCGCGATTGCTGCGCCGTCGCTGATGGCGACGCCGGCATCGGCCTCGGAGAGCGCCGGGGAATCGTTCACCCCGTCGCCAAGCATAATGACCTTGCGTCCGGCCGCGTGCTCTGCCTGAATAAAGGCGGCCTTGTCCTCGGGAAGGACTTCGGCGAAATAGGCATCCACACCGACCGCTTCCGCGACCGCGCGGGCGGTCTTTTCATTGTCGCCGGTCATCATGACCAGCTTGGTCACGCCGAGCTCCCGCAGACCACGGATGACATCGGCCGCTTCCGGCCGCAGCGGGTCTTCGATGCAGATAACCGCTGCCAGCACACCGGAAACAGCAAGATACAGGTGCGAATACGTATCCGGCAGAGCATCGAATTTGGCCTGCTCCCCTGCCGGGATGACGCAGTGCTCATCCTCAAAGACAAAGTGGTGGCTGCCGATGACGACCTTCTGTCCGTCGACGCTGCTGGAAATGCCGTGCGCGACCAGATACTCCACGCGCGAATGGCGCTCCTCGTGGCCCAGACCGCGGCGCGCCGCCTCCGCGACGACCGCTTTGGCCATGGAGTGCGGATAATGCTCCTCCAGGCAGGCAGCCAGACGCAGCATATCCGCCTCATCATTGCCATCGAAGGTCACGATCTGTGCAACTTTCGGCTCGGCGCGCGTGAGCGTGCCGGTCTTATCGAAGACGATCGTGCTCGCCTCGGACACGGCCTCAAGGAACCGCCCGCCCTTGACGGACAGGTGATAGTCACTGGCCTCCTTCATGGCAGAGAGCACCGCGATCGGCATCGAGAGCTTGAGCGCGCAGGAGAAATCGACCATCAGCACGGCCAGCGCCTTGGTCATGCTCCCGGTCAGGAGCATGACCAGCGCCGTTGCACCCAGACTGTACGGAACGAGCTGATCGGCAAGGTGCGATGCGTGATCCTCCGTTGCGGACTTGAGCTTTTCCGACTCCTCGATCATGCGGATGATACGGTCGTAGCGGCCGCTGCCGGCGCTCTTTTCCACGCAGATGGTGCAGTCGCCCTCTTCGACGACGGTACCGGCGTAGACATAGCCGCCCTCCGCTTTGCGGACGGCCAGCGGCTCGCCCGTGATGGAAGCTTGATTGACCATCGCCTCGCCGGAGACGACCTTGCCGTCAAGCGGGATCACGTTGCCGGTATGGATCACGATCCGGTCGCCGACCTGAACGTCTGCCACCGGCACAAGTACGGAGCCGTCGTCCGTCTCTTTCCAGACCTTGTCCACATTCAGGGACATGGTCTGTGCGAGATCGGCAACGGACTTCTTGTGCGTCCACTCGTCGAGAATGTCGCCAATGCCCAGCAGGAACATGATCGAGCTCGCCGTCTTGAAGTCCTTGCGCAGCATCGAAACGGTGATCGCCGTTGCGTCCAGCACCGGCACCTGGATCTTCCTGTGCATCAGGCACGTCAGACCGGCCTTGATATACGGCACGGAACGCGCGACCGTGATCAGCGTGCGCACCGAGCTCGGAACGAACAGCTGCTTGATGCCGCGCCAGCACAGCGATGCGACCAGCTTGTCCTCAAAATCACGATTCAGGGCGCGGCTGCTGTGCTCCGGCGCGAGCGCCTGCTCCTTGGCATAGGCAAAGGACGAGAGCGCCTTCGTAACCGTTTCCCGCGGCCCGTCGTAGCAGATCACGGCGTCGCCGGTGCGGTCATAGACTGTCGCTTTTGTGACGCCGGAGACCCGATTCAGGTATGCCTCCAGAATGTCCGCCTGCTGCAGCGACATGGCACCCTGCATTGTATGCACGCGCATACGGCCTCGGGTTTCATGCAGGATTGTGCATTTCATGCTTACTCAGCCTTCTCCGCCGTATCCTCAATGACCTCGGCCTGCTCGGCCGCGCGCTTTTCATTGAACGCCTTTGCACCGGCCAGAACGTCACCCGCAAGCTCCTTGACGTTCGTTACAACCGCCATGACATCATCCTTTTCGCGCAGGGCCGCTGCCGTCGTATAAACGTATACCTTCTGGGCATCTTTACTTGCGAGAATCTTTGCACCGACTGTTGCAAACAGCGCGCCACCAACAAATGCTCCCAATTTTTCCATGCTCATAACGATTTACCTCCATGTTATTTGATCCGCAGAATTGCGGTCTGGTTAGCTTGCTCGAATTTCTGTTAGATGCAGCTAACTTTCAATTTCAAGTTATACCACTCTAACCGGCTTTTTTCAAGTGTTCGGATAAAAATTTACACATTTCGGCAACGTTAACAAAAGTGCCCCGCCAGAAACGGCGGGGCACGATCAATCTGTCGGATATTTGGTTACTTCAGCAGCATCTTACGGAAATTCTTCTTGCCGCGTTTGAGCACAACGCCGTCCCTCAGCTCTGCCTCGGTAAAGGTCTTGGCAATATCGGTGACCTTGCTGTCGTTAGCAGTCACGCCGCCCTGCTGCACATTGCGGCGCGCATCGGACTTAGATGCACACAGGCCGCTCTTGACGAGCAGGCTGAGGATGTCATTGCCGTCTTCTTTCGTGATCTCCACCGTCGGCACGCCCTCGCCGGAGCCGCCGAACACTGCCTTGGCAGCTGCCTGCGCCTGATCGGCCTCCGCCTCGCCGTGTACCATCTTCGTGAGCTCGTAGGCAAGGATCTCCTTGGCTTTGTTGAGCTGCTCACCCTGCCAGCTGTCCATCTTGTCGATCTCCTCGAGCGGCAGGAATGTCAGCATACGGATGCACTTGAGCACATCGGCATCGTCAACGTTGCGCCAGTACTGGTAAAACTCAAAGGGTGTGGTCTTATTCGGGTCGAGCCAGACGGCGCCCTTGGCGGTCTTGCCCATCTTTTTGCCCTCGGAATTGAGCAGGAGCGTAATCGTCATAGCGTGTGCATCTTTGCCGAGCTTACGGCGGATGAGCTCCGTGCCGCCGAGCATGTTCGACCACTGGTCGTTGCCGCCGAACTGCATGTTGCAGCCGTAGTGCTGGAACATATAGTAGAAGTCGTAGCTCTGCATGATCATGTAGTTGAACTCCAGGAAGCTCAGGCCCTTTTCCATGCGCTGCTTGTAGCACTCAGCACGCAGCATGTTGTTCACGGAGAAGCACGCGCCAACCTCGCGCAGGAGCTCAATGTAGTTGAGCGGCTTGAGCCACTCGGAATTGTAGAGCATGAGCGCCTTGCCGTCCGAGAAGTCAATGAAGCGCTCCATCTGACGCTTGAAGCACTCGGCATTGTGTTTGATGGTCTCCTCAGTAAGCATCTGGCGCATATCGGTGCGGCCGGAGGGGTCGCCGATGAGCGTCGTACCGTCGCCGATGAGGGCGATGGGCTTATTCCCGGCCATCTGCAGACGCTTCATCAGGCACAGCGCCATGAAGTGACCGACATGCAGCGAGTCCGCCGTGCAGTCAAAGCCAATGTAGAACGTGGCTTTGCCGTTGTTGATCATGTTTTTAATCTCTTCCTCGTTGGTCACCTGCGCGATCAGGCCGCGGGCGATCAGTTCATCATACAGTGTCATCGTTTTCTCTCCTTGCGCGTTATTCTTTCACTTTGTTCTCTGCGAGGATCTCCTCGGCGCGCTGTGCGCCCCAAGCGATCATATGGGCGCAGTGGCCCTTGCCGCCGTTTTTCGCCACGAGCTCCTGGCAGCGCAGGCAGCCAAACTCGGCGCGGAAGCTCTGCGTCATCTGCTTCGTCATGGCCGTGGCAGTTACCTGATCGGCGGCGAGTCCGAACGCCATCACGGCGCCGGTGATACTGCCGCAGATCTCACCGCAGCGCACGCCGCCGCCGAAGCCGGCCGCGACACGCTTTGCCGTGCTTTCGTCCAGGCCGGTCTCTTCCTGCAGCGCTGCGAGCACGCTCTGCGCGCAGTTAAAGCCGTTGTCGTGATAAGCAATGGCGGATTCCTGAATACTCATGGTTCTCTCTCACCTTTCTTAAGCGATTGTTTATAGGCATCGGCGGAAGCGAGCTGCTCTGCCGCGCTGGCCAGTGTCAGCGGTGTGATGTGATCGCCGCCGTACAGCCGCGCGATCTCGCGCTGGCGGCCGTCACTGTCGAGCAGCTGCACCGTCGTGCGGGTACGTCCGTCCTGCTCGCGTTTTTCGATCAGGTAATGCTGATCGGCCATAGCCGCGATCTGCGGCAGATGCGTGATGCAGATGACCTGCTTGACCATAGAGAGCTTACCGAGCTTTTCACCGACACGCTGAGCGGCCACGCCGGAAACACCGGCATCCACCTCGTCAAAGACCATGGAGGGCACGTCATCGCGTTCAGCGAACACGTTTTTGAGCGCCAGCATGATGCGCGAGAGCTCACCGCCGGAAGCAATCTTACTGATGCGCCCAAGCGCCTCTCCGGCATTTGCCGAGATCAAAAAACGCACATTGTCCGCGCCTGTACTCTGAAATCCGGGCGTACCGCCGAGCGGTGTGATCTCCACGTGAAAGCGCACGGACGGCATGGACAGCTCGCGCAGCTCGCACTCAACCTGCCGCTCGAGCGCGGCGGCGGCAGTCCGGCGCGCCTGCGTCAGTTCCGCCGCCGCTGCGCGCGTCTGCTCCGCCTGCTTTTGGATCATCGATTCGAGCTTCTGCAGCCGGTCGCCTGCGTATTCGATCTGATCGAGCCGGGTCCGGGCCGCCTCGAGCGTATCGATCAGCCCCGCCTCATCCGTATTGTATTTCCGCTCCAGACGCCGGAGCAGCGACAGGCGCGTTTCAATGCGGTCAAATTCCTCGTCGGAAAAATCCAGCCCGTCGCGGAAGTCACGCAGCGTCTCCGCCGCGTCCTGCAGCGTGAAGACAGCGCCCTTGACGGCCTCCGGCAAAGGCGCGAGCTCGCCCGCGTAGTTGGCGGCCCGCTCGATCTCCGACAGGNNNNCCGCTCGATCTCCGACAGGGCTTCTCCTGCCAGCGCAGTGGCGGAATCGTCCCGGCCGGCCAGCAGGTCATACGCCTGATCGACCGCTTCTGAGAGCTTTTCAAAGTTGCGCAGCAGGTCGCTGCGCTCCGTGAGCTCCGCCTCTTCCCCGGCCTTGAGCTCCGCGCGCTCCAGCTCTTCGATCTGGCGGCGGAGGCTTTCGGTCAGCAGTTCTTTCTCGTTTTCATAGGTCGAGAGCGTGTCGCGCTCCCTGCACAGTGCCTGGTATGCCCGATACTGCTCACGGTAGCGTGTAAGCTCCGGCTCCAGCTGGCCGAATCGATCCAGATCGCGCAGGTGCTCCCGCTCGTCAAGCAGGTGCTGCCCGTCGTTCTGGCCGTGGATATCGAGCAGCAGCGCGCCCAGTGTGCGCAGCTGCGCCGTTGTGACCGGGACGCCGCAGACGCGGCAGGACGTCTTGCCCTCGGCCGTGATCTGGCGGCGGATGATGAGCTCATCGTCGCACTCGATCTCGTTTTCCTCGCACCAGTCCCGGCACGGGTCAGGATCGAACGTCGCGCAGACGACCGCCTTTTCGGCGCCGGTGCGCACGAGCTCGCGCGAGGCGCGCGCGCCGAGGATCGCGTGCATGGCGTCCACAAGGATGGATTTGCCCGCGCCCGTCTCGCCGGTCAGGATGTTCAGGCCGGGACCGAGCTCCAGATCCGCCCGCTCGATGACCGCGACGTTTTCAATATGCAGTTCTCGCAGCAAAGCGCTTCACCTCCTGCGGTGTCCTCAAAGCAGCTTTTCGATCTCGTGGAAAAACTCATCGGCGGACGTATTGTCCTTCATGAGCAGAAATGCCGTGTCGTCGCCCGCAAGCGTGCCGACGAGCGTGTCGATGCGCATACTGTCGAGCGCGGAGCATGCAGCCGAGGCGAGGCCCGGCAGCGTCTTGATGACGATGATGTTCTGCGCCTCGGCATACGACGTCACACATTCCCGGAAAATTTTCTTCAGGCGCTCATCGTAGCCGGGAAATTCGTCCGCCGCCGGTGCGGCGTAACGGTATTTCCCGCTCGGCGCGAGCGTCTTCGTCAGGTGCAGCTCCTTAATGTCGCGCGACAGCGTCGCCTGCGTGCTCGGAACGCCGCGCTGCGCCAGCACATCCATGAGCTGGTTTTGCGTCTCGATCTCCTGCTCTGCAATGATCTGCAAAATGATGTTTTGTCGGGTGGATTTCACGTCGTCCCTCCTCACAGTCTGTCTGTCAGCTTGCCAAAAGCCGTCTCATAAAAGCTGCGGATGCCGGTATCGGCCAGCAGCGTGTAATTGTCCGATCTGCGGATGCGGATCTGATCGCCGCGGATGAGTGCGATGCTGTCGCCGCCGTCCGCCACGAGGATGGCCGGCCGGTCATGAATGCGCTCCGGCACGATCGTGATCTGCCGCCCGGGCGCAAGCACAAAGGACTTTCCGGCCAGACTGTGCGCGCAGATAGGCGTCATGATGATGTTCTCGTTTTCCGGCTCGACGAGCGGGCCGCCGGCCGACATGGAATAGGCCGTGGAACCAGTCGGCGTGGCGACAATGATGCCGTCGCCGTTGAAGCGCGTGATGGGCACGCCGTCGCCATAAGCGGTCACGCCGATGCAGTCCACATGACCGCCGTGGATGACCACGTCGTTGAGCACCGACTGCGTGCAGATGATCCGCTCATTGCGCACGAGCTCCACATCGAGCATCATGCGCCGGCTGACCGTATACTGCCCATCCGCGATCTCGAGCAGCATATCCAGCTCGTCGTCCTCCAGGCCGGCCAGGAATCCCTTGCCGCCGAAATTCACGCCGATGATCGGGATCGGATGGTCACGCAGCGTGACTGCAACATGCAGGATCGTCCCATCACCGCCCATGACGATGATGAGCGCAGCATCGTGCGCGGCGGCCTCCAGCGGCCGCACCGGGACATCACCCGGCAGGTAGGCCTTCGGCGCAAATACCGGTGACATGACCACCCGATGGCCGTGCTCCGTGAGCATACGGTAAACCGTCAGCGCTTTTTGCAGGCCGCTGTCCCGGTATGGATTGGCCGCAATGACGATGTGTTTCATACGCCGCTCTCTTTTCCGTGGGCCAGCGCGCCGTGCGACTGCTCCACAATGGCCGCCGGATCGAGCTCCGGCGCGGGATGTGTTCCCTTGCGCAGGTAGCCAAGGTACTCAATGTTGCCCTCCGGGCCCTTGATGGGCGAATAGTCCAGTCCCATGACGGTAAAGCCCGTGCCGGGCACAAAGTCCAGAAAGCTCTCGAGCACCTCCAGATGCACCTTTGGGTCACGGACGACGCCTTTTTTGCCGACCTCTTCACGCCCGGCTTCAAACTGCGGCTTGATGAGACAGACGACCGCAGCATCGTCCTTCAGCAGCGGACAGACCGCCGGCAGAATGAGCTTCACGGAGATGAATGACAGATCCATGACCGCGAGATCCAGCGGTTCCGGGATCTGCTCGGCTGTGATATAGCGCACGTTCGTGCGCTCCATGGAGATCACGCGCGGATCGTTGCGCAGGCTCCACGCCAGCTGGCCGTAGCCGACATCGACGGCGTAGACCTTTGCCGCGCCGTTTTGCAGCAGCACATCCGTAAATCCGCCGGTCGAGGCACCGCAGTCGATACACGTCAGGCCGGTGGGATCGATCGGAAACACTTTGAGCGCTTTTTCCAATTTAAAACCGCCGCGGCTGACATAGGGCAGCGTGTTGCCGCGCACCTCGATCTTCGCATCGGGCGCGACCTGCGCGCCGGGCTTGTCCGCGCGCTGGCCGTTGACATAGACAACGCCGCTCATAATGATCGCCTTCGCGCGCTCGCGGCTCTCGCTCAGGCCCTGATCAAAGACGAGCTGGTCGAGTCGTACCTTCTTCATACGCCGTTCCCCTCTTCCTCGCCGGAGCGCATCGCCTGCGCGGCGGCAGCGATCGCCCGGGCATCCAGACCGTATGCCGATTTGAGCACATTCGGCGCTCCGTGCGGGATGATGCCATTGCCAAGATTGAGCAGCCGCGCGGCCTTCAGTGCCATACCGGCCTGCCCGGCAGCAGAGAGCACCTGCTCGCCGATACAGTTGGCAGCGCACACATCCTCGACCGCCAGCAGCCGCCCCGTCTTGTGCAGGGACGCAAGCACCGGCACCAACTCCAGCGGCGCGACCTGCGCCAGCTTGACGACTTCTACCGAAATGCCCTGCTGCGCAAGCAGATCCGCCGCCTGCAGCACATCGTTGATGACAATGCCGTAGGTCAGGATCGTCAGATCATTGCCCTCACGCAAAACCGTGACCGGTTCCGGATGGCAGTCCTGATACGCGCCCTCGCCGCCGCGCGGATAGCGCAAGGCGACCGGGCCGCTCAGCTCCAGCACCGCTTTGCGCAGCATCGCGCGCAGCTCGGCGAAGCTTGCCGGGCAGAGGATGCGCATATACGGCACGGAGCTCAGATAACTGATGTCAAAGCAGCCGTTGTGCGTATCGCCGTCATTGCCGACGATGCCGGCACGGTCGACGCCGAGCACCAGATGCAGCCGCTGCAGGGATGTGTCGTGGATGAGCATATCATACGCGCGCTGCAAAAAGCTCGAGTAGATCGCCGCGACGGGCTTGAGCCCCTGCTTGGCCATGCCGCTGGCCATCGTGATCGCGTGCCCTTCCGCGATGCCGACATCGTAGAGGCGATCCGGATGCCGTTCGGCAAAGGTCGTCAGGCCCGTGCCGGTCTGCATGGCCGCCGTGATGGCGACGACCGTCGGATCTTCATCCGCCAGCTGCGAGAGCGTCTCGCCGAACACGTGCGAAAAGTCCGGCTTCGGCACAGGCAGCGCCCCGGTCACAGGATCGAACGAGCTGACGCCGTGGTATTTCTCCGGCGCCTGCTCCGTGTAGGAGATGCCCTTACCCTTTTGCGTCACCACATGCAGCAGCACCGGCTGGCGCAGGTCACGCGCCCAGCGCAGCATCTTTTCCAGCTGCTGCTCATCGTGCCCGTCCACCGGACCGATGTAGTAAAAGCCCATATCGTCGAACATGTTGTTCGGCAGGACAAGATCCTTCACATGTTCCTTCACATGGTGCAGCACCTTATACAGTCCGCGCGCCTTGCCGACGGTATTGCGGTAAAACTGCTTGAAGTGCAGATAGCTCGGCTTCACGCGCTGCTTGGACAGCAGCGTTGCCATGCCGCCGACGTTTTTGTTGATGGACATGCCGTTGTCATTGAGCACGATGACCATCGGCTCGCCGCTCTGCCCGGCATCCGACAGGCCCTCGTATGCCAGGCCGCCGGTCAATGCGCCGTCACCGATGAGGGCGATGACGTCATAGTCCGCCCCCGTGAGTGTACGCGCCCGGGCCATGCCCAGCGCGACGGAGATCGACGTGGAGGCGTGGCCGGCCACAAACGCATCGTGCACGCTCTCATCCGGCTTCGGAAACCCGGCAATGCCGCCGAACTGCCGCAGCGTGGAAAACGCTTCGCGCCGCCCGGTCAGGATCTTGTGCACATAGCTCTGATGACCGACGTCGAACACGAGTCGGTCCTTTTCGGTGCTATATACCCGGTCGATCGCAACCGTGAGCTCCACTGCGCCGAGATTCGACGCCAGATGCCCGCCGGTTTTCGCAAGATTCTCGACCAGAAAAGAACGAAGTTCCGCACACAGTGCCGGAATTTCTTCCGCCGGCAGCGCCTTCAGGTCGGCCGGTGAATGGATTCGCTCTAATATACTCAAAACAGAATACCTCACGTATAATAATACAAAGTATACTATAACAAAAAGTGCCGGACTTTACAAGAGTAAGCCGACACTTTTCACAATTTCACCGGAAGTCCGGTGTTTTTATGGATTCAGTTTTTCCGATCTGCCAGCGAGCGGGCGAGCTGCTGCAAAAATGCGCTGTCCGCAAACACACCGTCCACGGCTGCTGCCGCTTGCTCGGACAGCTCGTGCACATAGACGCCGCAGCGCTCCAGACCATAGAGCGCCATGAAGGTGTTCTTCCCCTCGCGCGCATCCGAGCCGATGGGTTTGCCGAGTTCCGCCTCCGTACTGATGACATCGAGCATGTCATCGCGGATCTGAAACGCCAGACCAAGCGCCTTGGCATACTGCGCCGCGGCCGCGCGCTGCTGCGCGTTTCCGCAGCCGCAGGTCACGCCCATGAGGCATGCGGCGTGGATCATCGCCGACGTTTTGCGGTCGTTGATATCCATCAGTTCCTCTTTTGTGAGGACCTTGCCCTCACCTTCCATATCTAGCTGCTGACCGCCGCAGATGCCGTTTTCACCGGCAGCCTCGGCGAGCAGGCGCGCGCACTCGGCGCGCACATCCGCTGGCAGCTCCGTCGAAAGGATCGTGTGGAATGCCTCCGCCTGCAGGGCGTCGCCCGCCAGCGTCGCCGTGCACTCGCCATAGACCACGTGGTTCGTCGGCTTGCCGCGGCGAAGATCATCGTTATCCATGCACGGCAGATCGTCGTGGATGAGCGAATAAGTATGCACCATCTCGACCGCACACGCAACTGGCAGCGCCGCACGCACATCCCCGCCGCAGGCCGCGCAGAACGCGAGTACCAGCACCGGACGCAGGCGTTTGCCGCCAGCGGTCAGGCTATAGTGCATCGCCTCCAGCAGACGATGATAGGACACGGTCGTATCCGTAAAATAGGTATTGAGCGTCGCATCGGCGAGCGCTTTGTATTCCTGATACTGTGTCTGATAATCCATACGTTATTCCTCAGTTTCAAACGGGAACTCGACAGGCGCGCCGTCGCTCCCTTTTTTGAGCTGCACGACCTTCTGTTCCGCCGTGTCCAGCATTTCATTGCAGGCCGCAAGCAGGTGCGATCCTTCCTCAAACAGCGCCAGCGACGCATCGAGCGGCACATCGCCCTTTTCCAGCTGCTTGACGATCTCATCCAGCCGCTGCATGGACGCTTCAAAGGTCAGTTTCTGTTTTGCCATGGGCATCCTCCCTGTTGTTTACGGTGCAGCGCAATGCACCGTCCAGAAGCTGTACACGAACCGGATCGCCCGGCTGCACCTTTGCCGCCGAGCGGAGCACCGTGCCGTCGGCATCCGTCGCCACGGCGTAGCCGCGGGCAAGCACCTTCAACGGGCTCATCGCGTCCAGCGCCGCCGCATACTGCGCAAAACCATGTCTGCGCGCGGCGAGCCAGCGCTCCCCCGCCGCCGTCAGGCGGCTGCGGGTATAGTCCAGCTCCACGCGCCGGAGATCAAAATAAGCCGCCGGAGACTGCAGCACACGGCGGCCGGCCAGATTATCCAGTGCGGCCCGACGCTGTGCCATCTGCTTGCGCATCGCCTGCGCCATGCGGATGTCATATCCGCGCAGCGTCTCGCGGATGTCCTCCGCGTTCGGCACAGCCAGCTCCGCCGCGTTCGACGGCGTCGCGGCGCGCAGATCGGCCACAAAGTCCGAGATCGTCACATCCGGTTCGTGCCCAACGGCAGATATGACCGGGATGTCCGAATCGTAGATCGCCCGCGCGACACGCTCGTCATTGAACGCCCACAAATCCTCGATCGAACCGCCGCCGCGGCCGGTGATGATGAGGTCGCCGACCCGATAGCGGTTGGCATACCGGATCGCTCCGGCGATCTCCGCCGGTGCCTCCGTCCCCTGCACACGCACGGGCAGCAGCACGACCTCGCTAGCCGGCCAGCGCTTACCGAGCACGCGGATGATATCGCGCACGGCCGCACCCGCCGCCGACGTGATGACAGCGATCCGCTGCGGAAACAGCGGCAGTGGCTTTTTGTGCGCGCGGTCAAACAGGCCCTCCTTCTGCAGCTGCTCCTTGAGCTGCTCGTAGGCGGCATACAAGTCGCCCACACCGCCCGGAATGAGCCGCGTACAGTAGAGCTGATATGCCCCGTCGCGCGGATAAACCGCGATGCGGCCGATGGCCGCAACGCTCATTCCGCTCGCCGGGCGAAAGCGCAGCGACTGCGCGCTGCTGCGAAACATCACGCACCGCAGGCTGCTCTCGGCGTCCTTGAGCGTGAAATAATGGTGCCCGGACGGGTAGACCTTGTAGTTGGACAGTTCCCCCGTCACACAGACATTACCGAGCAGCGCATCCGCATCCAGCAGCTGCTTGATGTGGGCGTTGAGCTCCGTTACGGTAAAGGATGTACGCGCCATGTCAGGCTTCGGCGCCGTTCTCGGGCGTCTGCTCCGGTTCATCGGCCGGCACTTCAGCGGATGCTTCTTCCGCTTCGGCCTCCGGCTCGACCTCGCCGCGCACAAAGCTGCCGAGCACGCCGTTGATAAACGCCACCGTCTCCGGCTCTTCATAGCCCTTGGCCAGTTCCACCGCCTCATTGATCGCGGCGGCATTCGGTACGTCGTCCATATAGAGGATCTCGCACATGGCGCAGCGCATGATCGCCGCGGCAACGCGGGAAATGCGCTCCAGCCGCCAGCCGCGGGCATATTTTTCGATCATGTGGTTGAGCTCGTACATATGGTCATAGACCAAACCGGTCAGCCGGCGGATATAATCGAGCTGCTTCTCGTCCGGATATTCCAGAAACAACGGGTCTTCCTCCGCCAGCGTCGCAAAATACTCGCGGCTGAAGAAAGTATCCGCCGTCTCGCGGGCATCGTCCCCGGCGAGCTGCGCGGCAAAGCTGAGCTGGATCGCGATCTCACGCGCAACCGTTCTTGTCATAGTGATTACTCCTGCTTTTCTTTATTTGTCGAAGGCCACACCGGACACGTGCACGTTCACAATGGGCTTGCCCATGCCGGTCATGGACTCGACCGCGCTCGTGACCGATTCCTGCACGGCCTTTGCGACCGCCACGACACTGCAGCCATAGCGCACCGTAATGATCGTATCGACCGTCATCGTGCCGTCGACGATCTGCACCTTGATGCCCTTGGCGGCAGACTTGATGCCGAGCAGCTCGGCCAGCTCCGTACCGGTAGAGGTCGCAACACCGGCGACGCCGTCCACTTCCGTGATCGCTGCGCGCACCATGGCGGCAACGACGTCCTCAGAGATATTGATGCTGCCCTTTTCATCCTGGCAAGTAATATAATTTTCCGGCATAAAAAAATACCTCCTGATAAAATTGTACAGTATAGTGTACCACGCGCAGCGGCAAAAAGAAAGAAAAATGTTTCCCGTCCGGTAAAAAGATGCACCCCGTGAGATTCACAGGGTGCATCCGCATACTTGGAATTACTTGGTCATCGTCTCATGGAACATCATCAGGATCTTTGCAGCCTCCGCGCGTGTCGCGTTTCTGGCCGGCTGGATGTACAGGCGGCCGTCGACCGGGACGCCGGAGATCGCGTTGATCGCAACGGCGTCCTTCATCGCGTCCAGCGCCCAGAAGCCGACGCTGCCGGCATCCACAAAGCGGCTCAGATCATCCGGCGTCCAGGTCCGATCGACCATGCGCACGTTATTCAGATAGCGCATGAGCATGAGCACGAAATCCTGGCGCGTAATATTTGCATTCGGTGAAAATGTCGTGGCCGTCACACCGTTGACAATGCCGACCGAATGTGCCCAGGTCACTGCTTTCTGATACCATGCGCCCTCCGGCACATCCGTGAACGGCGTGCCGCCGCTCACTTCCGGATTACCGTGCAGGTTGTACAGGATCTGTGCGACCTGCGCGCGCGTCGTATATTCGCCGGGAGCAAAGCTGCCGTTGCCCATGCCGGACATGAGGCCGTAGGACAGGCAGTACTGAACACCCGGATAGAACCACGATGTGTCATTTTTGACATCGTTGTATACCGCAGTGGCAACAAGGCCGCTTGCAGGCAGAATGTCGCGCTTGGTGGCCGGGCAGCGCGTGCAGGTGTAGGTCATGCTGCCCTGCGTCGTTTCCGTTGCTTCCTTCGTCACCTTACCCTCATCCCAAGCGTGGCCGAGGGCGGCGATCGTCTCCATGCCCTCCTTGTAGTCACAGCGGGTGCAGTGCTTACCGGCGGTAGTGCCGTCAGTGGTGCAGG
>HF985699.1:0-11197 GCA_000432375.1 Firmicutes bacterium CAG:103
GGCGTGCTGGCGCAGGATGCGTTCGCACCCGCGCGCGCAAACCTCGTTGACGACTTTCTCGCCCACATCGGCGAGCACCTGACCACCCAGCCGAGCGACGCGCTCGCCCTCGCCGAGACCGGCACACTGACCGTGACGGTCGAATCGGCAGAGCCCCTGAGCGCCGCCGCGCTCGACGCGCTCACCGGCACGCTCACGCGCGCCTACGGCCACGTCACCGTCATGACGACCGTGCGCCCGGAGCTGATCGGCGGCGTGTGCCTGCGCATCGGCGACACGCACTATGACGGCACGCTGCGCCACGCGCTCGACCTGCTCGAGCAGGACGCGGCCAACAGCGTCCTGCACACCACGCAGGAAACGCCCGACCTCGCCGCGTGCATCCGCGCCAAGCTCGCGGACACGCACGTCGGCATCGACGTGTTCCAGTCCGGCGTCGTCACGAGCCTGTCGGACGGCATCTGCCGCATCCGCGGTCTGGCCGACGCCATGGCCGGCGAGCTGCTGGCCTTTGACGGCACGCTGCGCGGCATGGTCATGGACCTCGGCCGCGAGGACATCGGCGTCGTCCTGCTCGGGCCCTACGGCCACCTGCAGGAGGGCGACCGCGTGCGCCGCACGGGGCAGATCATGTCCGTGCCCGTGGGCGAAGAAATGACCGGCCGCGTCGTCGACGCGCTCGGCCGGCCGATCGACGGCCTCGGCCCGATCCGCACGACGGAGCGCCGCGCCATCGAGAGCCCCGCGCCCGGCGTCATCGCGCGCAAGGGCGTGAGCGTCCCGCTGCAGACCGGCATCAAGGCCATCGACGCGCTCGTGCCCATCGGCCGCGGCCAGCGCGAGCTCATCATCGGCGACCGCCAGACCGGCAAGACCGCCATCGCCATCGACGCCATCCTCAACCAGAAGGGCACCGGCGTGCTGTGCATCTACGTCGCCATCGGCCAGAAGGAATCGACCGTCGCGGGCGTCGTGCAGAAACTGCGCGACCGCGGCGCCATGGACTACACCACCGTCGTGTGCGCGCACGCATCCGAGACCGCGCCCATGCTCTACATCGCGCCCTACGCGGGCGCCGCCATCGGCGAGTACTTCATGTACCGCGGGCGCGACGTGCTCATCGTCTATGACGACCTGTCGAAGCAGGCCGTGGCCTACCGTGAGATTTCCCTGCTGCTGCAGCGTCCGCCCGGACGCGAAGCCTACCCCGGCGACGTGTTTTACCTGCACTCCCGCCTGCTCGAGCGCGCCGCGCGCCTGAGCGAAGAAGCCGGCGGCGGCAGCATGACCGCCCTGCCCATCATCGAGACGCAGGCGGGCGATATCTCGGCCTATATCCCGACGAATGTCATCTCCATCACCGACGGGCAGATCTTCCTCGAAACGGATCTGTTCCACGCCGGTGTGCGCCCGGCCATCAACGTGGGCCTGTCCGTGTCGCGTGTCGGCGGCGCGGCGCAGCTCGGCGCGATGAAGCAGGTCGCCGGCCGGCTGCGCATGGATCTGGCGCAGTACCGGGAGCTGGCGTCGTTCGCGCAGTTCGGCTCCGACCTCGACAAGGCCACGCGCGACACGCTCGCGCGCGGCAGCCGCATGACCGAGCTGCTGAAACAGCCGCAGTACGCGCCCATGGACGCGGCCGATCAGGTCGCGGTGCTCTTCGCCGCCGGCGAGGGGTACACGGACACGATCGCCGTCGAGGACGTGCCGCGCTACGCCGACGCCCTGCTCGCGCGCATCCACCGGACGTATCCGGAGCTGCACGCGCTTGTGCACAGCGGCAAAAAGCTCCCGCCCGAGGCGCTCGAGCGCCTGCGCGAGCTCGCAGCCGAGACGCTGAAAAATCTATGAATCACCATTCCCGCCGCCGGCAGAGAGGAGTTGACGCCCCTTGACGAACCTGCATAAGATCCGCGCGCGCATCCGCAGCGTGAACAGCACGCAGCAGATCACCCGCACGATGAAGATGATCGCCGTGTCGAAGCTGCGCAAGACGCAGACGAGCCTTGCGGGCGTGCGCCTGTTCGCGGACAAGAGTCAGGCCGTGCTCAACGCCCTGCTCGCCGGCGACGCGAGCTTTGAGCACCCGTATCTCACGCCCCGGCGGCACGTCGGCCGCGTGTGCTACGTGGTCTTCTGGGGCAACCGCGGGCTGTGCGGAGCGTATAACCAGCTGCTGCTGCGCCACCTCGAGGGGCTCGTGCGCGCCGAGGCGCGCCCCTGCTCCGTGATTGTGTGCGGCCGCTGGGGGCGCGACGTGCTTGCGGGAACGGGCCTGCCCGTGCGGCAGATCTTCTCCGAGCTGAGCGACACGCCCACCATGGCCGAGGCGCTCGAGATCGCCGAGGAGCTCAAAAACCTCTACCGCACCGGCGAGGCGGACGAGATCCACCTCGTCTACCAGCACTTTGACTCCGTGCTGCACCAGACGCCGGTGCACCGGCAGCTGCTGCCCGCCGCGCCGGAGGCCGACGCGCCCGCCGCGAACAACAACTACCTGTTCGTACCGGACGCGCAGACCGTGCTCGACAACGTGCTCGAGCTGTACCTGAACAACACGGTCTACGCCGTGATGCTCGAGGCCCGCGTGGGCGAGCACGCCGCGCGCATGACCGCGATGACCGCCGCCACGGACTCGACGGCGGAGCTCATCGAGGACCTGAATCTGGAGTTCAACCGCGCGCGTCAGGCCGCGATCACGACGGAGATCTCCGAGATCGTCGGCGGCAGCGCCGCGCTGAAAAAATCGGACAAATCGGACTAACACCGCGGCGGCAGCGCCGCGTCCCACGAAGGGAGAACGTATGGAAAACGGTATCGTCAAAAGGGTCATCGGCCCGGTGGTGGACGTGCAGTTCCCGGCCGGAAAGCTGCCGGAGATCAACAACGCCATCGAGGTGCACGCCGGCCAGCGCCGCATCGTCATGGAGGCGGTGCAGCAGCTCGGCGACAATGCGGTTCGCTGCATCTCGCTCTTTTCCACCGACGGGCTGCAGCGCGGCTGCGTCGCCGTGGACACCGGCACGAGCGTGAAAATGCCCGTCGGCGAGGCGACGCTCGGCCGCATGTTCAACGTCATCGGCGAGCCGATCGACGGCAAAGGCCCCGTCAACGCCACGGAATATCTGCCCATCCACCGCGAGGCCCCGGCCTTCACGGACATCGCCCCCGCGACCGAACTGCTCGAGACCGGCATCAAGGTCGTTGACCTGCTCGCGCCCTATGCCAAGGGCGGCAAGATCGGTCTGTTCGGCGGCGCAGGCGTCGGCAAGACCGTGCTCATCATGGAGCTGATCCGCAACATCGCCTACGAGCACGGCGGCTACTCCGTCTTTGCAGGCGTGGGCGAGCGCTCGCGCGAGGGCAACGACCTCTGGAACGAGATGAACGAATCCGGCGTCATCAGCAAGACGGCGCTCGTCTTCGGCCAGATGAACGAGCCGCCCGGCGCGCGTCTGCGTGTGCCGCTCTCGGGCCTGACGATCGCGGAAAACTTCCGCGACGAGTCCGGGCAGGATGTGCTGCTGTTCATTGACAACATCTTCCGCTTCACGCAGGCGGGCAGCGAGGTGTCGGCCCTGCTCGGGCGCATGCCCTCCGCCGTCGGCTATCAGCCCACGCTCGCCACCGAGATGGGCAAGCTGCAGGAGCGCATCACCTCCACGCGCAACGGCTCGGTCACGAGCGTGCAGGCGATCTACGTCCCCGCCGACGACCTGACCGACCCTGCCCCGGCCACGACCTTTGCCCACCTCGACGCCACGACCGTGCTCGACCGCAGCATCTCGGAGCTGGGCATCTACCCGGCCGTCGATCCGCTCGGCTCGACCTCGCGCATCCTCGAGCCGGACATTCTCGGCCGCCGGCACTATGACACCGCGCGCGCCGTGCAGCGCGTGCTGCAAAAGTATAAGGACCTGCAGGACATCATCGCCGTGCTCGGCATGGACGAGCTGAGCGTGGAGGACAAGGCCGCCGTCAACCGCGCGCGGCGCATCCAGCGCTTTTTGTCGCAGCCGTTCCACGTGGCGGAAAACTTCACGGGCATGGCCGGCAAGTACGTCCCGCTCGACGAGACCATCCGCGGCTTCGAGGCCATCCTCGGCGGCGAGTGCGACGACATTCCCGAGCAGGCGTTTTTGTTCTGCGGCTCGATCGACGACGTGCTGCGCAAGCGCGACGCGCTGCAGTGAGGTGCGCCATGGCGGACACACTGCATCTGGAGATCGTCACGGCCGGCGGCGCGGCCGTGGACACGCAGGCCCAGCAGGTCACGCTCCCCCTCGCCGACGGGGAGGCCGGCATCCTGCCGGGCCACGCGCCGCTGCTCGGCGCGCTCGTGAGCGGCGTCGTGCGCTATACTTCCGGCGGCGCGGAGCACTACTGCGCCGTGAGCCCCGGTACGGTGAACGTCGCCGCCAACACCGTGACCGTGCTCGCCCGCACGGCCGAGCTCGCGCCGGACATTGACCTGCCCCGCGCCGAGGCGGCGCTGCGCCGGGCCGAGTCGGATCTGGAGGTGCGCGGCATGGAGATGAACGTCTCCACGGCCGAGGCGGCCCGCGCGCGCGCCCACGCGCGCATCCGCGCGGTAAAACTCTGGCGCGAAAACGGATAAAAAACCGGCCGGAAGCCCCCGCACTGTCCCATGCAGCGGACAGCCGCGGGGTTGCAATTTCACCTGGGATATGAGAAAATGTCTGCGTATTCGCTTACGCAGACATTTTTGCGTTCCCCGCCCGACGCGGGCATTCCCAGCGCAGGAAACGGGGGCACGCCGGTTCGGAGCGGAGGTGGCGGTATGCAGCCAGAGCACAACGCACGCCGCCGCAGATGCGCGCAGTCCTGGCCTCCCCTGTGTAAGGGGAGGTGGCGCGGCGCTTTGCGCCGTGACGGAGGGGTTGCAGACACCCCCACGCTTTTATCATCAAACAGGAGATGTGACCCATGGCCCAACCCACTCGCGGCCGCAATTCGCAGGCCAAAAATCATCTGATCACCATCGTGCTCGCGCTCATCATCGCGGTCCTCGCCACGTGGTTCGGCTACGGCCGCGACCACGCAGCCGCCGACCCGAGCGCCACGGCTGCGCCCGGCGTCACCGCGACGGCCATGCCCGGCGACGGGCTGACCGTAACGTATCTCGATGTCGGCCAGGGCGACTGTACGCTGCTGCAGTGCGACGGGCAGGTCATGCTCATCGACGCGGCCGAGGGCAACCAGGCCAACAAAATCACGGCCTACCTCAAGCAGCACGGCGTGACGGCCATCGACTACCTCGTCTGCACGCACGCGCACGCCGACCACTGCGGCGGCATGAAGGCCGTCATCGCGGCCTTCCCGGTGCGCACGCTCTACAGCTCCGTCACCTCGAGCAGCAACGGCGCGTTCCAGCGCGTCATGCGCGCGGCCGAAACGGCAAACCTCGCCATCACCGTGCCGAACGTGGGCGACACGTTCTCCCTCGGCAGCGCGACCGTGACCGTCCTCGGCCCGCAAAAGCACTACAGCGACGTCAATAACCAGAGCCTCATCCTGCGCGTGGACTACGGCAGCAACGCCTTTCTCTTCACCGGCGACGCCGAGTACGAGAGCGAGACGGACGTGCTTGACGCGGGCGAGGATGTCCGCTGCGACGTCATCAAGGCCGGCCACCACGGCAGCCGCACCTCCACGGGCTACCGCCTGCTGTACGAGGCACAGCCGAGGTACGCCGTCATCAGCTGCGGCGCGGACAATGAGTACGGCCACCCGCACGACGACACGCTCAGCCGCCTGCGCGACGCGGACGTGACCGTCTACCGCACGGACCTTAACGGCACGATCGTCTGCCGCTCCGACGGGGTCGACCTCACCTTCACCACCGAGAAAGAAGGCTGATCCCCTTGCACCGCACCCTCTCGGCGGCGGGCGCGTTCTGGCTCGCCGCGTTCACGTATTTCATCTGGGGCTTCACGTTCCTCGCCTCGCGCATCGCGCAGGACTACGGCACGCCGTTCGTGCTGCTGTTCTGGCGCTTCGCACTGGCATTCCTGCTGCTGAACCTGCTGCGCCTGACGGGACGCTTCCCCGTGCGCTTTCGCTCTCGGAAGCTCTGGCCCGTGCTGCTGGCGGGCCTGTTCGAGCCCGTGCTCTACTTCCCCTGCGAGCAGTATGGCCTCCGGCTCACGAGCACGTCGTTTTCCGGCGTCATGGTCGCGCTCATCCCGCTGTGCTCGCTCGTCTACGGGGCGATCTTCCTGCACGAAAAGGCCACGTGGCGGCAGGTCGTGTTCTCGGTCCTCTCCGTCGCGGGGGTGATCGTGCTGGCCGTCTACGCCACCGGCATCGGCGCGGGCAGCTTTCTCGGCTTTCTCATCCTGCTCGGCACGGTCTTTGCCGGCGCGGGCTACATAGTGGCCTGCCGCGCCTGTTCCGGCAGCTTCACCGCCTTTGAGCGCACGTACATCACCTGCGGCATGGGCGCCGCCGCGTTCGGGGTGCTGTCCGTGCTCGAGCACCGGCACGACCTGAGCGCCGTCGTGCTGCCAATGACGCACGCGCCGTTTGCGCTGGCCATCGTGTTTTTGAGCGTCGTGGCCTCGGTGCTGTCCTACCTCGCGCTCAACCGGGCGCTGGAGGTGCTGCCCGTCGCGCGCACCGCGGCGCTCATCAACTTCTCGACCGTTGTGTCCGTGCTCGCCGGGGTGCTTCTCCTGCACGAGCCGTTCGGCTGGGTCAGCGCCGTAGCCTCGGCCGCCATCCTCGTCGGCATCTGGGGCGTGCAGCGCTTCGCCGCGCCGGCACTGCCGGACGCTGACAAGCGCACCGAGCCGCTGCCCTCGTCGTGAGCAGGCCGGTCGTTTGCCCCACTTCCAGTCTAGTATGCTTTTGCATTACTTGTCAAGCGAGAATTGCTGATTTTGCATAATTCTAGTTTTCCACAATCTTTCAACACAGTTTTCCACATTTTCGCCGGTTTCCCACAGCGGCTTTCTTTCCCCCTGGCTTTCTTTGAGAGAGACAGGGTAAGATATGCTTTGCCGTGTGTTCCTGCTGCAGGGTAAGACACGGTGTGGTACGGTACGGTACTGTACGGTATGGTACGGTGCCACGTGACGTACACACACCGTACCCGTGACACAAGCGCCCCGCCGCGCCGGGCATTTCCGGCCGCAAACCCGATAAATATTCATTTCAAAGGATGACCCCTATGCAATCTACCAAACAGAAGATCGAACGCGCCGCGCTGGCTGGTCTCGCCGCGGCGAGCATGGACGAACGCGAGCGCTCGACGGACATTTCCCTTGCCGAGCTGGCCGCGCTCGTGGAGACAGCCGGCGGCCAGCCCGTCGTGACGCTGCTGCAGAATAAGCCCACGCCCGACCCGCGCACCTTCCTCGGCGAGGGCAAGGTGGCGGAGCTGCGCGAACGCATCGTCGCCAACGACTGCGACCTCGCGGTGTTTGACAATGAGCTCTCCCCGTCGCAGATGCGCGTGCTGGAGGAGGAGCTCGGCGTGCGCGTGCTCGACCGCTCGGGCCTGATCCTCGACATCTTCGCCCAGCGCGCCCAGACGCGCGAGGGCCAGCTGCAGGTGGAGCTGGCGCAGTACCAGTACCTTCTGCCGCGCCTGACCGGTATGTGGACGCACCTCGTACGGCAGACGGCCTCCGGCGGCTCGTCGCCGATCGGCACGCGCGGCCCGGGCGAAACGCAGCTTGAGACCGACCGCCGCCACATCCGCCGCAAGATCCAGAAGCTGCAGGCCGAACTCGAGGACGTGCGCAAGATCCGCCGCACGCAGCGCCGCCGCCGCGAGAAAAACGCCCTGCCGGTCGTGGCCCTCGTCGGCTATACGAACGCCGGAAAATCCACACTGCTCAACTGCCTGACGGGGTCGGACATCCCGGCCAACGACCGCCTGTTCGACACGCTCGACACCACGACCCGCCGCTGGCGCATCGACGCCGCGCAGGAGGTGCTGCTCTCGGACACGGTCGGCTTCATCCGCAAGCTGCCGACGCACCTGGTCGAGGCGTTCAAGGCCACACTCGAGGAGCTGACGTATGCCGACGTGCTCCTGCACGTGATCGACCTCTCGAACCCCGAGTGGGAGGCGCAGGCGGAAGTCGTCGACCGGCTCATCGACCAGCTCGGCGCGGCGCAGACGCCGTGCATCCGCGTGTTCAATAAGTGCGATGCCTATCTCGGCATCCTGCCGCACGGGGAAAACATCGTGTGCATCTCGGCCCGCAGCGGTGAGGGCGCGGCGGAGCTGACCGAGTGCGTACGCGCCATCCTCGGCCGGGCCGACCACCATGTGATGCTGCTGCTGCCGTATGCGCAGGGCGCGCTGCTCGAAACGCTGCACCGCGACTGTGCCGTGCTGCACACCGACTACCGCGACGACGGCATCGCGCTCGAGGTCATCATCCACCCGGAGCAGTGGCCGCGGCTCGAGCCGTTCGTCATCGCGGGCGAGGAGGGGTAATATGGACAGCTACCGCATTCCAACGAAATCCGGCGCGTCGGAGTACGTGGACAAACGCTCGCGCTTTCTGGGCCTCGTGCGGCCGGTCGGCTCCGAGGACGAGGCACGTACAATCATCGCCGCGTGCAAAAAGCAGTATCACGACGCGCGGCACAACTGCTGGTGCTACCTGCTGCGCGACGGCACCGAACGCTACTCCGACGACGGCGAGCCGCAGGGCACGGCCGGCATCCCGATGCTGGAGGTGTTCCGCCGCGCGGGTGTGACGAACGTTGTCTGCGTCGTCACGCGCTACTTCGGCGGCGTGCTGCTCGGCACGGGCGGCCTGCTGCGGGCGTATACCGCCGCCGCGGCCGATGCCCTCGCCGACGCCGGCATCTCGGAGGTGCGCCGCTGGCTCGCCTGCGAGGTCAGCACGCCCTACGCGCTCTATGAGCCGGTGCGCGCGGCCGTCGCCGCGCTCGGCGGCGTCGTGCAGGAGACGCAGTATGCCGCCGCCGTGACGGTCTGCGCCCTGCTGCCGGAGGAAGCCGGCGAGGCCTTTGCCGCGCAGGTGCGCGACCTGACCGCCGGCCGCTGCGCCGTGCGCCCCGTCGGCGAGACGGAGCGCGCCGTCCCCCTCACCGGCGCGGGCTTGTGAGCGCGTGTGCACAGTACCTGTGCGCGCCGCACGCCGGAGTATAGGCGTATATAAGCATCGCAAAGCCCTCCCAAATCGGGAGGGCTTTCGTGCCGCTGCGCACCTTTTGCCTTCCCCCCTTGCGGTGCGAATGATCGACGGTTTTGAAATATTTGAGCCGCGGGGAAGCCCGAGGGGGCAAGGCCCGCCTCGGATGAAATCCTGCATCGCCCTCTGGCGATGCCTCCCCCTTGAGGGGAAGGCATCGCGGCAGCCACGCCGCGACGGATGAGGTGCGCGTCGAACGCACACGGAATCCCAGCCAAAATATTGCATAAACATTCTGCTTGACGAATATCTATCCGCATCCATTTTCCGCGGATCTTTACCGCGCTTGCAGGCCAAAAACGATCGTGAAAAAATTGGCACTCGATTTGGAAACTTTTTTTCTGCATTTTTTCAAAAAAAAGAGGGAAATGCACGGCAATGTCGTATCAGAGTATTGCAGCCGGAAATGGCGCAAGGCGCTCCGGCCGCAACCATGGATTTTATGTGGAAACGGAGGGATCCCTGTGCCCTGCCCAAGAGAAAAACGCGAGGCCGCCGAGGCGCTGCTCATCGGCCCGCACGGCCTGCTGAGCACACAGTCCACCGGCCGCCCGACGCCCGAGCCGCCGTGTGAGATGCGCACGTGCTTCCAGCGCGACGTCGACCGCATCACGCACTCGAAATCGTTCCGCCGCCTGAAACACAAGACGCAGGTGTTCCTGCGCCCGGAGGGCGACCATTACCGCACGCGCCTGACGCACACGCTCGAGGTCGCGCGGCTCGCGCGCACGATCGCCCGCGCGCTCGAACTCAACGAAGATCTCACAGAGGCCATCAGTCTCGGGCACGACCTCGGCCACACGCCGTTCGGCCACGCGGGAGAGCGCGCGCTCAACGCGATCTATACCGGCGTCGGCTTCCGGCACTATGAGCAGAGCCTGCGCGTCGTCGACCGCATCGAGCGCGACGGCCGCGGCCTGAACCTCTGCAACGAGACGCGCATCGGCATCCTCAACCACACGACCGGGCAGCCGCGCGGCACGCTCGAGGCCGACGTCGTGCGCCTGGCCGACCGCGTGGCCTACATCAATCACGACCTCGACGACGCCATGCGCGGCGGCATCGTGCAGCCGGAGGACGTGCCCGCCATCGTGCGCGAGCGCGTGGGCGAGCGCAACAGCGTGCGCATCAACTCCATCCTCACGGACATCATCGCCCACAGCGGCGACGGCGAGCTGCGCATGTCGCCCGATATGCGCGAGGCCGTGGACGTGTTCACGACCTTCATGTACGAGGGCGTGTACTACAACCCCATCGCCAAGGGCGAGGAGCGCAAGGTGCAGAATATCCTCGGGAGCATCTGGGAATATTATGTCAACCACATTGACGAGCTCCCGGTGGTCTATCAGTCCATCGCGGACGACGAAGGGCCGCAGCGCGCGGTGTGCGACTATGTGTCCGGCATGACCGACAGCTATGCGCTGGAGGTGTATTCGGAACTGTTCATCCCCGCCGCCTGGACCATTAAATAAGGAAGTACATACAACGGAAACCACAGAAAGAAGGTGACGCACGTGGCCTTTCCGGAATCCTTTCTGCAGGAGCTCGCCGAGCGCAACGACATTGTCGATGTTGTGAGCGGCTACGTGCGCCTGACGAAAAAGAGCGGGTCGAACCTCTTCGGGCTCTGCCCGTTTCACAGCGAAAAAACGCCGTCGTTTTCCGTCTCGCCGGATAAGCAGATCTACCACTGCTTCGGCTGCGGAAAGGGCGGCAGCGTCATCAGCTTCATCATGGAGATCGAAAACCTCTCGTTCCCGGAGGCTGTGGCGTTTCTGGCCAACCGCGCGGGCATGCAGCTGCCCGAGCAGTCGAACGACCCCGGCGCGAAAAAGCGCCAGCGCCTGCTCGCGCTCAACCGGGACGCGGCGCGCTTTTTCCACGCGCAGCTCAAGACCCCGGCCGGCCAGCCGGCGCGGGACTATCTCGCCCGCCGGCAGCTCACGGCGCAGACCGTGACGCGCTTCGGCCTGGGCTTCGCGCCCGACACGTGGGAC
>HF985699.1:11205-20259 GCA_000432375.1 Firmicutes bacterium CAG:103
GACACGTGGGACAGCCTCGCGCGCGCGATGAAGGCGCTCGGCTACTCCGAGCAGGAGCTGTTTGACGGCGGGCTCGTGCGCCACGGCCGCTCCGGCGGCGTGTACGACACGTTCCGCAACCGGCTCATGTTCCCGGTCATCGACGTGCGCGGCAACGTCATCGGCTTCTCCGGGCGCATCCTCGGCGACGGAGAACCCAAGTACATGAACAGCCCGGAAACCATCGTTTTCAGCAAGAGCCACAATTTGTTCGCGCTCAATTTGGCTAAAAAGTCGAAATGCGGGTATATCATACTGGCAGAGGGCAACATCGACGTGGCGAGCCTGCATCAGGCGGGGTTTGACAGCGCGGTCGCCTCGCTCGGCACGTCGCTCACGCCGGAGCAGGCGCGGCTTCTCTCGCGCTACACGGGCGAGATCGTCATCGCCTACGACAACGACGGCGCGGGGCAAAAGGCGTCGCAGCGCGCGATCGGCATCCTCGAAAAGCTCGAGGTGCGCGTGCGCGTCCTGCAGATGCAGGGGGCGAAAGACCCCGACGAATATATCAAGACCTTCGGCGCGGACGCATTCCGAAACCTGCTCGAACAGTCGGAAAACCACATCGACTACCGGCTCGGCGCGGTGCAGCAAAAATACGACCTCCAGGTCGACGAGCAGCGCGTGGCCTTCGTCAAGGAGGCGGCGGGCGTGGTGGCCGAGCTGCCCGGCAGCGTCGAGCGTGAGGTGTACGCCATGCGCGTCGCGGAGACGGCGGGCATGCCCGCCGCAGTCGTGACCGACGAGGTGCAGCGCCAGCGCAAGCGGCGGCTCAGCCGCGCGCGCAAGGAGCGCGAGCGCGACCTGCTACGCCCCGCAACGGCGATGCAGCCGCCCGGGCGGAGCATCCGCTTCGACAATCCCCGCTCGGCAGCCGCCGAACAGGGCATCATTAAATTATTGTATCTCGACCCCGGCCTGTTCCGGGATCGGACGAATGTGCCGGACGCGGCGCAGTTTTCCTCGCCGGAGCTGCGGCACATTTACACCGTCCTGCTCGCCCACGGCGGCACGGGCACGGTGCAGATCGCGGCGCTCTCGGGCGAGCTGAGCCCGGACGAGCTGGCCCTGCTGACCGGCATCATCCAGCAGCCGGCGGAGCTTGCCAACGGCGCGCGCGCGCTCGACGACTACATAAGCATCCTACAGACCCAGGCCACCGCCGGCGCAGCGTCGTCGGAGGCGGACCTGCTGGCCTTTGCAAAGCAACTCAAAGAACATAAAGGGTATGGTGGTAAAGATGGAACAGAAAGAACTTAACAACCTCTCGGCTGAAGAACTCGACGCCATGGCCGACGCGCTGCTCGCAGCCGACGACGCCAAGCAGGCGGAAACCAAAGCCGCTCCCGCCGCGGACGAGCCCGCGGAGGACAAGCCTGTAGCCGAAAAGCCGGAATCGGAAAAGACCACGGAGGAAAAACTCAATGATCTGGTGGAAAAGGGCAAAAAGGCGGGCAAGCTCTCGAGCAAGGACCTCATGGTGCTCGAGGACATGAACCTCTCGAGCGAGGAGACGGAAAAGTTCTATGACCGGCTCGAGAGCCTGAACATCGACGTGCTCAGCGACGACGCGCTGCCCCCGGTGGACGAGGACGCGCTGCCCGAGCTCGAGGAGCTCCAGGAGATCGAGGAAGTCACCGAGGAAGAGATGAATGAGACCGAGGCCATGGCCGACACGTTCTCGACCGACGACCCGGTGCGCATGTACCTCAAGGAGATCGGCAAAGTGCCGCTGCTCACCCCGGAGGAGGAGCAGGAGCTGGCCAAGCGCATGGCCGAGGGCGACGCGGAGGCCAAGCACCGCATGGAGGAGGCAAACCTCCGTCTGGTCGTGTCGATCGCCAAGCGCTATGTCGGCCGCGGCATGCTGTTTCTCGACCTCATCCAGGAAGGCAACCTCGGCCTGATCAAGGCCGTCGAAAAGTTCGACTACACGAAGGGCTACAAGTTCTCCACCTACGCCACGTGGTGGATCCGGCAGGCCATCACCCGCGCCATCGCCGACCAGGCGCGCACCATCCGCATCCCCGTGCACATGGTCGAGACGATCAACAAGGTCATCCGCGTCTCCCGTCAGCTCCTGCAGGAGCTCGGCCACGACCCGAGCGCCGAGGAGATCGCGGCGGAGATGAACATGCCGGTCGACAAGGTGCGCGACATTCTTAAGATCGCGCAGGAGCCGGTCTCGCTCGAGACGCCGATCGGCGAGGAGGAGGACTCCCACCTCGGCGACTTTATCCCCGATGAGGACGCCTCCGAGCCGAGCGAGGCGGCGAGCTTCTCGCTGCTCAAGGAGCAGCTCATGGAGGTGCTCGACACGCTCACCCCGCGCGAGAAGAAGGTGCTCGAGCTGCGCTTCGGCATCGTCGATGGCCGCACCCGCACGCTCGAGGAGGTCGGCAAGGAGTTCAACGTCACGCGTGAGCGCATCCGCCAGATCGAGGCGAAGGCCCTGCGCAAGCTCCGCCACCCCAGTCGCAGCAAGAAGCTGCGCGATTTCCTGAACTGAGTCCGGATAGAACAGCGCCCTCCGGGCGCGGCGGGTCAGCCCGCCGCGCCCGGATTTTTGCTGTGCGTCCAGACCTTCCTGCAGAGAAAGCGATCCGGCCTGCCCAAAAATCTCAGCGCCGCCGACGGTTCGTTGATGCCGTCCCGCGCCCGGTTTTGCCGCCGCAAAACCGCCCATTTCCCCGCCCCGAAACGGCCGGAAAAATAATTATGAACAATCTATCAATAATATAGGAAAAGGCCTTGACTTTCCGACCGGCCGGGTGTAAATTAGCACTCGAAGGTCAGGAGTGCCAACAGTCGGCAACTCCGAGTGCCAGCGGAGGAGATCATGGACATCAGCAGCCGCAAAAAGAAAATACTTGCCGCGGTCATCGAGGAATACATCCGCACGGCGGAGCCGGTCGGCTCAAAGGCCATCGCCGCGAGCGCGGACCTCGGCTGTTCCTCGGCCACGATCCGCAACGAGCTGGCGGAGCTGGTCGCCATGGGCTATCTCGAGCAGCCGCACACGTCGGCGGGCCGCGTGCCCACCCCGCTCGGCTACCGGATGTACGTCAACGAGCTCATGGAGCACAAGGACCTCACCGCCGAAGAGACGCAGGCCATCACGCAGAGCCTGACGGGCCGCCACCAGCGCGGCGAGCTCATGACGGACGCGAGCCGTCTCGCCTCGCAGCTGACGAACTACCCCGCCGTGACGCTCACGACGAGCGCCGGCGTAACGATCCGCCGCTTCGACCTCATTTATCTCGACGCGAACAGCTTCATCATCGTGCTGCTCCTGAGCGACGACACGGTGAAAAACAAGCTCGTGCACCTGCCGGTCTCGGCCGAGCAGAGCATGATCCAGAAGCTGGCCACCGTCTTCAACGCCCACTTCACCGGCATCCACGAGAGCGACATCACCCCGGTGCTGATCCGCTCGGCGGAGCGCGCCGCGCAGGACAACCTCGGCATCACGGCCGTGATCGCGGCCTTCGCCATCGAGGTGCTCACGGGCGCGGGCGCCGCGCAGACGTACCTCGTCGGCGAGTCGCAGCTGCTGCACCAGCCGGAGTTCCGCGACCCTGACAAGGCGCACCGCCTCATGAGCTACCTGTCCGACGGCAGCAACCTGCTCGACATCCCGATGGAGCAGCTCGGCGGCGACAATGAGGTGCGCGTGCTCATCGGCCCGGAAAATGTGGCCGAGGAGCTGCGCGACAGCAGCGTCGTGCTCGCAACGTATGACGCGGGCGAAAATATGCGCGGTCTGATCGGTGTGGTCGGCCCGACGCGCATGGACTATTCCAAGGTCGCCGCGAAGCTCAGCTTCATTGCGGCCGGCCTTTCCAAGCTGCTCGGCGGCGGCACGCTTCCGCCCCCCGGGCTGGATAACAAGCTGATCATTAAGGGAGACGATACAGATGAGCACGAAAACGAACGACCCGAAGCAGACGGCGTCGGAAACGGCTCCGGCCGCTGAAGACGTAAAGGCCGACACGGCCGCCAAGACCGAAGAGACCGAAGAGGCCCCGGTCAAGAAGGCCGACAAGAAGGAAGCCAAAAAAGAAAAAGAACCCAAAGAAAAGAAAGAGACGAAAAAAGAGGTCGAAGCCGATCTCGCGGCGGAGAAGGACAAGTACCTCCGCCTGCTCGCCGAATATGACAACTACCGCCGCCGCAGCACCCGCGAGCGCGAAGCGATCTACGCGGACGTCCGCTGCGACACGCTCAAAAAGTTCCTGCCGGTGTACGACAGTCTGTCCCGCGCTCTGGCGCAGACCCCGGCAGACGATCCCGCCCGCAAGGGCCTTGAGGGGATCATGAACCAGTACAACACCGCGCTCAATCAGCTCGGTGTGACGGCGATCGAAGCCGTCGGCCAACCATTTGACGCCAACCGCCACAACGCCGTCATGCACATCGAGGATGATGCTTACGGCGAGGGCGTTGTCGTGGAGGAGTTTGAAAAGGGCTTTTGCATCGGCGACCGCGTGCTGCGGTATTCCGTCGTGAAAGTCGCAAACTGATCCCATATAAATTCGTATACACAATCTGCTTTCAATACAGGAGGAAATCATTATGAGTAAAATTATCGGTATCGACCTTGGCACTACCAATAGCTGCGTCTCCGTCATGGAGGGCGGCGAAGCGACCGTTATCCCCAACGCGGAAGGTCATCGCACCACCCCGTCCGTCGTCGCGTTCTCCAAGACCGGCGAGCGTATGGTCGGCCAGGTGGCAAAGCGTCAGGCCGTCACGAACCCGGACCGCACGATCAGCTCGATCAAGCGCGAGATGGGCTCGGATTATAAAGTCGAGATCGACGGCAAGAAGTACACCCCGCAGGAGATCAGCGCCATGATCCTGCAGAAGCTGAAGGCTGACGCAGAAGCTTACCTTGGCGAGCCCGTGACCGAAGCCGTCATCACCGTGCCGGCCTACTTCACCGACGCGCAGCGCCAGGCGACGAAGGACGCCGGCAAGATCGCCGGCCTCGACGTCAAGCGTATCATCAACGAGCCGACGGCGGCCGCGCTGGCCTACGGCCTCGATAAGGAGACCGACCAGAAGATCATGGTCTACGACCTCGGCGGCGGCACGTTCGACGTCTCCGTGCTGGAGATCGGCGACGGCGTCATCGAAGTGCTGGCCACGGCCGGCAACAACCGCCTCGGCGGCGATGACTTTGACCAGTGCATCACCAACTACCTCGTGCAGGAGTTCAAGAAGAGCGAAGGCATCGACCTCTCGGGCGACCGCGTGGCCATGCAGCGCCTGAAGGAAGCTGCCGAGAAGGCGAAGATCGAGCTGTCCGGCGTGACGAGCACGAACATCAACCTGCCGTACATCACGGCGGACGCGACCGGCCCGAAGCACCTGGACGTGACGCTCACGCGCGCCAAGTTCAATGAGCTGACCGCCCACCTCGTCGAAAAGACCGCAGGCCCGGTGCGCCAGGCCATGAGCGACGCCGGCATCAGCGCGTCCGACCTGACGAAGGTCCTGCTCGTCGGCGGCTCGAGCCGTGTCCCGGCCGTGCAGGAAATGGTCAAGAAGCTCACCGGCAAGGAAGGCTTCAAGGGCATCAACCCCGATGAGTGCGTGGCTGACGGCGCTGCCATCCAGGGCGGCGTGCTCGGCGGCGACGTCGCGGGCGTGGTCCTGCTCGACGTGACCCCGCTGTCCCTCGGCATCGAGACCCTCGGCGGCGTGTTCACGAAGCTCATCGAGCGCAACACCACCATCCCGACCAAGAAGAGCCAGGTGTTCTCCACCGCGGCCGACAACCAGACCTCCGTTGAGGTCAACGTCCTGCAGGGCGAGCGTGAGATGGCCGCTTACAACAAGAGCCTCGGCCGCTTCCAGCTCGACGGCATCGCCCCGGCCCGCCGCGGCGTGCCGCAGATCGAGGTCACGTTCGACATCGACGCCAACGGCATCGTGAACGTCTCCGCCAAGGACCTCGGCACCGGCAAGGAGCAGCACATCACCATCACCTCCTCGACCAACATGTCCAAGGAGGACGTGGAGAAGGCCGTCCGTGAGGCGGAGCAGTACGCCGCCGAGGACGCCAAGCGCAAGGAAGAGATCGACACCCGCAACCAGGGCGACCAGATGGTCTACCAGACCGAGCGCACGCTCGAGGAGCTGGGCGACAAGGTCGACGCAGCCGAGAAGGCCGAGGTCGAGAGCAAGCTCAACGAGCTCAAGGAGACCCTCAAGGGCAGCGACACCGCAGCCATCAAGGCCGCGACCGAGGCGCTGACGCAGGTGTTCTACAAGCTCAGCGAGAAGATGTACCAGCAGGCCAACCCGCAGGGCGGCCAGCCGGGCGCAAACCCGGGCTGTGACCCGAACTGCCAGAGCGGCGACTGCTCCAAGGGCGGCGACGGCCAGCAGTACTACGACGCGGACTACACCGTCGTCGACGACGACAAGAAGTAAACACCCCGCCCCCGATACGGGCAAAGCAAAGCGGGCGCGCCGAACAAGCGCGCCCGCATTTGGAGCTTTCTGACCCCCGCGCGGGGGGAATCCATAGACAGTTGAGGTTCATGTATGGCTGAAAAACGAGATTATTATGAAGTGCTCGGTGTTGAAAAAAGCGCATCCGAGGACGAGATCAAAAAAGCCTACCGCAAGCTGGCCAAGGCCAACCACCCGGATCTGCATCCGGGCGATAAGGAATGCGAGGAGCGCTTCAAGGAGATCAATGAGGCCTACGAGGTGCTGTCCGATCCCGACAAGCGCGCGAAGTATGACCAGTTCGGCCATGCGGCGTTCGACCCGTCCGCCGGCGGCCCCGGCGGCGCCGGTTTCGGCGGCTTCGGCGGCTTTGGCGACATTTTCGGCGGCGGCTTCGGGGATATCTTCGGCGATATCTTCGGCGGCGGCTTCGGCGGCGGGCAGGCCCAGCGCAGCGGCCCGCGCCGGGGCGAAAACCTGCGCGTGCGCCTGAACATCACCTTTGAAGAGGCGGCGTTCGGCTGCGAGAAGGAGATCAACGTCGGCCGCGTCGAGCAGTGCCCGGACTGCAAGGGCACCGGCAGCGTGCGCACCACGCAGCGCACCCCGTTCGGCGTGGTGCAGACCAGCGGCGCGTGCAAGAAGTGCGGCGGCCGCGGCAAGATCATCCACCAGCCGTGTCCGCGCTGCGGCGGCCGCGGCGCCGTACGCAAGAATCAGACCATCAAGGTCAAGATCCCGGCCGGCATCGACGACGGCCAGACGCTGAATCTGCGCGGCAAGGGCAACGCCGGGCTGGACGGCGGGCCGGCGGGCGACCTGCTCATCACGGTCTTTGTCAAGCCGCACCCGCTCTTCGAGCGCGACGGCAACTCCGTGCTCATGGAGATGCCGGTGTCGTTCGCGCAGGCCGCGCTCGGCGCTGAGATCGAGGTGCCGACCATCGACGGCCGCGTCAAGCTCACCATCCCCGAGGGGACGCAGCCGGGCAGTGTGTTCCGTCTGCGCGGCAAGGGCATCCCGTACCTGCAGAGCAAGGGCGGCGGCCGCGGCGACCAGTTCGTCACGATCACGGTCACCGTGCCGAAGAACATGACATCCGAGCAGAAGGAGCGCCTGCGCGCCTATGCCGACGCGATGAACGAATCGGTCAGCGAGGGACGCAGCGGCATCTTCGGCAGCAAGAAAAAGCGCTGAGTAAATAACATAGAAAACCGGCCGCAGTGCACACTGCGGCCGGTTTTTTGCGCACCAGTGGGACAATGCGGCGGGCAAATACGGGCTTTGCGCGCCGCGGGATTTCTGCTATAATGGGCGCAGACTTTTTTCGGGAGGTGCAGCCATGGACACGCACAGACTTTCCCAGACGGTGCAGCCGCTGCTCGGCTGGTTTCAGGCGCACGCGCGCGCGCTGCCCTGGCGCGCCGACCGCGAACCGTACCACGTGTGGCTCTCAGAGATCATGCTGCAGCAGACGCGCGTCGAGGCCGTGCGCGGGTACTATGCGCGCTTTCTCGCGGCCGCGCCGGACGTGTTCGCGCTCGCGGCGCTGCCGGAAGCGCAGCTGCTCAAGCTCTGGGAGGGGCTGGGGTACTATAACCGCGCGCGCAAGGCGCAGGCCTGCGCGCAGGAGATCGCGGCGCGCGGCGGCGTCTGGCCCGACACGGTGGAGGGGCTGCTGGCCCTGCCGGGCATCGGCCCGTACACGGCCGGGGCGATCGCCTCGATCTGCTTTGAGCGGCCGGCCGCCGCCGTGGACGGCAATGTGCTGCGCGTGTGCGCGCGCGTGCTCGACGACGCGACGCCCATCGACTCCGCCGCGCACAAGGCCGCGCTCACCGCGGCGCTGAGCGCGTGCTACCCCGCCGGACACTGCGGCGACTTCACGCAGGCGCTCATGGAGCTCGGCGCGACCGTCTGCGGCCCGAACCGCGCGCCGCAGTGCGAGGTCTGCCCCATCGCAGCGCTGTGTCTCGCCCGTGCGCACGGCACGGCGGCTGCACTGCCGGTCAAGGCGCCGAAGCGCGCCAAGCGCGCCGAGGACTACACCGTGTTCTGCCTGCGCTGCGGCGACCGGCTCGCCGTCGAGCGGCGGCCGGAGCACGGCCTGCTCGCCGGGCTCTGGGAGCTGCCGAACACGCCGGGCCTGCTCGACGAGCGGCAGGCGGGCGAATACGCCAGCGGGCAGGGCCTCGGCGATGTGCGGCTGCGCAGCGCGCGCGACGGCAGGCACATCTTCACGCACATCGTCTGGACGATGCGCTGCTACACGCTCGAGTGCTCGGCCATGCCGCCGCGCTACCATTGGGCCACGCCGGACGAGCTGCGCGAGGAGATCTCGCTGCCGACGGCGTTCCGGCAGTTTGTGGACGCAGAATAACAAAAAGCCGCCCCTGTCATGTTCGACAGGGGCGGCTTTGTATTTGCTCGCCGCTCAGCGCCAGAAGTCGTCGTTCCGATCGCGGTACTGCGGCGGCAGGGGGTACTGCATGCGGCGGAAATAGTCAAACACCGTCTCGCGCGTGACGCGGCGGTCGTCGCGTGACGAGCGGT
>HF985699.1:20273-22658 GCA_000432375.1 Firmicutes bacterium CAG:103
CGAGCGGTTCACGCGCCGGATGCCGAACACGTACAGCGCGATCAGATACGCATAGAACAGCAGCGTGAAGCGGCTGTCGCCCTCCTGCGCGAAGGCCAGAAAGTCGTAGCACCCGTGCAGCAGTATCGGCACGACGACGCTCAGCGCAAGGTAGGCCTTCCGGTCCTCATCGCGCCCCCAGTAGTCGGAGAGCTTGGCATAGCCGTAGAAATAACCCATAAACACGCCGAAGATCGCGTGGCCTGGCACGGCCGTGACCGCGCGCACGAGGCCGGTGGCGAAGCCATAGCTGTAGACGTACTTCACGTTCTCGAACGCGGCGAAACCGAGCGCGACCATGACGGCGTAGACAATGGCGTCAAACTGATAGTCGAACGCCGGGCTGCGCCACGTCGTGCGCAGGAAGAGGAACTTGCACGTCTCCTCCGTCAGGCCCGCGACGACGAACGCCTCGAGAAAATAGCCGAGGTAGACATTGCGCACGTTCAGCCGCTCGATGACGGCGCTGAGGATGAGCTCGACCACGATGGCCGGCAGGCACGAGAGCGCGCCGTAGCCCAGGAGCTTGGCAAGCAGGGCCGGCGGCTCTTTGTCCGTGCGGTCTTTGCGGCAGATATACACCACCAGCACGACGGCCGGCAGCAGCGCGATGAACATCAAAGGATCGATCATGGGGGAAACCTCCAATCTGGGATATGCGGGAGCGGGGGCGATTTGAAAGCCTTCTCCTCAAGGAGAAGGCTAGGGGCGCGGTACGGTCATGCGATGCCGCGCGCCGGTCAGAACAGCAGCCAGATCAGCAGCGGGATCGTCACGGCGGACAGGATCGTATTGAGAAAAATGCACTTGGACGCGAACGCATCCGACCGGTCATACTGCAGGCACAGCGCCGTGACGACCATGGCCGACGGGCACGCCGCGAGCAGCACCGGAATGCCGAGCAGCGCGCCGCTGACAAACGGCCGCAGCACCAACCACGTCAGCAGTGGGCACACGAGCAGCCGCACCGCCGACACCACGTAGACCCGCCAGTCGGCGAGCGCGGCGCGCACGGAGATCGCGCCGAGCGACGTGCCGATGATGAGCATCGACAGCGGGATCGTCGCGCCCGCGAGCGTGGAGATCGTGTCGGCAATGACGGCGGGCACATGGATGCGCGAGAGCAGCAGCACGACCGACAGCAGCGTCGCGATGACGGGCATATTGAGCACCTTGCGCCAGTCGAAGCGCGCGCCCGCGCCGCCAGAGAGCTGCGCCGCGCCGATGGAATAGAGCGCGAGGTTGAACGGGATGTTCGCCAGCGAGGCGAAAAAGACCATCTCGTCGCCAAAGATCGCCGCGACGACCGGCAGGCCCACAAAGCCCACGTTGCCAAACGCCGTCACGAGCCGCGTCGCGCCCACGTCCTCGCCGCGCGTGCGCAGCAGCCGCGGCAGAAACCACGCCGCGGCGATCTGCAAAACGGTCGCAGCCGTCAGCACGAGGACGTAATCGACAATGTCGTGGCCAGTGAAATCCGGCACGCTCAGCACGGAATTGAGGATCGTCGCCGTGAGCAGGACGTTCATCACCAGCGGCGTCACGCGCTTATTAAACTCCGGCCCTGTGATGCCGATGCGCGCACAGAGGTAGCCAAGCAGCATGATGAGCACCAGCATGGCCATCTTGGCAAAAACAACGGACAGATTCATATTTGGTTTTCTCTCTCTTCTCAAATTCTCTCGCCGGGCGGCGCATGGTGCTGCCGACCCAGTGTAGAATAGTATAAGCGCGGCATTGCACCTTGTAAAGAAGCAATTTTCCGATTTCTTATCGCACCAATTTTCGCCGATTTTCGAAAGTGCGGTGCGTGGTACTTGCCAAATGCCGCCCGGCCTGTTACACTGACAGAAAAGGGGGTGTGCGTATGAAGAAAACCGTCATCACCGTTATCCGCATCATCGTCATCGTCGCCATTCTGGGTCTGCTGACCTACGGCGGCTTCGTGGGGATGAACCGCGTGTCCGGCACTGGGGACTACACCATCGACCAGTACGCCGCGACCGATGACGGCGGTCTGCTGACCGTGACGAAGGGCGGCACGGCGCTGCACGTCAAGTGCTCGGCCGACCAGCTCGCCGTCGTTGAGACGCAGCCGGACGGCACGTTCCACCTGTCGTTCTCCTACAGCCAGATCACGAACAAAGGCACGCTCAAAGACATCACGCCCGCCGGGTAACAACCGGCCGGGCGCGATCCTTAACAATTCTGAATTTTACGCGCACGCTTGCAAAATGCCCGCCAGAGCGCGTATAGTAAAGGCAGTAATTAACAAATTTTCGGAAACCGAATGGTCTCCCGGAGGTGACTTCGTATGCAGACAACCGACCCCCGCCGCACCCCGCT
>HF985700.1 GCA_000432375.1 Firmicutes bacterium CAG:103
CAGGCGCGTCGCTGCCCGCAAAGCCGGGCAGGCGTGCAGCGTAGCGCATGAGCAAAACGGCCGCCTGCTCGCGCGTGACGGGCCGGCCCGGCGAAAACGTGGTGGGCGACGTGCCGTCCACGACGCCGGTCTTATATGCCCAGGCGACCGCGGCCTGATACCAGTCGGCCGTGAGGTCGGTAAACGGCGTGGTCACGCCGGTCATGTCGGGATTGCCCGCGAGATGATACAGCACCTGCACGAGCTGCGCGCGCGTCGTCACGCCGCCGGGCAGGAACGTGTGCGTGTCCGTGCCGGACATGAGCCCGCGCGCCACGCAGTACTGGATGCCGTCGTACGACCACGCATTGCGGTCGATGTCATGAAACTGCTCGTACGCCGCGATCTCGGGCGGGATCGCCACCGCCTGCGTCCGGCCGCAGCGGCGGCAGGTGACGCGCCGCTCGCCCATGCGCACGCCGCTCGGGGCGCGCACGATCACGCCGTCGTCCCAGTCGTGGCCGAGCGCCGGGATCGTCTCGGACAGCGTTTTGCCGCAGCCGGGGTCGAGGCAGGTGCGCGTGCGCAGGCCGTCGTCCGTGCAGGTCGGCGCGCGGACGACCGTCCACGCCTCCGGGTACGTGTGCGCGGGCGCGGACAGGTGCACGGCGGCGGCCGTCAGGC
>HF985701.1 GCA_000432375.1 Firmicutes bacterium CAG:103
AGCTGCTCTACCAACTGAGCTATACCAGCACAACACCGGCCTATGTATCATAGCAAAACGGACTATGTTTGTCAACAAAAATTTTCGGAAAATTCAATGTCTTTGGAGGGAGAACATGCAACTGATCGAATTGGCGGCGCAGTACCGCGCCACGGGCAACGCGCTGCGTGCGCGCGCGGCCACCTTGCGTCTGGAGCTGGCGGCCATGCCGCGTGCCGGCCGCGCCCGGCGCGATCTGGAGGCGCGCATCGCGCGCCTGGAGCAGATGGCGGGCGAGACTCTGTGCACGGCGAGCTATCTCGCGCATTATTATGACCGTAGCTGACCGCGCCGGCCGTCGGGCGGGCCCGGTTTGCGTTCCGGCGGCAGGTGTGGTATACTTATCGGCATGAAACGCTTACATATGAAAAACAATTCCACANACATATGAAAAACAATTCCACATTCCGCCGCGTGCTGGCCGTGCTGCTGGCCGCGGCGATGACGTTCGCGCTCACGGGCTGCTCCGTGCGCGAGCTGCACATCGGCCAGGTCGAGGTGAACACCGGCGCCGGCACGGCGTGGATCACCCCGGCGAAGGGCGTGGACAAGTTCGACATTCCGGCGGCCGATTTTTCCGCCGGGGCGGACGGCAGCGTGACCTACACCGGCACGGCCTACCGCGTACTGCAGGGCATCGACGTGTCCACGTTCCAGCAGGACATCGACTGGCAGGCCGTCGCGGATTCCGGCATCGCCTTCGCGGTCATCCGCGCGGGCTACCGGGGCTACGGCAAGGGCGGCATCGTCGAAGACGACCGCTTCCGCCAGAACGTGGCCGGGGCGTGCGCGGCGGGGCTGCGCGTGGGGCTGTACTTCTTCTCGCAGGCGGTCACGCCCGAGGAGGCGGCCGAGGAGGCGCAGTGGCTCGTGGACGCGGCGCGCGATTACAAGATCGACATGCCGCTCGTGTTCGACTGGGAGAACATCGACCAGAGCACCGTCGCCGCCGGCGACACGGTGCGCACGGCGGAGATGACCGGCGAGGACGTCACGGCCTGCGCCGTCGCGTTCTGCGAGACGGTCACGGCCGCGGGCTACGACGCCGCCGTCTACGGCAACCGCTGGCAGGGGTACTATGACTACGACTTTGCCCAGCTCAAAGACTACGCCTTCTGGGTGAGCGCGCCGGGCACGGCGGACGATTTTTACTACGCGCACGATTTCTGGCAGTACAGCTATGACGGCACGGTGCCGGGCATCTCCGGCAGCGTGGACCGTGACCTGTGGTTCGTGCCGATCACGACCTGAGGAGGCGCGCGATGAAAAAACGACTTTTGACCCTGCTGCTCGCGCTGGCGCTCGCGGTGTCAC
>HF985702.1:0-2660 GCA_000432375.1 Firmicutes bacterium CAG:103
TCGAGCGTCAGGGACGTGACGGCATACGTATCGGTGTAGCTGACGGAAAACGCCCCGTCGCGCCAGGCGACGCGCGTGCGCGTGACGGTGTCCGCACCGTCCGCGAACCGCAGCGTGTGGCACAGCAGCCCGCCGTCGCGGCAGACCTCGTAGAGCGCGGCCTCGGCCGTCTGCCCCGCCGCGCGCGCATCCCAGAACGCCGTCACCGTCTCCGGGTGCGTGACCGGGTCGGCCGCGTCCACGTGCACGGCCGTGAGTCCTGCGTCCGAGAGCTGCGCCACCGCCTGCGCGATCTGCGCGTCCGTGAGATCGACGCCCGCGCTCGTGCCGTCGCCGACCGCCTGCACCATGGACTGATACCGCTGCGCCGCCGCGACGGCGGGGTCTGCCGCAGCTTTGGCCTGTGCCGCCGTCTTTTGCCCGCAGGCCGTCAGCAGCAGCGCCGCTGCGCACAACAGGCCGCAGAAAATTCGTTTCATGCGCGTACCTCCCGTCATTTTCTGCAAACAGTGTACACGAAAAAATTCGGCATTGCAAATTTCGCCGCATCTGCTATACTGTCGGCAGATATATGCCGTAAGATGCTGCCGGGAGAGCGCTGCGGCCGCCGAAGGAGTGACACTCTCAGGCAAAAGGACCGGTGGCTGACGGAGCTCTGGAGAGACGATTCCGCACCGAAGAAGCAAGGCCGCGCGGCCAATCTTTCAGGTAAAAGGACAGAGTACACACCTGCACCACGGCAGGGGTGTACTCTTTTTTCGGAGGTCATGACGATGGAAACCTTCCTCTTTCTGCTCGAGCTGGCAGGGACGGTCGCGTTCGCCGTCAGCGGCGCGGTGCTCGGCATCGAAAAGCATATGGACATTTTCGGCGTGGGGCTGCTGGGCATCACGACGGCCGTCGGCGGCGGCATTCTGCGCGATCTCGTCGTGGGGCTGACGCCGCCGCGCGCATTTCAGAACCCGATCTATCTGCTCGTCGCGCTCGGCGTGTCGGTCGTGCTGTTTTTCCCGTTCGTGCGCCGGATCATCGGCCGCAGCAAGCGTGTGTTCGACGCGCTCATGCTCATCATGGACGCGGCCGGGCTCGGCATCTTCACGATCACGGGCATGAACACCGCCACCACGCTCGCCGGGTGCACCGACCCGCTGCTGCTGGTGTTTGTCGGCCTGCTGACCGGCACGGGCGGCGGCGTGCTGCGCGATATCCTCGCCGGGGATATGCCCTACATCCTGCGCAAGCACATCTACGCCAGCGCGTCCATCGCGGGCGGCATTCTCTATCTGCTGCTGCAGCAGGTCTGGCAGGGCGCGGGCGCGATCTTGACCAGCGTGGTCGTCGTCATCGTCATCCGCTGCGCCGCGGCGCACTTCGAGTGGGACCTGCCGCGCGCAAAAACCGTGTGGAAAAGTGACGAATGATGTGCTAGGATAAAGAAAAGAGTTCGCAAGACCGGAGGTCATGACCATGGCAAACACCCCAGCGCACGTATGTCCGCTCGCAAAAAAGTGCGGCGGCTGCCAGCTGCAGAACCTGTCGTATGACGAGCAGCTGCATCTCAAACAGGCGACGGCCATCCGCCTGCTCGGCCGCTTCGGCCACGTGGAGGAGATCATCGGCATGAAAGATCCCTACCACTACCGCAACAAGGTGCAGGCCGCTTTCGGCGTCAACCGGCAGGGGCAGATCATCTCGGGCGTGTACCAGTCGGCCTCGCACCGGATCGTGCCGGTCAGCGACTGCATGATCGAGGACACGATCGCAGACCAGATCATTGTCACGATCCGCGGCCTGCTCAAGAGCTTCAAGATCCGTCCCTATGACGAGGACACCGGCCGCGGCACGCTGCGGCACGTGCTCGTGCGGCGCGGCTGGCGCAGCGGGGAGATCCTCGTCGTGCTCGTGACGGCGCACGGCATGCTGCCCGGCAAGCGCAACTTCGTGCGCGCGCTGCTGCAGCGGCACCCGGACATCACGACCATCGTGCAGAACATCAACGCCGGGCAGACGAGCCTTGTGCTCGGGCCCCACAGCGAGGTTCTCTATGGGCCGGGCTATATCCGCGAGCAGCTCGGGAACTTCACGTTCCGCATCTCGCCGCGCGCGTTTTATCAGATCAACCCCGTGCAGACGGAGGTGCTCTACCGCACGGCGCTCGACTACGCCGGGCTGACCGGCAAAGAGACCGTCGTGGACGCCTACTGCGGCACCGGCACGATCGGCATCTTCGCCAGCCGGAACGCCGCGCGCGTGATCGGCGTGGAAAATAACCGCGACGCCGTGCGCGACGCGATCAGCAACGCGAAGGCGAACCGCGCGGACAACGTCCGCTTCTACACGGCCGACGCGAGCGACTTCCTGCAGGGCATGGCCAGGGCCGGTGAACACGCCGACGTCATCATCCTCGATCCGCCGCGCGCCGGCAGCGACGAGCGCTTTCTCGCCGCCGTGACGGCCGTCGGGCCGGAGCGGGTGGTGTACGTGTCGTGCAACCCGGAGACGCTCGCGCGCGATCTGGGCTATCTCACCCGGCACGGCTACCGCGTCACGCGCATCCAGCCGGTGGACATGTTCCCGCACACGGAGCATATAGAGGTCGCCGTGGCATTGGTCAAAAGCTGACGAAACGTGAATGGAAAAGCCACCGCAGCGCATCATGC
>HF985702.1:2699-4828 GCA_000432375.1 Firmicutes bacterium CAG:103
TTGCGGCAGTGCGGGGTCACGCGCCGCCGGTTTCTTCGGCGCAGGCGCGCAGCTCGCGGAAAATGGTCGTATAATCGGCGCGGAAATTGCTATTTTTCGGAAACAGGAACATAATGTCGTGCCGCAGCTCAAAGTCGCTCAACGCGATCACGCCGAGCGCGCCCGCCGCCTCCTCCGGGCGGATGGCCGCGCGGTAGAGAAACGACACGCCGTAGCCGCTTTTGAGCAGAGTCTTGATCGCGCCGATGTTGCCGATCTCGACCGTGCGGGCAAAATCCGCCGCCGCCAGGCCGTGCTCCTTCAGGTAGTACTCCAGGATCACGCGCGTGCCCGAGCCCTCCTCGCGCAGCAGCAGCGGCTCGCCCAGCAGGTCCGTCAGCGGGCGGCCGCGGTAGCGCGCGGCCTTCTCCGGGTCTCCGGCGGCGACATACTCCTCCGTGCCGAAGACGAAAAAATCATACTCCGCCTTCGGAAAGTCACCCTCGACGACCGCAAAATCCAGCTCACCGGAATCGAGCTTGCTCAGCAGCACCTTCGTATCCGCCACCTGCATCTGAATGTGGCTGTCCGGGTGCAGGCGCAGAAACCGGCCGAGCGCCTCGTTGATCATGAACTCCGCGACCGAGAGCGTCGCGCCGAACGAATAGTCGCGCGTGCCGGAGACGGCCTGCTGCATGCGCTTTTGCAGGTGCTGCTCGTCGTGCTTCATCGTCATCAGCGTGCGGCGCAGGATCTCCCCCGCCTCGGTCAGCTGCAGGCGCTTGCCGTTGTGCTGAAACAGCGCCGTACCGTAAGCCTGTTCCAGATAGTGCATATGGTGCGAGACCGCGGGCTGCGTGATGTTGAGCTCACGCGCCGCCTTCGTAAAATTCATGTGCCGGCACACGGCCAGAAACGTCTCGACGCGAAAATCCAGCATGGGCATCCCTCTTTCCTGTAGGTTTTCAGCTAATGATAACACAGAATTATCATTTGATAAATAGAAATCATTTTTCTTTATCGTTCAGGTGTGCTATGATGCTCTCTGCAAACAACGCATGGAGAGAAAGGAATCCTCGACCCACTATGAACTTCATTCAGAAAAACTGGAAAGGCATCCTCGTGTGCCTCGTCATGGCCGTGCCCTGCTGGCTGCTCGGGCAGCGGTTTCCGATCGTCGGCGGCCCGGTGTTCGGCATCCTCGCCGGCATGATCGTCACGCTGCTCTGGCACGACAAGAGCGCGGCGCAGCCCGGCATCTCGTTCGTGTCGAAAAAGGTGCTGCAGTACGCCGTCATCCTGCTCGGCTTCGGCATGAACCTGTCCGTCATCTGGCAGACCGGAAAGCAGTCGCTGCCGATCATCCTCGTGACGATCACGACGTCGCTCGTCGTGGCGTGGCTGCTGCACAAGCTGATGCACATCCCCGGCAAGATCTCAACGCTCGTGGGTGTCGGCTCGTCGATCTGCGGCGGCTCGGCCGTCGCGGCGACCGCGTCCGTCATCGACGCGGACGATGAGGAAGTCGCGCAGGCGATCTCCGTCATTTTCTTCTTCAACATGCTCGCGGCCATCTTCTTCCCCGCGCTCGGCGCGCTGCTCGGCTTCTCGACCACGAACGGCGAGGCGTTCGGCATCTTCGCCGGCACGGCCATCAACGACACATCATCCGTCACGGCGGCGGCCTCCACGTGGGACTCGCTCTATGGGCTCGGCAGCCAGACGCTCGACAAGGCCGTGACCGTCAAGCTCACGCGCACGCTCGCCATCATCCCGATCACGCTCGTGCTCGCCTTCGTGCGCACGAAGCGCGCCAAGACCGACGGTACGAAGGTGAATTTCAAGAAGATCTTCCCGATGTTCATCCTCTACTTCCTGCTCGCGTCCGTGATCACGACCATCTGCGTGAGCGCCGGCGTGTCGGCAAGCGTGTTCACCCCGCTCAAGACGCTCAGCAAGTTCCTGATCGTGATGGCCATGTGCGCCGTCGGACTGAACACGAACATCGTCAAGCTCGTCAAAACCGGCGGCAAGCCGCTCATCATGGGCTTTTGCTGCTGGGTCGGCATCGCGGGCATGAGCCTGCTGATGCAGCACCTGCTCGGCATCTGGTAAGGCACGAACAAAAAACGGGCGGCAGCCGGATAGCT
>HF985703.1:0-3451 GCA_000432375.1 Firmicutes bacterium CAG:103
TCGACGCTGGTGTTCGCGGCCGTGCTGGTCGTGATCGTGCTGGTGGCCGTGCTGGTGCTCGTGCTCGTGAGCCGGCATGACCGCGCGCCCAAAAACGATCCCGCCGCGCAGGCCACGCCCACCGCGCAGGTCACGGAGCAGGACACCGTGCTCGCGGAGGCGAAGCACCTCGCCGCGCAGTATGACTATGACAAGGCCATCGCCGCCGTGACGGGCTTTGCCGGGTGGGAGAGCGTGCCGGAGCTGCAGCAGGCCAAGGCCGATTTTGAGGCGCAGAAGGCGCAGGCCGTGCGCTACGCCGACCCCACGACCATTCCGCACATCTTTTTCCACACGCTCATCGCGGACACTGCCCGCGCCTTTGACGGCGACCCCGAGCAGGGCGGCTACAACCAGTTCATGGCCACGATCAAGGAGTTCAACGCCGTGCTGCAGAGCCTGTACGAGCGGGGCTTCGTGCTCGTGGACATCCACGACGTCGCCGGGCCGCAGCAGCAGGCCGACGGCTCGACGAAATACGTCGCGGGCGACATCTACCTCCCCGCCGGGAAAAAGCCCATCGTCCTATCGCAGGACGACGTGTGCTACTACGAATATATGACCGACAGCGACAGCGACGGCAAGCCCGATAAAGGCGGCGACGGCTTTGCCTCGCGCCTGCTGGTGAAAGACGGCAAGCTCACGTGCGAATACGTGGACGCCGACGGCCAGACGCTCTACGGCAGCTACGACCTCGTGCCGCTGCTGGATGATTTCCTGGACCAGCACCCGGACTTTTCCTATCGCGGCGCGCGCGCGACCATCGCCGTGACCGGATATCAGGGCGCGTTCGGCTACCGCATCAGCAATGATTATAAGGAAAAGCTCGGCGACGAGGCCTTTGCGCAGGCGTGCACGGACGCGCGCGCCGTGGCCGACGCCCTGCGCGCCGAGGGCTACACGATCGCCAGCCACAGCTACGGCCACCTGACCTACGGCGACATTTCGCCCGAGCGTCTGGCCGGCGACGCGCAGAAGTGGAACGACCAGATCGCGGCCGTCATCGGCGAGACCGACGTGCTGCTCTACCCCTTCGGCAGCGACATTTCCGGCGTGGAGGCCTACAAGGGCGCGAAGTTTGACACGCTCTACGGCCTGGGCTTCCGCTATTTCTGCAACGTGGACTCGGCCGAGCACTGGGTGCAGATCCACGACGGGTATGTCCGTCAGGGCCGGCGCAACATCGACGGCTACCGGATGTACTACCAGTCGAATCTGCTCGACGACCTGTTCGATACCAAGACCGTCTGGGACGATGCCCGCCCGACGCCCGTGCCGAAGATCTGACCGGCAGCGCCGCAAACTCCAGCCCAAACACAACAAAATCCCCTGACCAAACGGTCAGGGGATTTTGTTTGGGATGGGAAAAATAAAGGGGGGAATTTATCGACCAATCAGTCCTTGCGCTCGTCGCCCCAGAAGAACAGGGCCACGGTGCCCGGGCCGGTATGGCTGCCGATGGTGGTGCCGACGCTGTAGATCTCGACCTTCCCGTTGAGCTTCGGGAACTTCTTTTCGATCTCGTCGGCCACGGCGCGCGCGTCGTCATAGCACGCCGACTGCGAGATGTAGCACTTGCCGGAGTAGTCGAGGCCGCCCTGCGCGTGCTCTTCCATGCGGGCGACGATCTCTTTCATGACGCGCTTCTTGCCGCGGATCTTGGAGCGCGGGATGAGCCGGCCGAGGTTATCCATGTTCAGCAGCGGGCAGATGTCCAGCAGGCCGCCGAACACGCCGGCCACCTTCGAGATGCGGCCGCCCTTGACATAGAACGTCAGGTCCGTGGAGAAGAACCAGTGGTGCAGCTCCAGCTTGTGCGCCTCGGCCCAGTCGCGCACGCCGTCGATGGGCATGCCCTCGTCGCGCAGGTCCGCCAGGCGGTCCATCAGCAGGCCGTAGCCCGAGGACGCGCCGAGCGAGTCAACGATGTAGATCTTCCGGTCGGGATAGCGCTCGCGGACGATGCGCGCGGCGTTTTCCGCCGAGTTCGACACGCCGGACAGACCCGAGGACAGGCAGACGTGCAGAATGTCCTTGCCCTGCTCGAGAAACGGGGTGAAATAGTCCACGAACTCCGAGATGTTCACCTGCGAGGTGCGCGTCTCGGCGCCGTTTGCCATGGCGGCGTAAAACTTGTCGAACGGCATCGTCTCGCCCAGATCGTCCGGGTAATCCACGCCGTCGAGCGCATAGTGGAAGCAGATATACGAAATGTCACGCTGCTGGAAATGCTCCTTGGTCAGGTCGGCGGTGGAGCAGCAGCTCAGTACGAAATCGGCCATTTTGTCGGTCTCCTTTGCATCCTTCGATTTGCCCGTCGGGCGGGCAGGTGTGATTCCTTCTCAACATGAATATGGTGGTATCATACCTGCCGTGCCGGCATTGCGCAACCTACAAAATGGAACCGGGGCGTAGAACACGGCCCTGCCCTGCTCTACGCCCCGAAAGACGCATTCTACAAATCATAGAATGTCTGCAATATCAATGCTTTGCGCGGATGTTGAAACTGAAATACACGACGGCCTCCGCCGGGATGAGGATGAGGAAAAGCTGCCAGAAATTCATCCCGAAGCGCAGCAGCACGAGGTAGCCCACGGCGAACACGCTCGCCACAAGGCCGAGCACGACATAAAGGTTTCCCCGTCCGTTAAAAAACACGCTGTTGAGCACAAGATACGTAATGAGCGCTGCCGGCACGAAGCAGGGAAACACGACCCACTCCACCTTGCCCAGCCACAGCCACAGCACCACAAACACCAGCACCGCCAGTGTGACGATGCCCGTGAGAGCGACCTGAATGATGGAGGCGTGGCTGCGGTCGCGCACGTCGGCGGGATCGGGTGCCGGCTGCCAGGCATCGTGCTCGTCGAGCAGATAATCGACCGTGACGCCGAAGATCTCGCTCATGCGCTTGAGCACGGCCGCGTCGGGAATGGCCTCGCCGCGCTCCCACTTGGAGATCGACTTGTCCGAATAATTCAGTTGTTCGCCGAGCTCGGCCTGCGTCATGCCCGCGGCCGTGCGCAGGCGGATCAGGTTGCTGGCGAAGATGAGTTTCAGTTCATCCATGACGGCGACCTCACGATGGTTTTATCCTGTCTATTTTACGCACTTGCGCGCGCGTTGTCAACCGTCACGTGCGCCAGACGATCTCCTCGGCCGTGCGCGCGGCGGTCTGCTCGTCGGTGAGCAGGCGCACGAGCTCGAGCGCGAACGCCATCGCTGCGCCGAGGGCGCGGCCGGTCGTGATCGGCCCGTCGGTAATGACGTCGGCATCGACCATGTGCGCGCCGGTGCACCGGTTCTCAAAGCCGGGGTAGCACGTGGCGCGCCGTCCGGCGAGCAGGCCGTACTGCGCGAGCACGCTCGGCGCGGCGCAGATGGCGGCCGCGCGGCCGCCGTGCTCGAGCGT
>HF985703.1:3459-22994 GCA_000432375.1 Firmicutes bacterium CAG:103
CGTGCTCGAGCGTCCGGCGCACGAGCGCCTCCACGGCCGGGCTCTTGGCCAGATTCGTCGTGCCCGGCATGCCGCCCGGGAGCACGACAAGCTCCGGCGGCGCTGCCAGCAGCTCCGGCAGCGTGCGGTCGCACGTGATGGGCACGCCGTGCGCGCCGACGACGGTGTGTGCGTCCTGAATGGACACCGTGTATGCCTCCAGGCCGGCGCGGCGGAGGATGTCGAGCGTGACGAGACCCTCGCACTCCTCAAACCCCTCGGCAAACAGCAGATAGCATTTTGACATGATGATGTTCCCCTTTCCTTCAAACAACCGCTTACATAAGCGGCGCAACAAGCTTCAGCAGCGCGGCCGCGATGCGCGTGTGCAGCGGGATGCGCGCGAGGTCGCCGTGCGTGACGATCTGCGACTGGGCGCGTGTGGCGTCAAAATCCGCCACGATGTCCTTGATACACGGGCAGTCATAGAGATACACCGCGTCCTCAAAGTGCAGGTACAGACTGCGGTAATCGAGGTTGATCGTGCCGACGACGGCCTTGCGGTCGTCGCTGACGAACACCTTCGCGTGCACGAAGCCGGGCGTATACTCATAGATCTTCACCCCGGCGTCGAGCAGCTCGCGGTAGTGCCCCTTGGCGAGGGCGAAGGCGAACTTCTTGTCCGGCACGTGCGGCAAAATGAGCTCCACGTCCACGCCGCGCTTGGCCGCGAACGTGAGCGTCATGACCATCGTCTCGTCGAGGATGAGGTACGGCGTGAAGATGCGCACATAGCGCTCGGCGTGGTTGAGGATGTCGAGATACACGCACTCGCCCACGCGCTCGTCGTCGAGCGGGCTGTCGGCATACGGCAGCACGTAGCCGCCCGCGCCCGGCAGCGGGCGCAGGGGCACATTGAGATAGCGGCCGTAGGAATCGGTGTCCGGCTCGCGCTCGTCCATGCCCCACATCTGCAGGAACATGAGCGTGAGCGAGCGCACGGCCTCGCCCTCGAGACGCACGGCCGTGTCCTTCCACACGCCGTAGACGCTCACGAGATTGGCATATTCATCGGCGAGGTTCACACCACCGGTGAAGCCGACGCGCCCGTCGATGACGGCGATCTTGCGGTGGTCGCGGTTGTTGTAATACGTGCTCACGAGCGGGCGCAGCGGCGCGAACATCTTGCAGCGGATGCCGAGCGCCTCCATGCGCTTGGGATAGCCGTACGGCAGGCGGTAGAACGTGCACGTGCCGTCATAGAGCACGCGCACCTCGACGCCGGCGCGCACCCGCTCCTCCAGGATCTTCAGGATGCGGCCCCAGACGTCGCCCTCCTCGATGATGAAATATTCAAGGAAAATGAAGTGCTCGGCCGACTGCAGCGCCTCGATGAGCGCGCCGATCTTGTCCTGCCCCATGGGGTAGTAGGTGACGGCAGTGTTTTCATACACGGGGTAGTCGCCGGAGCGCAGCGTGTACTCGGCGAGGTTGTGCACCTCGGGCAGCTCGGTGCGCAGGCGGGCCATGAGCTCGGTCTGGCGCGGGACGTACTGCACGGTGCTCAGGATGCTCTCCTGCACGCGGCGGTTGGCGTAGCGGTGGCCGATATCGAGCTGCACGAACAGGTACAGCAGCACGCCGAACGCGGGCAGCGCCATGACGAGGATGATCCAGGTGATCTTCGTCGTCGCGCTGCCGGACTTGTTGACGAGGTAGATGATGACCGCGACGCTCATCACGCGCAAAACGATCGTCAGCGCGGGGTAGTAGCGGCCGAGATAGTGCGCGCCGAGCACCATGATGGCGATCTGCAGCACGAGCAGCAGCGTGATGACCATCGTACGGCCGAACACAATGTCGAGCAGCCGGCGCTTGCCGCGGTGCAGCAGGCGGATCTCATTGTCGTCCTCAAACCAGTCTTTGCGCACGCGCGCACCTCCTTTCGTGTTGTTATCTTTCTATCATATCCGAAATCCCGGAAACGGTCAAGGGACATTCCGGTCGATTTTCCTGCGGCGCGCCGCGGCGGGAAAACAACAGCGGCGTCACGGAAACAGCTCCGTGACGCCGCCGCGTCGGTGCGCGCACTTAACGCTTGCGCTTGTTTTTCTGATACAGGGCCCACAGGCCGTTGAGCAGCAGGTTCTTGTCGTATGTGATCTCGCGCCGGCAGTACGGGATGATGCAGCCGCCGAGGCCGCCGGTCGCAATGACGGCGGCGGGCTCGCCGAGCTCGGCCTCCATGCGCTCGATCATACCGTCGAGCATGGCCGCCGTGCCGTAGACGCTGCCGGAGCGCATGGCCTCGACCGTGTCGGTGCTGATGCACTTTTTCGGCGCGTCGAGCGAGATGTGCGGCAACTGCGACGTGCCGTTTGCGAGCGCCTCGAGCGAGATGCCCACGCCGGGGATGATCGCCCCGCCGAGCACGCGCGCCTCGCGGTCAATGACGGTCATGGTCGTGGCCGTGCCCATGTCGATGATGATCAGCGGCGGGTCGTGGATGGCCAGCGCGGCGGCCGCGCCGACGACGAGGTCGCTGCCCATGGTGGCGGGATTGTCGAGCGCGATGTTCAGCCCCGTTTTCATGCCGGGGCCGACGACGAGCGGGCGGATGCCCGTGATCATCCGCACGGCGGCGATGAGCGCGCCGTTGATCGGCGGCACGACGGACGACAAAATCGCGCCGTCGATGTTCTCCGGCGCGATGCCGGAAAACTCGATCACCTGCCGCAGCGAGATGGCGTACTCGTGCGCGGTCTTGTCGCGGTCGGTCTCCAGACGGGCAATGTTGCGGATGCCGGACTCGTCGAGAAAACCGATCACAATATTCGTATTGCCAACGTCCAGAGCCAGCAGCATATCAGTCCACCGGGCCTTTCTTGCCGGCCGCGATCAGCCGGGTGATGGTCGGGCTCAGGACGAGGTTCACGCCCAGCTCGAGCAGGAAGTTCACGCCCACGAGACCCGTAACGACATACGTTGCCACAGCCGTGCCGCCGGCCCATGCCTGCAGCTGCGGCTGATAAAACAGCACCATGGCGAGCACGAACAGCCCGGTGTTGACGACCGGGGCGGCCGCGGCCGCGACGATGACGCCCGCGAGCGGGTGCTTTTTGCCGATGGCGCGATAGAGCAGACCGGCCACATAACCTGCCGCCGTGCCCTTGATGAGGCAGACGAGCACGGTCATGACCGGGCGCGCGGAAAACATGATGTAGCCGCCCTGATCGGCGCCGGTGACGACGGCGATCGTGACGACGACGCCAAACACGAAGCCGAGCCACGCGCCGGCGCTGACGCCGTAAACGGCTGCGCCGACCACGATCGGGATCAGCACGAGCGACACGGCGAACGGGCCGACCTTGATGAAGCTGCCGAGCAGCTGCAGCACGACGACGATGGCGGTGAAGAGTGCAAGCCCAGCCAGACGCCGGGTCTTACCATTGCTGTTGTTCATTTTTTATACCTCCTAAGCTGCTGTTCCCGCTCCGGGCGGGATATAGCGCAGGAGTATCTTACCCAATCCGGCGCAAAAAATCAAGAGCGGACGTGCAAAGTTTGCACGTCCGCCCATGACAATTTTTGATGATGCAATTACTTCAGCGCATCCACGGTCGCCAGATACAGGGCATCCGACCCGTCGGACGGCATGCTGAAGCCGGTGCGCGGCGAGAAGCTGAAGCCGTTGAGCGTCGGGCCGTCCTGCAGGCAGGAGCGCTTGAACTGCTGGCTGAAGAGGCGGCGGCAGTAGCTGCGCAGCCACTTTTTGAGCGTCGCATGGTCAAACTCGTCGCCGTAGGCGATATCGGCCAGGCGCAGCACCTTCTCGGGCGCGAAGCCGTGATCGACCATGTAGTACAGGAAGAAGTCCTGGAGGTTGTACGGGCCGACGGAGTCCTCGCTCTTCTGGGCGATCTCGCCGTTGCGCGTCGGGGGCAGCAGCTCGGGGCTGACCGGCGTGTCGAGCACGTCGAGCAGGGCCTTGGCGAGCACCTGATCGTCCGTCGTCTCGGCGACGTAGCGCACGACCATCTGCACCATGGTCTTGGTCGAGCCGGCGTTGACGTCGTACATGGAGATATGGTCGCCGTTGTAGGTGCACCAGCCGTCGGCAAACTCGCTCATGTCCTCCGTGCCGACATGAATGCCGCCGTCGGCAAAGCCGTTGGCCACGTCCATGAGGATCTGGGTGCGCTCGCGCGCCTGCGAGTTTTCGTACACGACGTTGCGGTTTTCGGGGTCGTGGCCGATGTCCTTGAAGTGCTGCATGACGCTCTCGCCGATGTCGATGACGCGCACGGTCGCGCCGAGCTGCTCGGACACGATGATGGCGTTGGACTTCGTGCGGTCGGTCGTGCCGAAGCACGGCATGGTCACGGCGGTGACGTAGTCGGCCGGCAGGCCCATCATCTTCACAGCCTCGGCGCAGATGATGACGGCGAGCGTGGAGTCCACGCCGCCGGAAATGCCGACGACCGGGTGCTTGAGATTGGCATACTGCATACGGCGCACGAGGCTGGCTGCCTGCATGTGCAGCAGGCGCTTGGCCGCGGCGTGGTAATCGGCCGGGTCGTCCGGACGGTAGGGGTACTTGCCGAACGGGCGGGTGAGTACGGTCTCCTCCACGCCCTCGCCCCACTCGGTGACGACGTAGGACGCAGCATCGCCGGTGAAGGTCGCGTCCTTGCGGCGCGCGGCGATGAGCAGCTGCACGTCCAGCTCCGTCACGACGTCGGAGCAGCCGTCCTCGGCGCTCTCGAGCACCTTGCCGTCCTCGGCGACGAGGCACAGACCGGAATACGTCGCGTCGGTGCTCGACTCGCCGAAACCGGGAGCCGCCAGCACGACGCCGGCGTGCAGCTTCGCGCTCTCGGCGCGCGCGGCGGTGGTCACGCGGCAGGCGGAGTCCGTCGCCATCGGGAAGCCCGCCATCTCGACGAGCACGGTCGCACCGGCGAGCGCATGGCGCACGGCCGGGGACACCGGGGCGGACACGTCCGCGCCGACGAGCACGGCGACGTTCAGCTCGCTGACTGCGCTGTGCTGGAACAGCTGCTGCGGGTGGAAATCGACCGGGCCAAGCGAGCCGATCTGAATGTCGTCGAGCAGCGCGCCGGGCAGGGCGAAGTGCTTGTCGCCCGGGCAGCTAGCCGGCACGACGCCGAGCAGCTCGCCGTTGCACACGGCAGCCGCCGCGTCATACACCTTCGCGCCCTGCGCGACCGGCAGACCGACGAACACGAGCATGTCCTTGCCCTCGGACGCCTGGACGACCTTTTCGAGCGCGGCCGCCGCGCCTGCGAGCAGGGTGTTCTGGTAGAACAGATCGCCGCAGGTAGCGCCCGTGAGCGTCAGCTCCGGGAACACGAGCACCTTCACGCCGAGGCGTGCGTGCTCGTCCATGGCGCGGATGACGGCATCCGCATTGAACATCGGATCTGCTACCCGGATCTCGGGAGCAGCCGCTGCAACCTTGATAAATCCGTGTTTCATGTTGATTCTTCCTTTTCTCTAATTCTGATTTGCTTTTTCAAACGTAAAAAGCGCCGCGTCGTAAAACTTCAGCACCGCGCCGCGCACGGGCACGTATTCCTTTTCCGACGCCGTGACGGTGACGGTGTCCTCCCCCACCTCGGCGTGCGCGGTCTCGTCGAGCACGGGCAGGACATTTTCATTGAGCTCCTGCGCAAGCTCGTCGAGGTGCTGGGCGTAGTACTCGCTGTCGTGCGGCGGGGTGTAGCCCGGCACGGGATTTGCGCCCCGCGTGAGGCAAAACACGATCATCAGCACCGACAGCAGCAGCACGAAGCCGCCGCCCACGGGCCCGAGCCAGCGGGCGATCTGCGCGCCGGGCTCTTCCTTCACGGTCGGGTCCGGCGGCGGGACGATCTTCGGCATGGCTTAAAACCGGATGCGCGCGGCGATGTAGTCCTCCAGCTGCTCCATGGGGATGCGCTCCTGCTGCATGGAGTCGCGGTCGCGCACGGTCACGCAGCCGTCCTCTGCGGACTCAAAGTCGAACGTCACGCAGTACGGCGTGCCGATCTCATCCTGGCGGCGGTAGCGCTTGCCGATCGAGCCGGCCTCGTCATAGTCGCACATGAAGCGCTTTTGCAGCTTGTGATAGAGCTCAGTCGCGGGCTCGGAGAGCTTTTTCGACAGCGGCAGCACCGCGCACTTGAACGGTGCGAGCGCCGGGTGGAAGTGCATGACGACGCGGGTGTCGTTCTTGGCCGCGTCCACGACCTCCTCGTCATACGCCTCGCACAGGAAGGCGAGCGTCACGCGGTCCGCGCCGAGCGACGGCTCGATGACGTAGGGGATGTAGTGCTCGTTTTTCTCCTGGTCGAAATAGTCCATGTCCTGACCGGAGAACTTCTGGTGCTGGGTCAGGTCGTAATTCGTGCGGTCGGCGACGCCCCAGAGCTCGCCCCAGCCGAACGGGAACAGATACTCAAAGTCGGTCGTGGCCTTGGAGTAGAAGCTCAGCTCCTCCTTCTCATGGTCGCGCAGGCGGAGATTTTCATCCTGCATGTTCAGGCCCTTGAGCCACTCGTGGCAGAAGCTGCGCCAGTAGTCGAACCACTCGAGATCGGTGTCCGGCTCGCAGAAGAACTCGAGCTCCATCTGCTCGAACTCGCGCACGCGGAAGATGAAGTTGCCCGGCGTGATCTCGTTGCGGAAGCTCTTGCCGATCTGGCAGACGCCGAACGGGATCTTGCGGCGCGTCGTGCGCTGGATGTTCTTGAAGTTGACGAAAATGCCCTGCGCGGTCTCGGGGCGCAGATACACCTCGGCGGCCGTGTCCTCGGTCACGCCCTGGTGGGTCTTGAACATGAGGTTGAATTTGCGGATATCGGTAAAGTCGCTCTTGCCGCAGCCCGGGCAGGGGATCTTCTGCTCGCGGATGAAGGCGACCATCTCGTCGTTGGTCATGGCCTCGACGTTCACGTCGGGCATGGGGTTCTCGGCCAGCCAGCCCTCGATGAGCTTGTCGGCGCGGTGGCGCATCTTGCAGGACTTGCAGTCGATGAGCGGGTCATTGAACGTCGTCACGTGGCCGGAAGCCACCCAGACCTGCGGGTTCATGAGGATGGCGGAGTCGAGCCCGACATTGTAGGGGTTTTCCTGCACGAACTTCTGCCACCAGGCGCGCTTGACGTTGTTTTTCAGCTCCACGCCGAGCGGGCCGTAGTCCCAGGAGTTGGCGAGGCCGCCGTAGATCTCGGAGCCGGGGTACACAAAGCCGCGGTTCTTGCACAGGGCGACGATCTTGTCCATGGTTTTTTCGGTGTTTTTCATTGTTTTTCCTCCCTGCTCCGCCAATGGCGATGGCGGAAGCCAAATGATCTCCGCCGATGGCTTCGGCGGGACGCGCCCGGCCGGGAACGACCCGATCGGACAATTTTATATTATAGCACCGCGCCCCCCGTCCTGCAAGGAATGACACAACGTTAACACGGGCCGGGCGCGGGCGCGCAATTTGGGTTGCGTTCTTATAGAATCCATGTTAAACTACCCTTACCCCCAGCCGTCAGCCGGGGGTACTTACAAACAAAAGTAAAGGAGACGATAACCATGTCCATTTCCGTTGGCGCCGTCGGCACTGCTTCGACCGTCGTGACGCCTGAAAATACCGCGGCCGCGGTCGGCTCCGGCGCGCTGCCGGTGTTCGCCACGCCGTATATGATCGCCCTGATGGAAAACGCCGCCTGCAACGCCATTGCCGATGGCCTGGAGGAAGGCCAGAGCAGCGTCGGCACGAAGCTCGACGTGTCGCACGACGCGGCGACGCCCGTCGGCATGCACGTCACGGCCAAGGCCGAGCTCGTTGAGGTCGACCGCCGCCGCCTCGTGTTCCGCGTCACGGCGGAGGACGACGCCGGCCCGATCGGTCAGGGCACGCACGAGCGCTTTCTCATCATGGCGGACAAGTTTCTCGCCAAGGCGGAGGCCAAGAAGGGCTGAGGCCCGGCCAACGCCAAAATGGCCGGCGATGCGGTCATGGAAAAAGATTCACAAAATGTCCCTTTCTTTTTGCCGCAAAACCGGTTACACTGTAGTCAACAGATCCGGGGCGACCCGGAGTGGAAAACCTGAAAGGAGTGGCGTTTTATGAAGTTCACGTTCATCGAAAAGAAAATGGCCCCGTCCGATTCCCTGCGTGCGTACGCGGAGAAAAAGGTCAGCAAGATCGACCGGCTCTTCCGCACCGAAAGCGAGGCAAACGTCACCTTCAGCACGGAGCGCGGCCGCTTCACGGCCGAGATCACGATCAAGAACAACGGCACGTTCTTCCGCGCCCACGAGACGACGAGCGATATGTACGCCTCCGTCGACTCCGCCGTGGCGACGATCGAGCGCCAGATCCGCAAGAACAAGACCCGCCTGGCCAAAAAGCTGCGCGAGGGCGCGTTTGAGCGCGAGGTGCAGCCGGAGTACGTCCCCGCGGACGACACGGTCGAGGCCGGCGCGTTCGAGGTCGTGCGCCGCAAGCGCTTCCCCATCAAGCCCATGAGCGTCGAGGAAGCGATTTTGCAGATGGACCTGCTCGAGCACACGTTCTTCGTCTTTCGTGATGTCGCGGCCGATGGCGCCGTGTCGGTCGTCTACCGGCGCAAAAACGGCGGCTACGGCTTCATCTCCGACGAAGCGGAGTAAGCAGCATCCCGATCCCCATGAGGTCCCTGCGGCAATGCCGCAGGGACCTTTTTCGCGTTCTTGCATTCCCGGCCCCGCTGTGCTATCATCGGCGCAGGAAAACGCACAAAGGAGGCAATGCCCGATGCAATGGATCGAAGTGTCCGTCCCCACCCGCAGCGACGAGATCGACGACGTCTGCGCGCAGCTGGCCGAGCTGGGCGCGGGCGGCATGGTCGTGGAGGATGAGACGGATTTTCAGCAGTTTTTGGAGCAGAACCATCAGTACTGGGACTATGTGGACGACGCGCTCGAGGCGCAGTTTCGCGGCGTGTCGCGCATCAAGTTTTACCTTGCCGATGATGACGACGGCCGCGCGCAGCTGGCCGCCATCCGCGCCGGTATCGGCCGTGAGCTGACAACCGCGACCGTGCGCGACAGCGACTGGGAAAATAACTGGCGGCAGTACTATCAGCCGATCGAGACAGGCGAACGGCTCGTCGTCGTGCCCGAGTGGCTCGACGCGCCGGCGGACGGCCGCCTGCCGCTGCGGCTCGACCCCGGCCTCATCTTCGGCACGGGCAGCCACGCCACGACGCGCATGTGCCTCGCCGCGCTCGAGCACTGCGCCGGCGCAGGCAGGACGGTGCTCGACCTCGGCTGCGGCAGCGGCATTCTCGGCATCGGCGCGCTGCTGCTCGGCTGCGCGCACGTCACCGGCTGCGACATTGACCCCAAAGCCCCGGAGGTCGCGGCAGCCAACGCCGCGCTCAACGGGTTTTATGACGACAAGTTCACCGTCTGCGCGGGCGACATTCTTGCCGACGCCGGCCTGCGCCGCCGTCTCGGCACGGGATATGATATCGTGCTGGCGAACATCGTGGCCGACGTCATCATCCCGCTGGCCGCGCTCGCCCCGGCGTTTCTCACCCCGGGCGGCACGTTCGTGTGCTCGGGCATCATCGACGGGCGCGAGGACGAGGTGGCCGCCGCGCTCACGCGCGCGGGCTTCACCGTCACGGCGCACGACACGCTCGAGGAGTGGCACTGCTTCACGGCTGTGCTGGCGTGACGGGGTGCAGTGCATCACCGTGGACGCCGGAAGGTCCGGATCTGGAAAGCCTTCCCCTGCGGCTCAATTTCACAGCGCAGCAGCATCACGCCATCACAACATAGAACAAACCCCAGATGGTTTTACCCATCTGGGGTTCGTTCAATAGAGAGGAGAATATGAGGAGGGAGAAACTAGCAAATTAAGAGATGTCGTTCGTATCGACGAGCTTGACATCGACGTCGAACGTTTTGCCGTCGCGGTAGATGGTCAGCGTGACGGTGTCGCCCACCTTCAGCCCATCCTTCGCGGCGCTGACATCATAGGTGGTGGTCACGGCCTGACCGTTGACGGCCAGCAGCATATCGCCGGACTGGATGCCCTGCTTTTCGGCGTCTGAGCCCTCGGCGACGGCGCTGATATACAGCCCATCGGGCAGATCGTAGTATTCGGAAGCGGCGGAAGACACAGCGCCCACGGTGATGCCGATGCTCACGCGGCCGGAAACGCGGCCGTCTGCGAGCAGCGCATTGACGATCGGGCGGATGGACGCGGTCGGGATCGCAAAGCCGATGCCCTCCACACCCGTGGACAGGGCCTTCATATTCGTGATACCGATCACCTGCCCATACATATTGATGAGCGGGCCGCCGGAGTTGCCTTCGTTGATGGCGGCATTGGTCTGCAGGAGCGTCATGCTGTGCCCGTTATAGACCATGTCGCGGTTGATGGCGGAGATGATGCCGTTGGTCATCGTCCAGCGCAGCTGTTCGCCGAGCGGGTTGCCGATGGACACGACGTCGTCACCGACCTGCAGGGAACTGGAGTCGCCGAATTCGGCGGGCGTGAGGCCCTGCGCCTCGATCTTGAGCACGGCGATGTCGCTCACGGCGTCCGCACCGACGAGCTTGCCGGTGTACTCGGTGCCGTCCGAGGTCGTCACGGTGACGGCCTTGGCGCCGTCGAGCACGTGCGTATTCGTGACGATGTAGCCGTCGGCAGTGAGCACGATGCCCGTGCCGGTGCTGTATTCGCTGCGGCTGATGTCGGCATGGATGCCGACGACGGACGGCAGGCACTTGGCATACACGCTCTGCAGCGAGAGCGCGCTGCCCCCGGCGGGCTGGAGCGTCATGGTCACGCCGGGGTCGGTCGGCGCGGTCGGCAGCTCATTCTTGCCGGTGACGGTGGTGTCATCGTCCGTGTCCTCGCGGGGGAGCGTCACGCTGCCGTGCTGGCCCGGCTCACCGTCGGGGGAGATGGAATCCCGGCCGCGGCCGGCGAACACATAACAGGACGCGATGATGAGTACGAGCACGCCGAGGATGATCATCGTGATCTTCAGCCCCTGATGGGGCTTTTTCTTCGGCGCGGCGGCCTGCGACGGGCTCCAGTAAGAGTCGTAGCAGCCGGTGCCTGCGGTATCGGTGCGGGGCGCAGTGTAGCCGGCCTCATACCAGTCGGACTCCGGTTTGCGGACGTTGTCGTACATTGTGGTGTCCCTCCCAAGGAACGATTTGATGATAGCACGTGATTTTGTGCTGCTTATGAATGGAAAACAAACATTTTATGAATTCCGCGAACAAATCATGAACTCTTGCGCCCGCCCCGGCGGCCAGTGCTCTCGGGCTTGGCGGTGGGCTTGGGCGCGGGCTTTGCGAGCGTGAGCGTGAACACGAACTCCGTCACACCGTCGCGGCTCGTGACGGCGATGTCCTCGCCGTGCGCGTCGAGGATGCTCTTGACCAGATACAATCCGAGCCCCACGCCGTCGCGGTCGAGGCTGCGGCTGCGGTCGGACTTGTGGAAGCGGTCGAAGATGAACGTCAGGTCGTCGGGCGGGATGGTCTCTCCGTGGTCGCGCACGGAGACGTAGGCCTTGCCCTCCGACTTCCAGAGCGAGACGCACAGCGTGCTGCCGGGCGCGGCGAACTTGACGGCGTTGTCCATCAGGTTATAGAGCACGCGCGTGATGGCGTCCGGGTCTGCGAGCACCGGCATGGAGTCCTCGGGCAGCTGGAGGTCCACGTCGAGCTGCTTGTCGTTGGCGCGCGCCTCAAAGCTGAGCATGGTGCTGACGATCTTCTCCGAGATGTCAAACTCGCGCCGGCGCGTCAGATCCTCGCCCGTGCTCTCAAGGCGCGACATGTCGAGCATGCTGCGCACGAGGCGCGAGAGCCGGCGCGTCTCGTCGGCGATGGTGGCGAGGTACTTGTCCTCCTGATCCTTGGGGATCGTGCCGTCGAGAATACCGTCGGCAAAGCCGGCGATGGTGGTCATGGGGGTCTTGAGCTCGTGCGAGACGTTGGCGATGAAGGCGTTGCGGCGCTGCTCGCTCGTCTCAAGGGAGTCGGCCATGGTGTTGAAGGCCGAGATGAGCGCGCCGACCTCGTCGGTGCGTCCGTCGTCCGTGACGCGGGCGGAAAAGTCGCCGTGGGCGAACTTCTTGGCCGCGACGGCCATCTCGTCGAGCGGCTGAGCCATGCGCTTGCTCGTCACGAGCGAGAGCAGCAGCGCGATCATCATCACGGCGGCAGACGCGGCGAGAAACACCCACACGAACGTTCGCCAGCCGTCGATGATCGTGGCGCTGTTCGTGGCCACGAACACGTAGCCGATCACGCGCGCGTCCGTGCCGATGGTGATCGGCTGCGCGACGACGTAGTGCGGCGAGGCATAAAACCCGCCGAGGTTCGTGATGAGGTTGAGCTTGCCGTCGCTGCGCAGCTGCGTCAGCTGCGCCGAGCCGACCGTGCGGCCGAGGTGCTCGCAGGCGATGTTGCGGCACGAGCAGGACACGATCGTCCCATCGGTGTCCGTGATGAAGATGTGGTTGCCGGTCGACTGCGCCAGGGTACTGATGACCATGCGCAGGTCCCAGTTCGAGAGCTCACCGTCGCGCACGAGCGCCTGCGCGGCGTGGCTGACCTCCTCGGCGTTGGAGACCATGTTGTCGCGGTATTCGCTGATGACATAGCTGCGGCCGAGGAACACGAACGCCGTGCCGAGGATGAGGAAGCTGAACATGACCATGACGGCGGTCGCGGCGAAGTTTTTGAAATAAATACTCTTCACTTACGTCTCTTCCGCTTCGAACTTATAGCCCACGCCCCAGACGGTCTTGAGCGTCCACTTGTCGGACACGCCCTCGAGCTTCTCGCGCAGGCGCTTGATGTGCACGTCGACGGTGCGGCTGTCGCCGAAGTAGTCAAAGCCCCACACCTCGTCGAGCAGCTGGTTGCGGGTGTAGACGCGGTTGGGCGTCGCCGCGAGGTGGTACAGCAGCTCCATCTCCTTGGGCGGCGTGTCGATCTTTTTGCCGTCGACGATCAGCTCATAGGAGTCGAGGTTGATGACGAGCTTGTCGAACGTGAGCTTCTTGCTCTTGGGCTTGCCGTCGTCGCCGGTGCGGCGCAGCACGGCGTGCACGCGCGCGAGCAGCTCCTTGACCTCGAAGGGCTTGACGATGTAGTCGTCCGCGCCCATCTCCAGGCCGGAGACCTTGTCCTCGGTCTCGCCCTTGGCGGTGAGCATGATGATGGGCATTTTCATGGTCTTGCGCAGCTCGCGGCAGACCTGCCAGCCGTCCATGACGGGCAGCATGATATCGAGCAGCACGAGGTCGGGCTGGATCTCCTTGGCCATCTCGACGGCCTTGCCGCCGTCGGCCGCGTGCGAGACCTCGAACCCGTCCTTCTGCAGGTACAGACGCAGCAGCTCTGCGATGTTGTTATCGTCCTCCACGACGAGCACTTTCTGGCTCATGTGATATTGCCTCCTTCGCCGGCGCACTTGCGCGCCGGGTATCATTTTCACAATTTGTTCTTATTATAAAGCAACCGGCACGGCGTTTTCATGTCCAATCTGTAAAATCCGCGCGTCCATGACCCCCGCGCGCACGCAAAAGGCATTTACAAGACCGGAAAAATGTTGTATGGTTATCTGTATCCTTTATTTTGAACGAACAGCGAGGCAAACGCATGAATACCTATGGCGAACGCGTAAAAGTGACGATCTTCGGCGAGTCGCACGGCCCGGCGATCGGCGTCGTGCTCGACGGTGTCCCGGCCGGCGAGGCCATCGACATGGACGCCGTGCGCATCCAGATGCGCCGGCGCGCCCCCGGCTCGTCCGACCTGACGACCCACCGCTCAGAGACGGACGATCCGCTCGTGATGAGCGGCATCCTCAACGGCGTGACGACCGGCGCGCCGATCTCGGCCATCTTCCGCAACAAGGATCAGGACAGTGCGGCCTACCACCCGGAGATCCCGCGCCCGAGCCACGCGGACTACGCCGCGACCGTGCGCTTCGGCGGCCACGCCGACCTGCGCGGCGGCGGCCCGTTCAGCGGCCGGCTCACGGCCTGCCTCGTGTTCGCCGGAGCAGTCTGCCGGCAGATCCTCGAGCGCCGCGGCATCACGATCACGGCCAACGCCGTGCGCGTCGGCCAGGCGACGGGCAGGGAGCTGAACTTTGACATGAAGCGCGCCATTCTCGACGCGCGCAGCGCCGGCGACTCCGTCGGCAGCGAGCTCGAGTGCGTCGTCACGGGCGTACCCGCCGGTGTCGGCGGGCTGCTCTTCGGCGGCATGGAGAGCCGCATCGCCGGCATGCTCTATGCCATCCCCGGCGTGAAGGGCGTGGAGTTCGGCCGCGGCTTCGCCCTCGCCGAAATGCGCGGCAGCGAAGCCAACGACCCCATCCGCCTGAAAAACGGGCACATCACCATGGCCTCGAACAATGCCGGCGGCATCAACGGCGGCATCACCAACGGCATGCCGCTCGTCGTGCGCATGGCCCTGCGGCCGACGCCGTCGATCGCGTGCGAGCAGCCGTCGGTCGACCTGGCCACAATGGAGGAGACGCCGCTGCGCATCAACGGCCGGCACGACCCGTGTCTCGCCCCGCGGGCGATCCCGGTCATGGAGGCCGCGCTCGCCTGCTGCGTGCTCGACGCCATGCTTGACACCGCCGCTACGATCTGAGAAAGGAGTTCCTCATGGACGAAAACAAGACCCCGGCTCAGCAGGCCCCCGATACGGCCGCGCCGGAAACCACAAACATCGAACAGACTACCCAGCCGGAAACCGCTCCGGCTCCGGAAGGCACGGAAGCACCGAAGGCCCCAGAGGCCCCGGAAACAGCCGCCCCCGCGCAGAAGGCCGAGCATGGCGCACGCTGGCGTCACGCGCTCTGGCGCGGCATCGCGGGCGTGCTGGCGGCCGTGGTGCTGCTGGCGGCCTCCGGCTTCGGCGTGTTCCGTATCGCTAAGGGCGCGCAGAGTATCGAAGGCACGTTCGACGCCGACCCCGGCACGTTCGTGCAGCACGACATCATCTTCATCCTCGACACGTTCGAAGACCCCGCCGGCGGCAGCGCGCAGTACGCCGTCGTGCCCATCGGCGGGCAGCTCGTGGCCTTCCGCTTCCCCGCGCGGTGGGACGCCTCGGTCAAGACCATTGCCGATGCGACCACCAGCGTCCTGCAGGGCCAGAGCTACTCCATCGACAGCTTCATCCGCGTCACCGGCACGGTCAAGGCCATGCCGGAGGCCGTCTCGTCCGAGATCTACAGTTGGTACACGGACAACCATGACTATCTGCAGAAGATCGGCGCAATCGGCGACAGTGACGACGCGGCCGACTACCTGCCAGACGCCATCGTGCGCGTGGACTACGTCGGCGGCATCCCGCAGGGCTGGGTCGAGGGGCTGACGGTCGCGGCCGTCGCCTGCCTGATCTATGCCATCGTCGTGTTCATCCGCATCCTCTGCGGCAAGTATGACGAGCAGAAGCTGCCGGACATCACGTTCGAGCTCGTGGACATGACGCCCGAGACCCCGGCCGACCCGGAAACCACACCGGAGGAGACCCCAGAGGCCGCAGCCGAACCGGAGACCGCTCCGGAGGAAACGCCCGAGGCCAAGCCGGAAGCGGAAGCCCCGGAAGCCCCGGCCGAGCCCGAAAAATCTGACGAAACCGAGGACACGCCCGATGCCTGAGCACAAACTGTGCGTGCCGTGCCTGTTCGGGCTCGAGGGCCCGCTCGGCAACGAGCTGCGCCACATGGGCCTGCGCAACGTCATGCCCGAAAACGGCCGCGTGCGCTGCACGGGCACGGACGCGGACATCGCGCGCATGAACCTCCGCTGCCGCTTCGGCGAGCGCGTGCTGCTCGAGCTGGGCAGCTTCCCCGCCCCGACGTTTGACGCGCTCTTCGAGGGCGTGAAGGCCCTGCCGTGGGCGCAGTACCTGCCCGCGGACGCGGCCTTCCCCGTCAAGGGCTACAGTCTGGAGTCGGCGCTGCACTCCGTGCCCGACTGCCAGAAGATCATCAAAAAAGCCGTCGTCGAGTCGCTCAAGCAGCGCTATCATGTGACGTGGTTTGCCGAGACCGGCGCGCTGTACCAGATCCAGTTCTCGCTCGTGCACGACACGGCCACGCTCTATCTCGACACGACCGGCACGCCGCTGCACAAGCGCGGCTACCGTCCGGCGCACGTGGCCGCGCCCCTGCGCGAGACGCTGGCCGCCGCGCTCGTGGACATCGCGGGCTACCGCGGCCGGGGCGATTTCTGCGACCCGTTTTGCGGCAGCGGCACGATCGCCATCGAGGCGGCGCTGGCCGCCAAAGGCCGCGCACCGGGCATCGCGCGCGACTTTGCGGCCATGCAGTGGGCGTGGCTGCCGGCCGGGGTCTGGCCGCAGGCGCGCGAGGAAGCGCGCGCACGCGAGTTTCACGGCGAGTATCACATCTTTGCCTCGGATATCGACCCCCGCGCCGTCGCCATGGCGCGCGACAATGCCCGCCGCGCCGGCGTGGACGACTGCATCACCTTCGCGGTGGCGGACGCGCGGGAATTTGACCGCACGACCGACCGCGGCGTCATCGTCACGAATCCGCCCTACGGCGAGCGCCTGATGGAAAAGCGCGAGGCCGAGGCGCTCTACACCGCCTTCGGCGCGGCCTATGCCAAAACGGAGCACTGGCGGCTCTACCTGCTGAGCTCGCACACGGAGTTTGAGCGCGCGTTCGGCCGCCCGGCAGACAAGAAGCGCAAGCTCTACAACGGCACGCTCCGCTGCGACCTGTTCCAGTACACGAAAGACGTGTGAAGCCGCATATCCGACGCACGGCCGCATATATTTCACACCGGTAGTTAAAAAATCGCAAATATTCACGATTCCCCTCTTGCGCGTCCCCGCCGACCGGGGTATAGTAATGGTATTATTTTGTCGAAAGTGCAGGAATGGAGCTATGAAACATCTGTTCATCGTCAACCCCGTCGCCGGCGGCAAGGACCGGCATGAATACGTGGCCGAGCAGGCGCGCCTCGCGCTCGAGGGCAGCGCGGACGCCTACGAGGTCTACATCACGACCGCGCCCATGGATGCGTGCGCGAAGATCAAGGCCGAGGCCGCTTCCGGCGAGGAGCTGCGGGTATATGCCTGCGGCGGCGACGGCACGCTCAACGAGTGCGTCAACGGCGCCGTCGGGCACGATAACGTCGCCGTGACCCACTTCCCCTGCGGCACGGGCAACGACTTCATCAAAATGTTCGGCGAGGAAAAGGACCGCTTTTTCGACCTGAGCGATCTCGTGCGCGGCGAAGTGCGTCCGCTCGACGTGATGGAGTGCTGCGGGCGCTACGCGGTCAACATCTGCTCCGTCGGCATCGACGCGCGCATTGGCACCGAGGTGCACCAGTATCACGACAGCTATGTGCTGTCCGCCGTGGCCAACCTCTTCAAGGGCATCGCCCAGCCGCTGACCGTGCGCGGCTGCGGCATGGACTACAGCGGCGGCACGTCGCTCATCTGCGCGTGCAACGGCCGGTTCTACGGCGGCGGCTTCAACCCCATCACCGACTCCCGGCCCGATAACGGCAAGCTGGAGTTTCTCGTCGTGCGCGATGTCTCGCGCCTGCAGTTCATCCGGCTCGTCGGCAAGTACGCCAAGGGCCGCTACCGTGAGTTGGAAAAATTCATCACCCATCTCGAGGGCGGTCATCTCGAGATCGACAGCGAGCAGGATCTCGTCGTGAACATCGACGGTGAGGCGCTCTGGAGCAAGCACGTAAACTTCGACCTCATCCCCGGCGGCGTGAACTTCCTCGTGCCGGCGAACATGGCCTTCTTCCACCCCGAGACCGCGGGCGGCCACGAGACGCGCGAATTTGTCCACGCCTGACGAAAAAACGCGGTCACAAAACGTTTACAAAAAAATTTCGCCAGGGGCTTGATAATCCGAAAAATTGTGGTATAGTATGATGCGTTAGCACTCCGAGGAATTGAGTGCTAACGCATCGCTTTTTTGTATTCAATATTAGGAGGCATATAGATTATGAAACTCAAACCGTTGGCAGACCGTGTGATCCTCAAGCAGTTCAAGGCAGAGGAAAAGACCAAGAGCGGCCTGATCCTGGCAGCATCCGCGCAGGAGAAGCCCGAGATGTTCGAGGTCGTCGAAGCCGGCCCGGGCGGCATGGTGGACGGCAACGAAGTGAAGATGACCGTGGCCGCGGGCGACCGCGTGATCGTCGGCAAGTACTCCGGCACCACCGTGAAAGTGGACGGCGAGGAATATTCCATCGTGCGTCAGGGCGACATTCTGGCTGTCGTCGAGTAATCCAACCGCTTTGATTTTAGGAGGCTATCATTATGGCAAAACAGATCATTTATGGTGAAGAAGCACGCAAGGCGCTGCAGCGCGGCGTGGATCAGCTTGCAGATACCGTCAAGATTACCCTCGGCCCCAAGGGCCGCAACGTGGTGCTGGGCAAGAAGTTCGGCGCTCCGCTGATCACGAACGACGGCGTGACGATCGCAAAAGAGATCGAGCTCGAGGATCCGTTTGAGAACATGGGCGCGCAGCTCATCCGCGAAGTGAGCACCAAGACCAACGACGTCGCGGGCGACGGCACCACCTCCGCCACCGTTCTGGCGCAGGCGATGATCCGCGAGGGTCTGAAGAACCTGGCCGCCGGTGCGAACCCGATGGTCATGCGCCGCGGCATCCAGAAGGCGACCGAAGCGGCTGTCGATGCCATCCGCACCAACTCCCAGCCCGTGAGCGGCAGCGGCGACATCGCGCGTGTCGGCGCGATCTCTTCCAGTGACGAGCACATCGGCAAGCTCATCGCCGAGGCGATGGAGAAGGTCAGCCAGAACGGTGTCATCACCGTCGAGGAGAGCAAGACCGCCGAGACCTATTCCGAGGTCGTCGAGGGCATGCAGTTCGACCGCGGCTATGTCACCCCGTATATGGTCACGGATAACGACAAGATGGAGGCCGTCATTGACGACGCGCTCATCCTCATCACGGACAAGAAGATCTCGAACATTCAGGAGATCCTGCCGGTGCTCGAGGCCGTGCTGAACGCGGGCAAGAAGCTCGTCATCATCGCCGACGACATCGAGGGCGAGGCGCTGGCCACCATCATCCTCAACAAGCTGCGCGGCACGTTCACCTGCGTGTGCGTCAAGGCCCCCGGCTTCGGCGACCGCCGCAAGGAAATGCTGCAGGATATCGCCATCCTGACCGGCGGCCAGGTCATCTCGACCGACCTCGGCATGGAGCTCAAGGACACCACGCTGGCTCAGCTGGGCCGCGCGCGTCAGGTCAAGGTCACGAAGGAGACCACGACCATCGTCGAGGGTGCCGGCTCCAAGGACGACATCCAGGCCCGCATCGCGCAGATCCGCGCCCAGATCGAGACGACGACCTCCGAGTACGACAAGGAGAAGCTGCAGGAGCGCCTGGCAAAGCTGTCCGGCGGTGTTGCGGTCATCAAGGTCGGCGCTGCGACCGAGACCGAGATGAAGGAAAAGAAGCTGCGCATCGAGGACGCGCTCAA
>HF985704.1 GCA_000432375.1 Firmicutes bacterium CAG:103
CTCGGCTTTCGTGCAAACTTGCTGCACAGCAGGCCGCGGTTATGCGCCCGGCGCAGCTGCACGCGCTGCCCGATGCGCAGCGGGAAGGTCTCGGCCGGCAGCGCGTTGATCTTCCGGCGGATAACCGCCTCGGCTGCCAGCACCGCCGCCGCCGGCACAATGGTTTTCCACATTTCGCTCCCCTCCTCGGGTCAGAGATGTCTGCGCGCATTGTAGCACAAATGCGTCTGTGTGAAAAGGTTCACAGGAAAAGTTTCCGTTTTGGGGTTTACAGGCGCGGCGGGATGGTGTAAGGTGTTTTCAGAGAATTGTAGTATAGATACGGATCAAGGTCGAGAAATTTTAGTCAAAAAGGAGAACCTCACAACATGGAACTGACGCAAAACCCGTCCGTACTGGAGCTGGTGCGAAAAACTGCCGAACTCACGACCCCGAAAGAGATCGTCTGGATCGACGGCTCGGAGGCCCAGCTCGAATCCCTGCGCAAGATCGCCGTGGAAACCGGCGAGCTCATCAAACTCAATGAAGAAAAGCTGCCCGGCTGCTATCTCAACCGCAGCGACGTCAACGACGTGGCGCGTGTCGAGGGCCGGACATTTATCTGCTCCAGGACCCGCGAAGAGGCCGGCCCCACGAACAACTGGATGGATCCGGACGAGATGAAGGCCAAGCTGCACGAGATTTTGCGCTGCGCCATGGCTGGCCGCACGATGTACGTCATCCCCTACTCGATGGGCGTGATTGGCTCCCCATTTGCCAAGTACGGCATCGAGGTCACGGACTCGATCTACGTCGTGCTGAACATGGCCATCATGACGCGCATCGGCACGAAGGTGCTCGACGCGCTCGGCGACAGCAGCGACGTCATCCTCGGCGTGCACTCCAAGGTCACGCTCGATCCCGAGAACCGCTACATCGTCCACTTCCCGGAGGAGAACAAGATCATCTCCGTCAACTCCAACTACGGCGGCAATGTGCTGCAGGGCAAAAAGTGCTTCTCGCTGCGCATCGCCTCCGTGCTCGGCCGCCGCGAGGGGTGGCTGGCAGAGCACATGCTCATCCTCGGCATCCAGAACCCCAAAGGCGAAGTGCGCTATGTGACGGGCGCGTTCCCGTCTGCGTGCGGCAAGACGAACCTCGCCATGCTCATCCCGCCCGAGGGCTACCGCAAAAACGGCTGGAAGTGCTGGACCGTCGGCGACGACATCGCCTGGCTTCGCGTCGGCCCGGACGGCCGCCTCTGGGCCGTGAACCCCGAAAACGGCTTCTTCGGCGTCGCCCCCGGCACGAGCGAGAGATCTAACCCGAACGCGCTTGCCTCCACGAGCAAAAACACCATCTTCACGAACGTCGTGCTCAACGAGGACGACATGACCGTCTGGTGGGAGGGCATGACCAAGCAGCCGCCCAAGGGCCACCTGCGCAACTGGAAGGGCGAGGTGTGGGACGGCAGCGACGGCACGCGCGGCGCGCACCCGAACAGCCGCTTCACCGCTCCGGCGGAGAACTGCCCGTGCATCAGCGAGGAGTTTTTCAAGGGCACAGGCGTGCCGATCAGCGCGATCATCTTCGGTGGCCGCCGCGCAAAGACCGCCCCGCTGGTCTACCAGTCCCGCGACTGGGCGCACGGTGTGTTCGTCGGCGCAACGATGGCGTCCGAGACGACGGCCGCCGCGACCGGCGCTGTCGGCGTCGTGCGCCGCGACCCGATGGCCATGCGCCCGTTCTGCGGCTACAACATGGCCGACTACTGGCAGCACTGGCTCGACATGGGCGAGAAGCTGCCGAACGCGCCGAAGATCTTCAACGTCAACTGGTTCCGCACGGACGACAACGGCCGCTTCCTGTGGCCGGGCTTCGGCGACAACCTGCGCGTGCTCGAGTGGATCCTCAAGCGCTGCTTCGACGAGGTGGGCGCGGATGAGACGCCCATCGGCTATGAGCCGAAGCCGGAGGATATCAACATCGCCGGCAGCGGCGTGACGGTCGAGACGCTCAAGGAGCTGCTGACGCTCGACGCGAAGAGCTGGCGCGAAAACTGCGCGGGCATCCGCGAATACTTCGAGCAGTTCGGCGACAAGCTGCCGCACGAGCTGCGCGAGGAGCTCGAGGCGCTGGAAAAAGCGTTTGCCGAGTAAACCGTACATAAAAACAGAAAAATCCCGCTGTCCCATCGGACAGCGGGATTTTTTTGCGTGCGCCAAAAAGCCCGGCGAAGCGGTCCTCGTTGGAATTAAAACAGCAGCGACGCCGCGCCATACGTCACGACGGCGACGATGATGCCGGCCGTGACGACGCCGAGCACAATCGGCGGGAAGGCCTCCTTGACGCGCATATCCAACATGGCGGCGATGAGTGAGCCCGTCCACGCGCCGGTGCCCGGCAGCGGGATGGCCACGAAGAGAAACAGGCCCCAGAAGCGCGCGCGGCGCACGGTGTCCGACTTTTTGAGCGCGCGCTGCTCCATGCGCGTGACAAAGCCGTTGAGCCGCTCGCTCTTCGTGCGCAGCCACGCGAAGATCTTGCGGATGAAGAGCACGATGAACGGTACCGGCACGAGGTTGCCGACGATAGACACCGCGATGGCGGCGCGGTAATCCAGTCCGTGCGCAACGCCGATCGGGATCGCGCCGCGCAGCTCGAGCACCGGCACCATAGAGATGAGGAAGGTCATAAAGAGCTTCCCAAACAGGCTGTTCCAAATCTTCAAATTCGAATCCTCCGAGAAAAGTATCGAGGCATCAGCGGCGGAAGTGGATGATCTTCCCCGCCCCGTCCATGAGCGGCTTGCGGTTGAGCAGGAGCAGCAGCAAAATGCACACTGCCTGCGCGATCTTCCAGCCAGGAAGCTGCAGGACGATGAAGAGCGTCTGCACCGTCAGCAGGATGCAGTTTTCCGTGACGCCGATGGTATAAAACCGGAACGGGATGAACTTGCGCGCATCCACCGCCCGGATGACAAACACGACAAAATAGCTCACGCACGTGGCGATGGCCGCGCCCTGCACGCCGAGCTTCGACGGGATGAGCAGGAAGTTGAGCGCGATATTGAGCAGCGCGCCGATCATGGACGTGACGAACGTGCGCTTGCTGCACTTTTCGACCATGTAGACGCTGCCGAGATAGCTCACGAACGCGGAAAAGACCATGGCCATGCCGAGCACCGGCACATACAGCCACGCGCCGTAATACTGCTCGGTCGTGAGCACGTGGATCTCCGGCACGGCGAAGGCAATGATGCACGCGCCGGCGAGGAACATCACCGACTGGAACGAGCACCAGACCTTCGAGAAGAAGCGGATGTGCTCGCGCCGGCTGCCCTGCGCCTCGGACACGGCGGAAAACTGCCACGCCTCCATGAAAATGCTCGACACGAGCGACAGGATCGTCGGCATCTTGTACGACACGGCGTAAATACCGTTGGCGTCCACGCCGAGGTAGGCCGTGACCATGTAGCGGTCGGACACGCTCGTGATCCACCAGAACACCGTCGTCGGGATCATGGGGATGCTGTAGGCCAGCATCTCGCGCGCGGCCGCCCAGCCCGGGCGGAGCATGAGCTGACGCCAGAGCCGCTCGCGCACGAACAAAAGCAGCGTGCACGCCAGATCCGCCAGCGCGACGGAGAGCACATAGCCCGTGATGCCCATGCGCAGGCCGACGAGGAAGAGCACGTTGAGCCCGATGACGAGCACGGTATTGATCATGCCCTGCACGGCGTAGAGCGCCGTGTGTCCCTCGGCGCGCACAAACTGCGCGCACAGCGAGTGGAAGCACGAGCACATCGTATAGAGCGCGATCAGCCAGAGAAACCCGTCAAACTGCGGGAAGAGCCCCAGCAGCGGCAAAATGGCCACGAGTAGCACAGCGCCCGCCAGGATCGTATACACGCCGACGGAGAAAATGTTGCGCCGCTGCTCGGTGTGGTCCACGGCGAAGCGGAACACGCCGTCCGTGATGCCGAGGCTGATGAGCGGGAAGAGCAGATTGGCCGTCTGCGTGATGAGGTCGGCGGTGCCGTAGTCCGCGGGGGTGAGATAGCTCGTGTAAAAGCGCACCATGAAAAACACCAGCAGCTTGCTGCCGAAGGTGCCGAGGCTGATGAGCATGGTGTTGGACACGAGGGTTTTATATTTATTGTTGCTGTTCGACATAGGCGTACCTGTGTTTCTGCCCGCGCGAGTAAAAAATTTCCGCCGGTCTGGCAGGCGCGGACATAGCCAGTATAGCACAGTTGACGCGAAAGCGGGAGCTCTTTTTGCGGATCGCGGCGAAAAAGCGCACCCCGCCGCACAAAAAGCCGCCCGCGCAGAGCCCCGCGCGGGCGACCAGACGGTCAGTGCGTATAATAAGCGAGCGCCGTGCTGTCGGCCACGATGGCGGCGCAGTCTCCGGCCGAGAGCGCCTCGAAGCAGGCCTTCGACCCGCCGGTGACGCGCTGAGCCGCGCCGAAGGCTTTCATGAGCTTCTCGTCGGTCGAGAGGGCGGCCATATACGTCTCGTCCGTTCCGAGCAGAACGGTCGTGCCCTTGAGGCTGCCGGCCGTGCGGTATTTCGAGTCGCCGCGCACGATGAGCTGCAGCTCATTTTCGAGATACGGCGCGGTGAGCGTCATCTTCTGCTTTTTCTTGTTCTTGCTGTCCTTGCTGTCGGTCTGGTCGAGCACCATGCCGCCCCAGGCACAGTCGACATTGCCGCTTGAGAGCTCGACATAGGCGTTCTGGTTCGAGATCGGCTGATACTGCAGCGTCCAGCCGAGGCGGGCGCAGACCGCCTGCGCGAGCTCGACGTCAAAGCCGCTGTAACCGTCGCCGTCGGCGTAGCTCATGGGAAAGCGCTCCTCGTTCAGGCCCATGATGAACGTGCGCTGCGGAATGTCGCCGAGCGCGTCGAGCGCATTGGCATCACTGTCAAAGGTCGTGTTGTCCGTGCCGAACCACTTGAGCGCGAGGCTGTGGATTGTCCCGTCGGCCGCGAGGACCTTGAGCGCGGCATTGACATACACCGCCGCCTGATCCCCGTCCCGAAAGCCGATGCGAAACTGCTCCGTGCCGAGCGTCTTGACCACGCGGTAGCTGCCGACCGTCTTGCTGCACGCTGCGCAGGAAAAACACAGCGCGAGCGCAAGCAGCAGCGCCGCGATCCGTTTTGTATGCTTCAAGGGAAGCCCTCCCAAATGAAAAATCAAAAAAGCGCACCGGAACCCGATGCGCTTTTTATCATACCGAATCTTGCACGGCGGTGCAAGAGGGAAAAGCTGAATTTTCTCTTACATTTTTGTCACGGCCGCTCATTGTAGCGCGCGAGGAACTGCTTCGTGCGCTCCTGCTGCGTATCGCCGAAGACCGCCTCGGGCGCGCCCTGCTCGACGATGACGCCGCCGTCCATGAAAATGACCTTATCAGCCACGGCGCGGGCAAAGGCCATCTCGTGCGTGACGATGACCATGGTCATGTGCTCCTCGGCGAGCGCGCGGATGACCTTGAGCACCTCGCCCGTGAGCTCGGGGTCGAGCGCGGAGGTCGGCTCGTCGAAAAACAGGATCTCGGGGTTCATCTCCAGCGCGCGGGCGATGGCCACGCGCTGCTGCTGGCCGCCGGAGAGCTGGCACGGATAGGCGTCGGCCTTGTCGCCGAGGCCCATCTTCTCGAGCGTCTTGCGCGCGGACGCCTCGACCTCCGCGCGGTCGCGCTTCTGCACGCAGATGGGCGCGTCCATAACGTTTTTGAGTACAGAGTAGTGCGGGAAGAGATTGAACTGCTGAAAAACGAGGCCGAAATAGTTGCGGATCTGCTTGAGCTCCGCCTTGTCGGCGTAGACGGCGGCGCCGTCGTCGCCCGTGCGTGCGGCGTAGTGCCCGTCAAAGCAGACCTCGCCGGAGTCGATGCGCTCGAGCAGCGTGGCGCAGCGCAGCAGCGTGGATTTGCCGCTGCCGCTCGGGCCGATGATGGCCACGACCTCGCCCTTTTCGACGCTCAGGCTGATGTCCTTGAGGACGTGCAGCGTCCCGTTATTAAACGACTTTTTGACGTGATTGAGTTCCAATACGCTCATGACGGCACCTCCTTATTTGTAGTAGTCCATGCGCTTTTCGATCTTGCCCATGACAAAATCAACGATGGCATTGAACACGAAGTAGAACACGCCCGCCACAAGGAACGGCATGAAGCTGGTCTGGGAGTTGGCGATCTGCTTGCCGATGGTGAACATCTCCTGATAGGAGACGGTGAAGGCCATGGAGGTGTCCTTGACGAGCGTGACGACCTCGTTGGTGATGCTGGGCATGATGCGCTTGACGACCTGCGGCAGAATGATGCGCAGGAAAGTCTGCGCCCTGGTGTAGCCCAGGACGTTCGCCGCCTCATACTGCCCCACGGGGATGGACTCAATGCCGCCGCGGTAGATCTCGGCAAAATAGGCCGCGTAGTTGATGGCAAAGGCGATGACGACGGGGATGAGCTTGTTCTTGGCGACGGCCGTACCAAAGAGGTAGTACGGGCCATAGGTCACGGCGAGCAGCTGCAGCATCAGCGGCGTGCCGCGCAAAACCGCGATCACAAAACGGGTCACGCTGGAAACGACCTTGTTCTTGCTCATACGCAGCAGCGTGATGAGCATGCCCAGCGGGAGCGAGAACAGGATCGTCAGAAAGAAAATGGCGCAGGTCTTGCCGAGACCCTCGCTCATTTTCATGATCATCGTAAGTAAAGTCATAAAGGATCCTCACTGTTACGCACACGCTCCCGGCGGCCGCAAAAGCCTCCGGGAGACGTGATGGAATTTCTGTCGTGCTTACTTGTTCAGGTAGGTCAGGTTGTTGACGATGTCGGGATACTTCGCAGCGATCTTCGCGTAAGTGCCGTTGTCAACCATCTGCTGCACCGCACCCTCGATGGCGTCGCACAGCTCCTGATCGCCGGAGCGGAAGGCAATGCCGTACTGCTCGGCGCCCAGCTCCTCGTCGAGGATGGTGAAGCCGGCGTTTTCCTGCGCATAAGAAGTCGCCACGGGCTTGTCGACGATCACGGCGTCCACGGCGCCGCCGCCCAGCTCGGTGAAGCACTTGAGGAAGCTGTCACAGGTCGTGAGCTTGCCGAAGGTCTTGGCCAGGCTCTCAAGGTCGCCGCCCTCGGACAGGAGGGACTCGCCGGAGGTGCCCAGCTGCACGGCCACGTTCTTGCCGGCCAGATCCGCGGAGGACTTGATGTCGCTGCCTTCCTTGACCATGATGACCTGCGTGTTATCGTAGTAGGGCTTGGAGAGCACATAGCCGGCATCCTTCATGCTGTCGAGGATGGTCATGCCGGACCAGACACAGTCGCACTCTTTGGCATCGAGCTGCACCAGCTTCTGATCCCAGTTCACACCAAAGACCTGCAGGTCCCAGCCGAGCAGATCGCAGGCGGCCTGAGCGATCTCCACGTCAAAGCCGGTGTACTTGCCGTCGTCGCCCAGATAGCTGAACGGCGGGTATTCCGGATCGACGCCCATAATAAAGGTTCTCTTTCCGTCGGCAGCGGTGTTGCCGTCGTCCGTCTTGCTGCCGCAGGCGCACAGCGCCAGGCACATCACCAGCGCGAGCGCCAGCGAGATCACTTTCGTCATCTTTTTCATGTCGGTTCTCCTTCGTCATATTCTCAAAATTTTGTTTTGCTTGTTAGCACGCTGTTATATTACCACATTAGCACGATAAAGCAAGACCTTTTTCAAATTTTGTTGTGCGGATGCTGCACAACCGTTTTTGCCCCCGCGCATGCCCCGCCGCTCTTGCATTCGGGGCGCGAAACGGGTAAAATAAAGTTTTGTTGTTATTCTAATAAGAATCCGGAGGGATCTCGTCATGCGTTATGACGCCGGAAGCTGTGACGTCGCCGTCGTCGGCGCTGGCCACGCGGGCATTGAGGCCGCGCTGGCCGCCGCACGGCTGGGACTGGACACCGTCTGCTTTACCATCAATATGGACGCCATCGGCAATATGCCCTGCAACCCCGCCATCGGCGGCACGGGCAAGGGCCACCTCGTGCGCGAGCTCGATGCGCTCGGCGGCGAGATGGCGCGTGCAGCCGATCGGGCCTGCATCCAGTACCGGATGCTCAACCGCGGCAAAGGGCCGGCCGTGCACTCGCTGCGCGCGCAGGCCGACCGGCGGAAGTATCAGGCCGTGATGAAGCACACGCTCGAGCTGCAGCCGAACCTGCGCGTCAAGCAGGCGGAGGTCGTGGCCGTCGAGACAGAGGACGGCCGCGTCAGCGCCGTCGTGACGGCAAACGGCGCCGTGTACCGCTGCCGCGCCGCCGTGTTGGCGACGGGCACGTATCTGCACGGGCGCACGATCGTGGGCGATGTGCTGCGCGACTCCGGGCCGGACGGCTTAGCGGCCGCCGGGCCGCTGGCCGAGTGCTGCAAGGCGCTGGGGCTGCGCATGCGCCGCTTTAAGACCGGCACGCCGCCGCGCGTGAACGCGCGCACGGTGGACTTCTCGCGCATGGAGCTGCAGCCGGGCGACGCGGAGATCGAGCCGTTCTCGTTTTCCACCACGCAGCCGGTCGAGAACAAGGCCGTGTGTTACCTGACCTATACCAATGAGCGCACGCACGCCATCATCCGCGCGAACCTCGACCGCAGCCCCATCTACTCCGGCGTGATCGAGGGCGTCGGCCCGCGCTACTGCCCGTCCATCGAGACGAAGATCATGACCTTTCCCGACAAGCCGCGGCACCAGCTGTTCATCGAGCCGATGGGGCTGGAAACGGAAGAGCTCTACATCCAGGGCTTCTCCTCCTCCCTGCCGGAGGACGTGCAGGTCGCAATGCTGCACACGCTGCCGGGACTCGAGCACGCGGAGATGACCCGCTGCGCCTACGCGATCGAATATGACTGCGTAGACCCGACGGAGCTGCTGCCGACGCTCGAGGCCAAGAAAGTGCCCGGCCTCTACGGCGCGGGGCAGTTCAACGGTTCGTCCGGCTACGAGGAGGCGGCCGTGCAGGGCTTCGTCGCGGGCGTGAACGCGGCGCTGAAGCTGCTGGGCCGGGAGCCGATGATCCTCCGCCGCTCGGACGGGTACATCGGCACGCTCGTGGACGACCTCGTGACCAAGGGCACGAACGAACCGTACCGCATCATGACCTCCCGCTCGGAGTACCGCCTGCTGCACCGGCAGGACAACGCCGACGAGCGCCTGAGCGCCATCGGCCACCGGATTGGGCTGGTATCGGACGCGCGCTTTGCCGCCGTGCAGGAAAAATACCGGCTGGTGGACGCCGAGTGCACCCGGCTGGAGGAAACGCACCTCGCCCCGTCGGACGCCCTCGCCGCGATGCTCACCGCGCACGGCACCGCGCCGACGAGCTCGGGCGTGAGCCTGGCCGACCTCCTGCGCCGGCCGCAGATCACATATGCCGACCTCGCGCCGTTCGACCCCGCGCGGCCGGAGCTGCCGCGCGTCGTGACCGAGCAGGCGGAGATCCGGCTCAAGTACGCGGGCTACATCCAGCGCCAGCTGCGGCAGGTGGCGGAGTTCACCCGGCTCGAAGAGCGGCTGCTGCCGCCGGATCTCGACTACCGGCAGGTGTCCTGCCTGCGGCTCGAGGCGCGGCAGAAGCTCAGCGACATCCGCCCCGCGAGCCTCGGCCAGGCCAGCCGCATCTCCGGCGTCTCCCCCGCCGACATTGCGACGCTCATGGTCTATCTCGAGAGCCGCGAAGGGCAGAAATAAGATAAGTGCCGTTCCCGGACGCTCATTGTGTCCGGGAACTTTTTCTGCCGAAATCCATCTTACCCCTTGACAGATGCGTCGGCATGTGGTAGCTTAACTGTACCAACACGGTTAATACAGTTAATACGCTACAGAAAGTTGGTGTTGCACTACGATCTCGATCAATTACCGCGATTCCCGGCCAATCTACGAACAGGTGCGCGACGGGCTGCGCCGGCTGATCGTGTCCGGCACGCTGCCGCTGGGCGAAAAGCTGCCCTCGGTGCGCGAGCTGTCCACGCAGCTGACCATCAACCCGAACACGATCCAGCGCGCCTACCGCGAGCTGGAAACGGAGGGCTACATCTGCTCCGTCGCCGGACGCGGCAGCTACGTCTGCGCCCAGATCCCGGACGATCCCGCGCGGCAGGTCGCCCTGCTGCAGCAGTTCGACGCGGCCGTGCAGGAGCTGCTGTACCTCGGCATGCGCAGTGAGGAGCTGCGCCGCCGCATTCCCGAAGGAGGAACGAACCATGATTGAAGTCAAAGACGTCGTCAAAACGTTTGACGGCTTCCGCGCGCTCGACGGCGTGACCATGACCGTACCGCGCGGCGCGGTGTACGGTCTCGTCGGGCCGAACGGCGCGGGCAAGTCCACGCTCATCCGCCACCTGACGGGCATCTACCGCCCGGACAGCGGCGCGATCGACATTGACGGCCAGCCCGTGTACGAAAACCCGGCCATCAAGGCGCGCATCGCCTACATCCCGGACGACGTGTTCTATTTCCCGCAGGCGACGATCCCGGACATGATGCGCTACTACCGCGGCATCTACCCGAAGTTTGACGCCGAACGCTATCAGAAGCTCGGCGAGGTGTTTCAGCTCGACCCGAAGCGGCAGATCCGCCGCCTGTCCAAGGGCATGCAGAAGCAGGCCGCGTTCTGGCTGGCGATGAGCCTGCGGCCGGACGTGCTCATCCTCGACGAGCCGGTCGACGGGCTCGACCCCGTCATGCGCCGCCAGGTCTGGAACCTCGTGCTGGCCGACGTGGCCGAAAACGGCACGACCGTGCTCATCTCGTCGCACAATCTGCGCGAGCTCGAGGATGTGTGCGACCACGTGGGCATCATGAACGGCGGCAAGGTCCTGCTCGAGCACCCGCTCACGGAGCTGCAGGCCAACATCGTCAAGGTGCTCGTCGCCCTGCCGGACGAGGCGAAACTGCCCGAGGGGCTCGACATCCTGCACCAGAGCAGTCAGGGCCACCTGTACACGCTGATCGTGCACGGCGACGCCGCCGAGGTCACGAACCGCCTGTCCACCGCGCAGCCGCAGTACCTCGACGTGGTGCCGCTGACGCTCGAAGAGATCTTTATTTATGAACTGGGAGGTGCGGACTATGCCGTCAAAGACATCCTTCTGTAACGGAACGGAGTTTCGCAAGTGCCTGTCGCGCTGGTGGCCGCTGTGGGTCATCTACGGCGTGATCCTGTTTATCATGCTGCCGGGTGTGCTGCTCAACGCGCGCTCGACGATACCGTATGTGTCGACCGAGCAGATCAGCTATCTCTCGAACGTCATTCTCTCCGAGACGCAGATGCTGCTGCCGCTGACAGCGTTTTGCGCGGGCCTGCTCGCAGCCGCCGCCATGTTCGGCTATCTGTACACGCCGCGCGGCGCGGGGCTGGCCGCCTCCCTGCCGATCCGGCGCGGGTGCATGTTCCGCACGCACCTGCTGGCGGGCCTTTTGATGCTGCTTTCGGCCGAGGTCGTGGTCTTCGGTCTCGCCGTGCTCATTGAGGCCACGCGTTTCGGACTCGTCATCGAGCCGCTGCTCATCTGGCTGGGCATACTCGCGCTCGAGACGGTCGTGTTCTACGGCATCGCCGTGCTGTGCGCCATGTTCACCGGCCACGTGGTCATGCTGCCGTGCCTGTACCTGCTCGTGAACTTCATCGCCGTGGGCTTCCAGGTGCTCATCGAATCCGTGCTCTACACGTTCGTGTACGGCATGTCGGGCATGGTGGATCTGCCGGTCGACTGGCTCTCCCCGCTGGTGCTGTTCATGCGGCGCACAAGTGTCGGTCACGCCGATCTGGTGCGCCCGATCAGCGGCACGGAGGCGGAGGTCGCCATTGCCAACTTCTCCGGCTGGACCTATCCGCTCGTCTGGGCGGCGTTCGCGCTGCTGCTGCTCGTGTGCGCGGGTCAGCTCTACCGGCGCCGCCGCATGGAGAGCGCGGGCGACACCGTCGCCATCCCGGTGCTCAAGCCGGTGCTGAAGTACATCGTGGCGCTCTTCGCCGGTCTGGCAATGCCGGTCGGCGTGTACGGCATGCTGCTCAACGTGCCGGCCTACCGGGCACATCTGGCGCCGTTCCTGCTGCTGGCAGTCCTCGGCGCAGCGCTCGGCTTTGTCATCAGCGAGATGGTCATCCGCAAGTCCCTGCGCATCCCGCGCACGGTCTGGCGCGGCTGCGCGGTCACAGCGGCCGTGTGCTGCCTCGTCGTGATCGGTGCAAAGTGTGACCTCACGGGCTACGCCCGCCGCATCCCCGATACCGCGCAGGTCAAAAGCGTGCGCATCATCTGCAACAGTTACAACTCCACGCTCACCGAGGCGGAGAACATTCAGGCCGTGGAGGACATCCACCGCGCCGTCGTGGCGGAGCGCGAAAAGATCACGGACGACACCAGCGTCACCAGTCTGCAGCTGACCTACAAGCTCTCGAACGGCAAGGTGCTGATGCGCGAATACACGCTCCCCGACACGAGCACGCGTCTGGCGCAGATCGAGCAGGTGCTCAACTGCGACGAAGCGCGCACCACGCGCAACACGCCGGAGCTGGCCGTGACGCTCGAGCACCTCACCTACACAAACATCGGCTATGAGACCGAAAGCGGCGACTACCTCTACATGGAGCTCACGGCCGAGCAGGCGCTCGACCTGTACGAAAACGCCATCGTGCCCGACTGCGCGGATGGCACCATGGGCCGCGCCTGGCTGACCGACAGCGGCACGCGGCAGAGCACGGCCTATGCCGTGACCATCAGTTATCAGCTCAGCCAGTACGACCCGGCAACAGGCGAAACGACCTACGCCGACGTCGACTACACCCCGCTGACCGATTCCACGCGCACGCTCGCGTGGCTGCGCGCGCACGGCATCGAGCCGCTGCTCGAGGGTGACTCGATCAAGTACGGCGGCGATGCCGACACGCAGCCGGCCATCAACACCTATGAAACGACCGACAGCAGCTTCGGCCGGTAACACCCGCAAAGCCCTACCGCCCGCACATCCGACGATGTGCGGGCGGTTTTTTGCCGCGCGTTCACAAATCGGACGCAGTGTTCACAAATGCTTTTGGGAATATTCGAAAAATCTTCGCCCTTTGTTCATGCGTGTGTTACAAATATCGACTACGATATAGACACTTCAAAAACAACACAGCCGGGAGGCAAACAACATGAACGACGCTTCCAATTTCCCCGAAAACGAACAGCCGGAAGCCGAAAACACTTCCGCGCAGGCGGATGCCGAGAACACCACCGCGCAGGGCCGCGTGTGCCCGCAGTGCGGCGCGGCGCTCGAGCCGGGCGCGAGCTTCTGCACGAGCTGCGGCGCAAAGATCGACGACAGCGAGGACATGACGTACCACATCGTCCGCCCCGAGGCCGAGCACAGCTACGAGGACGCGAACTTCCACCCCAGCGACGACGCGGGCAGCACCCCNCGACGACGCGGGCAGCACCCCGCCGCGCTACTACACACCGAACGACGACGCCTGGGCCGAGAAGCCCAAGCACAAGCACCACCCGAGAAAGCCCAAGACCGTGCGCACGCCGGAGCAAAAGCGGCTCATCACGCGCATCGCGTGCCTGTGTCTCGTGTGCGCGCTGCTCGGCGGCCTTGGCGGCGGCGCGATCGCGGGGCTCATCACCCGCTCCGGCAGGACCGGCGGCAGCACCGCCCCGAGCTCCAACGGCACGCCCTCGAGCTCCAACGGCACGCTCGTGACGCAGCCGGTCAGCTCCGACCCAAGCTCCGCCTCGGCCATCTACAGTCAGGCGTGCAAGCAGGTCGTCGCCATCACGACGGAAGTGACCTACACCAACTACTTCGGCCAGACCAGCTCCCAGGCGAGCTGCGGCAGCGGCTTTTTCATCACGGATGACGGCTATGTGCTCACAAACTACCACGTCATCTCCACCGCGCACCAGTACGGCTACAGCGTGTCCGTGCTCACCTACGACGGCACGACCTATCAGGCGACCATCGTCGGCGTGGACGAGGACAACGACATTGCCCTGCTCAAGATCGACGCCAGCGGCGTGACGCCCGTCACCTTCGGCGACAGCGACAGCATGGCCGTCGGCGACACGGTGTACGCCGTGGGCAACCCGCTCGGCGAGCTGGAGTTCACCATGACGAGCGGCATGATCAGCGCGCTCGACCGCACCATTACCACCTCCGACGGCACCGACAGCGGCATCAACATGTTCCAGATCGACGCCGCCGTCAACGCCGGCAACTCCGGCGGCCCGGTGTACAACACCTCCGGTCAGGTCATCGGCATCGTGACCGCGAAATACAGCTCCTCCGGCGTGGAGGGTCTGGGCTTCGCCATCCCGGTCAATGACGCCGTGGCCATCGCAAACGACCTGATGAAAAACGGCACCGTGACTGACCGTGCTCAGCTTGGCATCACGCTGCAGGCCATCCCGTCGAGCGCCGCGCAGTACTACAACATGCCGGACGGCGCGTATGTCAATTCCGTCAACAGCGGCAGCTGCGCCGAGAAGGCCGGCCTGAAGGCGGGCGATATCATCACCGCCATCGACGACACGACCGTCTCCTCCGGCGACGCACTGCGCAGTGCCCTGCGCGGCTACTCCGCCGGCGAGAGCGCCACGCTGACCGTCTCGCGCA